>NZ_CP099399.1:2700000-3000000 GCF_024721175.1 Rhizobium sp. Pop5 | reverse complement strand
GTTTTGCTCTGCGGCTCTTTCCGCAGGGCCCGATAGCGAGCATTTATGATCCATCGAAAGCCCGCAGAGGCGGGCCAGAAAGGGGTCTCACATGCTCGGTCAGATCAAGGGTCTACACCACGTCACGTCGATGGCGGAGGATGCCCGCACCAACAATCAATTCTTCACCCATGCGCTCGGCCTGCGCCGCGTCAAGAAGACGGTCAATTTCGACGCGCCTGATGTTTATCACCTCTATTATGGCGACGAGACCGGCGCACCCGGCACGATTATGACCTATTTCCCGTTCCCGAAGATGGCGCAGGGCCGTCCCGGCACCGGCGAAGTCGGCACGACGGTGTTTTCCGTTCCGCAAGGCTCGCTCGGTTTCTGGAGCGACCGCTTCGCCACGCTCGGTGTCGGCGGTCTGAAGGCTGAGGAAAGCTTCGGCGAGAAGCGTCTGAACTTCTCCGGTCCGGATGGCGACGGTTTTGCGCTCGTCGAGGTCAAGGATGACGCCCGCCTGCCCTGGACGCATGGCGGCATCAGCGAGGATCATGCCATTCGCGGTTTCCACTCAGTCGCCATGCGGCTGAGAGACGAGGGCGGCACGGCCGAACTCCTGAAGTTCATGGGTTACGAGGTCGCGGAGGAAAGGGATGGCGTCAAGCGCCTGATCAAGCCTGACGGCAACGGCGCCCATTTCATCGATCTCGAGACCATGCCGAACATCGCCCGCGCTCTTCCCGGCGCCGGCTCCGTTCACCATGTCGCCTTCGCCGTCGAAAACCGCGAAAAGCAGCTCGAGGTGCGCAAGGCACTGATGGACACGGGTTATCAGGTCACGCCGGTGATCGACCGCGATTATTTCTGGGCGATCTATTTCCGCACGCCCGGCGGCGTGCTGTTCGAGGTCGCGACCAACGAGCCCGGCTTCGACCGCGACGAGGATACGGCTCATCTCGGCGAAGCCCTGAAGCTGCCGCCGCAGCACGCTCATCTTCGCTCCCTGCTGGAGCAGCATCTGCAGCCGCTGGAAGGCTAAGGAGACCGACATGATCGAAACAGGATATGTGCACCGGCTGCATGCCGGTGCACCCGGCAAACCGCTCCTTCTGATGCTGCATGGCACCGGCGGCGATGAAAACCAGTTCTTTGACTTCGGCCGAGGCCTGCTGCCCGAAGGGACGGTCCTCTCACCACGCGGCGACGTTTCCGAATTTGGCGCCGCGCGCTTCTTCCGCCGCACCGGGGAAGGGGTCTATGACATGGCCGACCTCTCACGCGCGACGGAGAAGATGGCGGCCTATGTCAAGGCGGTCGCCGAGGAATGCCAGGCTTCCAATATTCTGGGGCTCGGCTTTTCGAATGGCGCCAACATCCTCGCTAACGTGCTGATCGAAAAAGGCATCTTCGACGCTGCGGTCCTGATGCATCCGCTCATTCCGTTCGAACCCGAAACCCGGTCGGGGCTTGCCGGACGCAGAGTGCTGATAACGGCCGGGCAGCGGGACCCGATCGCGCCCGTTCCGCTGACCGAGGCGCTGTCGGAGCATCTGAAAAACCGCGGGGCGGAAGTCAGGATGGTCTGGCACCCCGGCGGCCACAACATTGCGCCGCTCGAGATCGATGCGGTTCGCGATTTTTTTGGTGATTACGGAAGCTGATTTGCGGGACCGGCGAATGCCGGTCCCGCATCCTTGCTGAAATCATGCTCCTGTCGCATCAGTCGGCAGGATATGATCGCAAAACCGCTTCGCAGTTTTGCGCGATATGCCTTAGGGGCGGGGAGGATATTTGCCCCTGATTGCCTTCATGTAAAAAATCCCCGGGGATTCAGCCATCGTCAAGCCGACGACAATCCCCTTGGGAACGCCTTCATATTCTCGTCTCTGACCGTTCGTCAGGTAGACCCGTAGATGCCGGCTGTCTTCGTCGTAGGCAATGGCCTCGATCATTTTCGAATCAACCGCAGTTTCCACTTTGCACCCCGCAATTTTGGATCTGAGATTTCCACTTGCGAACGTCGTTCACGATCGCAACGCACCATCATTATTCGGGGCCGCAGGAGCGTCAAGCATCATATGCTTAAACGTTCATTTTTTTGTAATCGCTATCGCTATAGTTGATTTATACAGCTTTTTGGGAAGTTCAATCTGTGGAAATCCGACATAGGCGGGTTTCTCAATAGTAGCCGACGCGGCGGTGGTTCAATCGAATTACGCGATATGCCGTCGGTTTAACGCCGGATTAACCGTCCTATATCAAAATATAGCGTCCTATTAACCGCGGCACCCTTGCAAGTATGAATGAATACAAATTGCCGGTTCTCGCGGCATTAACTCTACTGCCGCCACTGAATTGTCTGAGCGAATCCGTCGCCCGGAGAATCGGTCTCGCTCCAGAAATCCGCGAAGACGAGGTTTCGAACAACCACAACGGAGAATCGCGCGGGGCAGAGCGGACCAATCGGCACGCCATGACCGGCTTCGGCATTCAGCAGGCGCTCGAACGAATCAGAGCGGCTTCCTCCAATGTCATCGCCGCGACGAGCCAGGCGAGCCGACTCTCGGGATGACGAAGGATCAAGCCGGCCTGAACATGGCAATCGGTTCCGGTTATAATGTCGATGGAGCTGCGATCCGGTCAACTTCTGGTGAAGGCAGGACCTTCTGCCTTTTCAGCGACAAACAAGAGACGGATCGTACCGGCAACCGGCATTTCGCCGGGTCTCATAAATGGATTACATGTTTAACTATCTAGGGCCATTACGACAACAATTACCACTGGTCGGCAATCGCAGCAGGCGCGCGCGGCTGACATTTGCCGAGGGCGACTTCGCTGCGGTTTACGCGATGAGCGATATTCACGGATGTTACAGCGAACTCGTCGAGGCGCATCGCCGCATCGAGGAGGACGGCGCGCGCATCCCGGGGCCTAAACTTATCCTTCTGCTCGGCGACTATGTCGATCGCGGGCCGGATTCGAGCGCTGTGCTGGAGTTCCTGTGCAAGGCGCCTCCGCCGGGATTCCAGCGTTTCGCCCTTTGCGGCAACCACGATGCGGAGCTGGTGAAACTCTATCGCAAGCCAGTGCGCATTCTCGAATGGCTCGGTTTTGCCGGACCGGAGACGCTGAACTCCTACGGCGTCGATATCGAGCATCTGCTGCAGTCGGCGGCTGGAAATGAATCAATCGCCCGTGTCATTCGCAACATGATCCCCGAGCGGCATATCCAATTTCTGGAATCACTGCCGATCATGCTGCGGATGGGAAGGGTCGTCTTTGTCCATGCGGGCGTCAGGCCGGGAATCGATCTCAACAAACAGAAAGACAGCGATCTGATGTGGATCCGCCAGCCCTTTCTGGACGAGGGACCGCAGCTTCCTGTCCTGGTGATTCACGGGCATACCCCGGCTCGTGTCCCGACATTTGGTCCGCAACGAATCGGTATCGACACTGCGGTTTCGGCAACGGGCCGTCTGACGGTGTTGACGATCAAGGGGACGCGAGTCGGGATACTTTAAAGCGCGTCGTGCAACGACATACATTGGCTTGAAGGATGCCCAAAATGAAAACGCCGCGGGATTTATCTCCGCGGCGTCTGAGCGATCATCGGATCACAAGTCCATCTCAGGCGTTGGTGACGTCCTGGTAGAAGTTGGTGCCGATGCCGGTATAGGCAAAGCCATGTTTGCGCATTTCGTCGCTGCGGTAGATGTTGCGCAGGTCGACCAGGACCGGAGCGCGCATCGACTGCTTCAGGCGATTGAAATCGAGCGCGCGGAACTGATTCCATTCGGTGACGATAACAAGTGCGTCTGCGTCAGCGGCAGCTTCATAAGGGCCGTTCGCATATCCGATGTTCTCGATCACCTTACGGGCGTTGTCCATGCCTTCAGGATCGTAGCCGACGACCTGGGCGCCGGCATCCTGCAGCGTCTGGATGATGGCGATCGCCGGGCTGTCGCGCATGTCGTCGGTGTTCGGCTTGAAGGTCAGTCCGAGAATGGCGATCTTCTTGCCGCGAATGTCACCGCCGACGGCCGAAATGACCTTGCGACCCATTGCCCGCTTGCGGTTGTCGTTGATCGAGATCGTTGTCTCGATGAGGCGGACCGGCGCGTCGAAATCCTGCGCTGTTTTGGCCAGGGCAAGCGTATCCTTGGGGAAGCAGGAGCCGCCGTAACCGGGACCGGCATGCAGGAACTTCGAGCCGATACGGCCGTCGAGACCGATGCCGCGCGAAACGTCCTGGACATTGGCGTCAACCCGCTCGCAGAGATCGGCGATCTCGTTGATGAAGGTGATCTTCATCGCGAGGAAAGCGTTGGCCGCATATTTGATCAGTTCGGAGGTGCGGCGAGTGGTGAAGACCAGGGGAGCCTGGTTGAGGTAAAGCGGGCGATAGACCTCGGTCATGGTTTCGCGCGCCCGGTCGTCGTTCAGGCCGACGACGATACGGTCGGGGCGCTTGAAATCCTCGATCGCGGCGCCTTCGCGCAGGAATTCGGGATTGGAGACCACGGCGACATCTGCCGAAGGATTGGTTTCGCGGATGATGCGCTCGACCTCGTCGCCAGTGCCGACCGGCACGGTCGACTTGGTGACAACTACGGTGAAACCTTCCACATAGGTGGCGATCTCACGGGCAGCCGCGTATACGTAGGACAGATCCGCATGGCCGTCGCCGCGCCGGGACGGCGTGCCGACTGCGATGAAGACGACGTCGGCGCCACGCACGCTTTCGCCGACATCCGTCGAGAAGGACAGCCGGCCGGTGCTGGTGTTTTCGGCGACCAGCTGATCGAGACCCGGCTCATAGATCGGAATGCGACCTTCGCGAAGGGCTTCGATCTTGCTCAGGTCCTTGTCGACGCAGATGACGTCGTGGCCGAAATCCGCGAAGCAAACGCCTGAAACGAGGCCGACATAGCCTGATCCAATCATCGTGATGCGCATAATTCCCTCAAATCATTAGAGTAGAACGTCATGCTGCGTCGCAGCATGGCGTCCGTCATACTGGTTCTGGGCGAAAAGACAATATCGAAGATCGCTTGATACCCATATCGGAAATCGAACTTCGGGCGCCGCAATTCGCTGCCGGCTATCCCGCTCGACAGCAAAGTCATAGGTTTATGTGCGCGATATGACAAGTCGAGCCGTTCGTCAGAACCGGCTCGACTTCCATGTCAAAAAGAGGTGGATGGGTTGGTCGGCCGCGACAGCCGCTACAGCCGGTACCAGACATAGGGGTCGGTTCCCGACTGAATCTTGTCCCAGCGCAGATCGGTGTCCCGCCAGTTCTTGATGCTGCTTTTCCGGTTGTCGAGCACGAGGTCGCCCTTGTCGGTCCTGACCACCAGGACCGCATGCCCTTCACCTGATGGCGTATAGGCCGTGGCGATCCGCAGGGCGCGCGACGACCAGCCCATCGCGATCAGCCGACTGCGCTTGGTGAGCGCGAAATCTTCGCAATCGCCGCTGCGGACATTCACCTTCCAGACGTCGCCGTTGAGTTCGGTGCTCGGATCGTTCCGGCCGATCATCGTACGGTTCACCGTGGAATTCACATCCGTCAGTTGCTGCATTTGCTTGTCATCAAGCGTGACGACGGAGAGCCCATTATTGTCGCGGCATTCGGCCGGGTTCTGCGCACAGAACAGTACTTGGGCGAAGGGCGGGATGATCTTTTCTTTTTCAGAGATATAGCTGACCGTCGGACTGCTGGTGAGGCCGCGGGCCAAACCTGCGGGGCCGGCGGCAAATGCCGAGCATGCATTGCCTGCCGTAAAAGCCAATGCCAGAAGTGTAACGAATGTTTTCTTCATCTCTTAAATCCCCGTCAGGACAACCGATTGAGATCAGGCTTGCCTTTTGTCTCAGTCAATGGCATGGCGATTTAGTGATCTGCCAAGTATTGGCCGCAGAACGTCTGTCCCGTTTCTGCTGCTTGAAGGAGCATAGCCGGGGCTTGTCTCGATTGGCTTAAACCTTTCGCGACAATTTTAAATGATGTGGAATTCTGTTACACTTTAGCACGCAAGCGCTTGATATGCAATTTATGTTAGTACGTGCATATTAACCGCGCTGGTTGTGTTGCTTTGATTGTCGCCTGCTCTGGTAAACGAAATCAAATGTTATCCAACCTCATCAACAGGCGCCTCTTGCGAGAGCTTCTTCTCTTCGCCTTCATCGCTCTCGTTATACTGACGCTCGTGCCGTTCGGAAGCGTTACACCCATTCCCTTCGCCTTCGCGGCAATCGGAATGTTTGCTCTTGCCATCATTTCAGGACTGCTGTTCGGAGAGCCGAAACAGAGCAGATGGGTGTTCAGCATAGCATTGTTTCTGCTGGTGGTGCTGGCGGGCTGGACGTACATCCAAACGATCGAACTGCCTTCCCGGTGGCTGGCGAATCCCGCCTGGAGTGCCGCGCGTGACCTGGCTGGGGTCCAGTACGCGGCGATCTCTGTAGAGCCGGGCGACACGCTCGCCTCGATCCTCTCAATCGCTCTGCCCTTCGTCACGTTCCTGACCGGGCTTCTCCTATGCGATACGGATCAGCGCGCGAGAAAGGTGCTCACCGGCCTCGGGCTTTCGGCGGGTGCGATCGCCGCCTTCGGGCTGCTGCAGTTTTCGATGTTTCCCAATATTCTGATCGTCATCGAAAAAAGCGCCTATCTCGACAGCCTGACGGCCGTCTTCGTGAACCGTAATACGGCCGCAACCTTCCTCGGGCTCGGAACCCTGCTGATGCTGACGCTCGTCAGGGACATTGCCCGCTCCTTTTCAAAATACCCGCCCGGTCAAGAGGGGCGAAACGTGCTTCTCTTGAAAGCGTGGATCTACATGCTGCTTCTGTGCGTCTGCTTCACCGCGCTGATGCTCACCCGCTCGCGTGCCGGAATATTTTCGACCTTTGTTGCCGCTCTCCTCTATTTTCCATGGCTTGTCCTCAATTGGAGCAGCTCCAGGAGAGGGTACAAACCGGCGCCGAAATGGCGTTCGATGGTGAAGCTGCTCTCGGCAGCCGGTTTCGTCGTGCTGCTGCTGGCGATGTTTGCGGGCCAGGCGATCTTGCGGGCGCAAGAGCGGCCGCTCGAGGATGATGATCGGTTCTGCATTCTGCCGGGCATATGGCGTGCCATTTCGGATCATTGGCTGACGGGAACGGGCCTCGGCACTTTCCGGACCGTATTCTCCGCCTATCGCGATCCGGCCTGCGGGATTTTCGGGATCTTCGACCGCGCGCATAATTTCTATCTCGAAGGATTTCTTGGCCTGGGGATAATGTTCCCGGTCGCGGTGCTTCTAGCTTTCGCGGTGCTTGCCAAGGTGTTTTGGCGCGGGCTCGCCGACCGACGGCGCCTGAGACACTATGTCCTACTCGGCATAGCGGCGACGGTTCTGGTCGCCCTTCACGCGGCGGTCGATTTCTCGCTGCAAATCCCCGGTTTCGCAGTGTTTTTCGCCGCCTTTCTCAGCGCCGTCGTTTCGATCAGCCTCGGCCGCAGCCAGAACGAAACGGATCGGCAATATGCGTAGTCCCTAAGCAATAATTGGCTTAAATGAATGGGTTTTATGAAGATTTTTCGAAAATGCCCTTGTCCCGGCGCCGCGGGTTGACTCTCAAACCTAAGAAATTTTATAGCGGATGCGGCCTTTAGATTATTGCCGGCACCAGAGTGTCGAGCTGGGGCCGTTTCGTTTGCTGAAGGGGTCGGCGTTGCTGACCTGCCACAGTTAGAGAATGTTAAACGGCTTTTAGCGATTATGATCGGGGATTGTCTTGTATTTTGTCAGATTGCGGGGCAGTAGCTCAAAGTGCGTCAACACGGGTTATTCTATGGGTTGTTTTCCTGTCGGTAGTACACGCGTCGCCATTGTTGTAGCGCTAACGACTATATTGGCAAGCTGCACGTCCTTGCCAAGATCCGGTCCTGATCACAAAGATGTTGATCGAGATGCCACGGTAAAAGTGACGACAAAGGAGCGGCGCGTCGGCATCGATTACGCCCTCGTCGATCTCAGCAAAAACGTTCTGCCGTACTTTACCACTGCCCAGCCAACCTCCTTCAAGGGTTTCGGCGGCGGCAAAGGCGGAGCGCCCGAAATTCCGCTCGGTTACGGCGACGTCGTTCAGGTTGCCATCTTCGAAGCGCAGTCCGGCGGTCTCTTCATTCCGTCGGATGCCGGCAGCCGACCGGGCAATT
This sequence comes from Rhizobium sp. Pop5, assembly GCF_024721175.1. Taxonomy (NCBI): domain Bacteria; kingdom Pseudomonadati; phylum Pseudomonadota; class Alphaproteobacteria; order Hyphomicrobiales; family Rhizobiaceae; genus Rhizobium; species Rhizobium sp. Pop5. Next base: position 2,991,806 of record NZ_CP099399.1, on the reverse strand, counting down.
ACATTTCGCTGCCGAGCCAGACCATCGATAGAAATGGCACGATCACCATCCCCTATGCGGGACGGGTTCCGGCCGCTGGTCGTCTCAAGGAGACCGTGGAGCAGGACGTCGAAGACCGGCTGGCAAGCCGTGCGATCGAGCCGCAGGTGGTCATTACGACGACGACAAGCCGCTCCAGTCAGGTTGCCGTGCTTGGCGATGTCAACAATCCGCAGCGCGTCGAGATCAGCCCGGCCGGCGAGCGCGTTCTTGACGTCATCTCCGCCGCCGGTGGTTTGACGACCAACAATATCGAAACGAATGTGACGCTGCAGCGCCGCGGCAAGACCGCAACGGTCGCCTACAATACGCTGCTGAAAAACCCGGCCGAAAACATCTATGTCGCGCCTGATGATACGATCTCGGTCGATCATGAGCGCCGCACCTACCTCGCGCTCGGCGCCGCAGGCGTCAGTGGGCGCTTCGATTTCGAGGAGTCCGACCTGACCCTCGGGGAGGCAATCGCCAAGGCGGGCGGGCTGCGTGACGATCGCGCAGATCCGGCTCAGGTCCTGCTCTATCGCCTTGCGCCTAAGAAGACGCTTGCCGCGATGCATGTGGATACGTCGAGATTTGCCGGCGAGTCGGTTCCGATGATCATCCGCGCCAATCTTCGTGATCCGGCAACCCTGTTTGCCGTTCAGCAATTCAAGATGGAAGACAAGGATATTATCTATATTTCCAATTCGGACTCTGTCGAATTGGTCAAGTTCCTTGACATCGTGAACTCCGTATCGTCCACTATTTCCGGTGTTGCGGACGATACCAAGGATACGCGCAACGCTGTACGGTCTCTTGGAAATTGATTGAGATAGACGGGCCGGTGCCGGTTGCAAGCAATCGGAGCCGGCCGTCTAGCCGCGGATTTCATGAAGGAAAGCGCAGTTATGGCAAGGTCGAGTGTTTATCGTAGGCTTGCATATAGCGGAATCGTGGCGGCAGCGCTTGTCGGCATGAGTTCGAGCGCTTTTGCGGCAGCGTGCGTGAGGCTTTCAAGCCTGAACTCCGTCGATGTCAGCGGATTTATGGCCAATCCCGCCTCTTTGCTCGATGTGTCCGACCCGCTGGTTTTGTCATCGCGCGTCCGTGCGTTGGTCGGGAGCAGCGATGAAGCGCTTGCGCCGGTGATCGAGCAGGCCAAGAAGGCCGATGCCGCGGAGATGGCTGCTATCGGTGCCGGCCTTGGGCGGGCCGCAAACAGCTGCCAGGTTACGGATCCGCTGTCCAAGCTGGCCATCGAAAAGGCCGTTGCCGAGGCGGCGAGCGCCGATCCGAACCTTGCACCGCTGCTTGCTGCCTTTGCGAAGGTTCTCGCCGAAGGCGGAACCGCGGCGCTCGGCCCGGGTGGAAGCACCACAGCCGCCGCATCCGGCATCGGCAACGATGGGTCGATCGGCCGGACGGGGCCGGGCTCGGACGACGGTACGCCGTTTGAAGGCGCCGCCACGACTGCCGGTACGCTGAGGGTTTCTCGCGGCCAATTGTCCTCTGACGCGACAGAGTCGACGAGTCAGAGCGTCCCGGTCATACAATAGCTGGAATTGCCCGTAGATCTTGGCACTTGATGCCTTTGTTGGAGATCGAAATTGCTGTCACCAGATAAACTCACGCCACGTATCGACCCTTCCCGCGATACGGGAAACGAAGCTGATTTCATCGATTTCGATAAGCTCATCGCGATTGCCCGCCGTCAGTGGCGGATCGTTGCGGCGTGCGCCGTCGCCTTTGGCGTTCTCGGCATCGTGTATGTCATCACGGCGGTTCCGGTTTATACCGCCGACACCAGCGTCCTGATCGACCGCAGCGACAATCAAGTGATCAACCAGCTGGCGGCGTTCGGCCAGCTGGACGACGACGAGGGCACGGTCCTCAGCCAGGTCGAGCTGTTGAAGTCCGACACAATAGCCTACGCCGTTGTCGATAAGCTGAAGCTCGTCGACAATCCGGATTTCATGGCACCCAAGAATTCGCTGTTTTCGGTCGCAACGCTGAAATCCTTCGTCAATTTCAAATCATGGTTCGCCGATGATGCGGCTGTTGCGCCCGATGCGGATATGAGGCGCCGAAACGCCGCGGAGACCGTTGCAGGCAACATCGATGTCGAACGTGTGGGCAAATCCTACGTTCTAGACGTCAGCTATACCTCGCCATCCCCCGATCTGGCGCGTCAGATCGCGGCGGCCATCGCCGACGTGTATCTGGTCGACAAGCTCAATTCGAAATACGAGGCGACGCGCCGGGCCGGCGAATGGCTGCAGGAGCGCATCGAAGAGCTCCGGCAGCAAGCGCTCGATACCGACCTTGCGGTCCAGAAGTTCCGCAGCGAGCATGGGCTGGTCGAGGCAGGAGCCGGCACGCTGCTCAGTGAACAGCAGCTCTCCGAGCTGAACAGCCAATTGATCGGCGCTCAGGCGGCGACGGCACAGGCCGAAGCAAAATATAACCGCATCAAGTCGATCATTGACGCCAAGCAGACCGACGCGATCGTCACCGACGTGCTCGACAGTTCCATTTCCAACGACCTTCGCAAGAAATATCTGGAGGCTTCGAAGCTCGAGGCCGAAATCGAGGCGCGGCTTGGGCCTGATCACGTCCAGGCGGTTCGTCTGCGCGCGGAAATGGCCGAGTATGAACGGCTCATGTTCGATGAGTTGAACCGCATCGCCGAGAGCTATCAGAGCGAACTGCAAGTGGCGAAATCGCGGGAAACGTCCCTGCGCGACAGTGTCACGCAGGCGACGGGCGTGGCCGCAACGGCCGGCGAAACCCAGGTGCAGCTTCGCGAGCTGGAGCGGACGCGCGACACTTACAAGAATCTCTATCAGAACTTCCTGACCCGCTACCAGGAAGCCATCCAGCAGCAAAGCTTCCCAATCACTGCCGCACGCATCATCACGAGTGCGGAAACTCCGACGAAGCCGAGCGCTCCGAAGAGAAGCCTCGTCATCGCGCTTGCAATGTTCCTCGGATGCACCTTCGGAAGCGGCATCGCTGCATTCCGCGAGTTCCGCGACCGGTTCTTCCGCACCGGCGATGACGTCAAGGATATGCTCGACGTCGAATCTCTCGGCGTGATGCCGTTGATCGAAAATAACGTCGACGATCCGACGCTGGTCGACCCGGGCAATCCGCGAAGCATCGCCAAGGGTGGCAAGACCACGACTTATGTCGAGGAACACCCGCTCTCGGCATTCGCCGAGACGCTTCGGAGCGCCAAGATTGCCATCGACATCAGTGCGGCTGACCAGCGCTGCAAGGTTATCGGCGTCGTATCGAGCCTGCCCGGTGAGGGTAAGTCGACGACAGCCATCAACTTTGCCAAGCTTCTGGCAATGCAGGGCGCGCGTTGCCTGCTGATCGACGGAGATATGCGAAATCCCGGAGCGACCAGGGCCATCGGCCGCCATGCGGAAGCCGGCTTGCTTGAGGCTATCGTCGACAACCGCCCGCTCAAGGATCTCATCCTTCTCGACCCCAAGACGAAGCTTGCATTCCTGCCGACGGTAGCACGCTATCGCGTTCCGCACTCTTCGGAGCTGCTGGCATCGCGTGGCATGGACCAGCTTCTCGAAATGGCGCGTCAAAGCTTCGACTACGTTGTCGTCGATCTGCCTCCGCTGGCGCCGGTCGTGGATGCGCGTGCCATCAATCCGAAGCTCGATGCCGTCGTGTTCGTGATCGAGTGGGGGAAGACCTCGCGCAAGGTGGTTCAGTCGACCCTGCTGTCCGAACCGGATCTCTACACGAAATGTGTTGGTGCGATCCTGACCAAGGTCGATCCCGCCCAGATGAAGCTTTACCGGACATTCGGCTCGAGCGAATATTATTATAAGCGTTATTCGCGGTACTATACCGAAAGCTGATGCTTCGCGGTCGGTCCGTTTCGGTTACCAGGATCGTTTTCGTTGTCGTCGCCATCGTCTTTGCGGTGCTGGCCGGTCGAGAGCTCTATGCTTCGATAAGAACGGCCAGTATCTCGATTGTCGCGGAAAGGATCGAGCGCGGTGACGCCGTCACGGATGACATCGTGGCCAAATACGCATCTCGCACCATTGAAGTAGTCGACGGACATTATTGTCGGTCGGATATCGTCGCCGTCGGCGTTACACTCGTTCTGGCGCAGCTCGATCGGCAGAATGTCAATGTCGACTACGAAGCATGGACCGCTGCCGCATCGTCTGCGCAGCAGTATCTGCAGTATGCGCTTTCCTGCATGCCGACGAACGCTAATTTCTGGGCTCGCCTTGCGGCCGTGCAGTCGACAATTGCGGAAGAGCCGCAGGCGACTGCGGGGATGATGAGGCGTTCCGTTGCCTTGGCGCCCTATGACGAGTCGATGATTCTAACGCGCTTTTATTTCTGGAACAATCTGACGGATGCAACGCTTCTGGCCGCAAGCAGTGCGCTCGACAGCGACCTCACGACGATGCTGAAACTTGGCGACCGTTGCAGGGTGAACGCCACCATAAAAAACATCAGCCCGCAACTCCGCCCGATCTTCGATGGGACCTGGATGAAAGTCGGGGAAGGATCGACAGCGCGTTTCCGGCAGCGCTGCAGCAGGTAATGTTACCGTGACGAAGGCGAGGCATCAGCACTCGTCAGATGCGATGCCGGCAGCCAGAGTTTTCGCGAAACTGACACCTAATAAACGCGGCAACGCCCGCCGTTTACGCGGCGGGCGCTGCCTACGCAGTATCGATGGTTGAGCGCCGCGCGTCTTATCGGACGTGCGGCTCCTCATTGATGATTAGACGCTGGCGCCGGAAACGACGTCCGTGCCGGTGACGTTGAGCGTCAGAACACCTACGTCCGTGTGACCTTGGCCATCGGAAATCTTGTAGTACTGAACGGTTTCCGTGACATGATCACCCGGAGCGATATCCGAGGTCAGCTCATAGGTGAATTCGCCGTTCGCCTTGACGTGGAACGTGCCATAAGTGCCGGCAATGTCGGTGATTGCGCCGTTGTTCCCATTGACGTTGACGCCATCGAACTGGCGGAGGAAGAGCTTGCCGTTGTCGCCGGGAATGTCGTTAGCGAGCGCGTTGCCGCTGATGAGGTCGCCTTCGTTGAAGCTGAAGTGGTCGTCGACAGCGATCGGCTTAACCTGGGTTACGCCCTGAATGTTCAGCGTGAACAGGCCGAAATCGGTATGTCCGGCACCGTCGGAGATCTTGTAGGAGACTTTTTCAGTCAGCGTTTCGCCGTTGGTGAAACCGATCTTTGCTGCCGCACTGAGAACATAGGTGTAGCTGCCGTCCGGCTTGACGTAGAACGTGCCATAATCACCCTGGATTGCGGTGACCTGATTGTTGCCCTGCTTGGCGCCGACGCTCTGCTGGTCGAAGGCGCGCAGGAACAGATTTCCGTCGGATGTATCGTTGGTCAGCAGGTTCCCTGAGATAACGTCTGTTTCTAGAAATGTCGCAGTATCGTCGGTTGCGTGAACGGCCATCGGGGTCTCTCCTTGAATTGATCTTCGCTGGTCAAGTCCTGAACTTCAGCGAGCGGGTCGATTAAGGATATCTTAATACAGATAGTCAAGCGCATAATTAACACAAAATTAACACAATTTGGTATTTCGCCCAATAATGGCACATGTACAATGCGCATAAGGTAATGAAAGGCTTGGATATTATTCCATTAATAATATGTGAAGGCACTGTGGCGCAGAAATGAATTCATATTTCATTTAAATCCAAGTGTCTTTATTCGGCAACAATTGATGCGAATACGATCGCCTCTAGGTATCCCAGATCAAATTTCGCTATAATCACTTTGGGTTATCGACGGAACATGACGGTTTCAATTCGTTACCCGACTTTTTCCATGCGCTCCTTCGGCTGATCGAGCGACGTGATTTAAGTTTTAAGTATATTTCAAATGTAATGTTCGGAAATTTTGGCATGAAAGCATATCTGCCATTTGTGACTTGAAAAATGATGACGTCTAACGCAGTTGCTCAATAAATAAGGTATGAATTGTGCAGTGCAACCTTGTTTTGATGCAAACGACAAAAATATTTTTGGTCGATATTCAAGAATTGACGCAAAATAGCACGCATTTTAGTGTTTCATTTTAGCAAGCAGAGAGAGGTCCGCGGCTAGAAGATTTTCCAGTATCCAGGGAGATCGCCGCATGACCGTCTACTATGTGAATTCAGCGACAGGGTCCGACCGTAATAGCGGAATCAGCGAGGGTTCCGCTTTTGCGACGTTGTCTGCCGTGGAATCACTGAGGCTGAACCCCGGTGACAAGGTGCTGCTTGCCGCCGGAAGCGTGTTCAACGAGCAGTTCGACTTGAAATATTCGGGCAGTATCGTCGCGCCGATCACCATCGGGAGTTATGGCATTGGCGATGCCCCGGTCATTCACAGCAGCAGCGATGGTATCCATGGTTCCAAAGCGTCGAATATCGTCATCGAAAACATCAAGATCTCCGATACCGGCGGCAATGCGATATATGCGGGCAATGTTTCGAACTGGACGGTCCGCAACGTCGAAGTGACGAATACCGGCCTTTCGGGAAACCCCGGTTCAGTCAGCTTTCAAAACAGCCAGAACATCACGATCGAGAACAGCAGGCTGACCGGCGTGCATGCCGACGGCATCTGGATGGATAAGGTCAACGGCGTCAAGCTCGTCAACAATACCGTCACCAACAGCCAGGGCGGTACGGCAGACGCCATCCAGCTCAACGACAGCAGCAATATCCTGGTCAAGGACAATCATCTGGAACAGACGGAGACGAACAGTGCCAAGGGTGTGCTGGTGCTGATCCGAGCTCAGAATGCCGTAGTCGAGGGCAACACGCTGATCGGCGGCGGCTTCGGGCTGAGCGCCCAGGCGGGCACGAATATCGCTATCCATGACAACGATATTTCAGGGTATGGCGGGTATAGCTGGTCCTATGGCATTGGCCTTGGCGATCAAGGTAATGCGAAGAACTACGATGTCAGCGGAAATTATGTGCATGGCGGTGTGTACGGGGTGCTGGTCAGTGCCGTCGGCTATCCGAATTATCTCCGCGAGAATATCGATATCCACGACAACGTCTTCGAGGGCCTGTCCTCGTCGGCGCTGAAGGTGGACAGGGCCGCTTCAGGCTCCTTCCACGACAATATCATAGACAGCGTGGTGCCGACACTGACGATGCCCGCCGCAATCGCCGCTCAGAACACGTTCTCCGTCAGCGACAACAAGTCGTTGCAGCAGGCGCAGGCCGAACTCGACAATCACGCAAACCCCGCGCCGCATGTCGAGGTGCCTGCGCAGCCGCAGACAAGCACTCCGGCGCCGACTGGCGAGGCTCACGTCACATCTCCGCCTTCAGTTCCCGTTCCGACGATTGCCGCAGTCCATGACAGTCTGAAGATCTCGGCCGACACGGGCCGCGCCTATCATGGCAATCTTCTCGAAAACGACAGCGCGGCCAATGGCACCTTGCTGCTGCGCCGCTTCGGTGACGTTGCGATGGATAAGCACGGCCTGACGCTGACGGGGAAATACGGCGTCATCCACGTGGAAAGCGACGGCGACTACAGCTACACGGTCGATGCTGCGAAACTCCATGGTCTCAGCGGAAAGGTCAGCGAGTCCTTCCAGTACAAGATCTCCGACGGCGCTTCGCACATGGACTCGGATAACTTGAGCATCGCCATCAATGTGGATGCATTCCACGCCAGCCATCTCTCACACCTCCTGGCGTGAGATGTGTCATGATAGTATCGGCGCCGGCCGGCTTCCTTCGATGCTTGGCTTGGTTAACAAATTTTCGCCGTATTCGAACCGGCGAGAGGGCAGGACGGGCAGTCACAAAATATGTTAGCGGCTCATAGTTAAGCAAACTATAGATTGCAAATATAGTTAATCCCCTAGTAAATATCGTGTTTATGCGCGCAAAGCGGTAGCCGCGCTGAGCCGTTATTGGGCGATTTGCAATTTTCACTTGCTTCTGCCGGTATATTTAGCGTAGCGTTAATCTAGAGCCCCTGAAATCGCTCGCTATAAATTGGGTTTTTTGGTCATTTTTTGGTGCGATTCACATAATAAGCTCTGGCTTGCAAGCGGAAGTTCGGCGCCAGCGCCGGGATCCAAGTAGCCATATCATTGATCGGGCGTGATGGCCTGAAGCTGCAACGTGTGCGGGCGTGTTTGTTTGCGTGCGATGTGGCAAGAGAGGGATTAATATTGGTGTTTCAGAGTTCAGCAGCTGATGTCAGCGAGCCGTCCAAAGCCTTGCGGAAATGTAAAGGTGGTCTTGTATTTATCGGTATAGCAAGCGCGCTTATCAATATCCTCTATCTCACGAGCTCGTTTTTCATGCTCGAGGTATATGATCGTGTCATTCCCAGCAAAAGCATACCGACGCTGGCCGCCTTGGCGATACTGGCGCTCACTCTTTACGCCTTCCAGGGCGCGTTCGAAGTCCTGCGCAGCAGGATGCTTGTGCGCGTTGCCGGCGCGCTCGACGAGACGATGAACGGGCGTGTGTTCCGGGCGATCATCAAGGCGCCGCTGAAGGTCAAGATCGGCGGCGACGGGCTTCAGCCACTCCGCGACTTCGATCAGATCAGAACCTTCCTGTCCGGTATGGGCCCGACGGCGATGTTCGATCTGCCTTGGCTGCCCTTCTATATCGTGATCTGTTTCATGTTCCATCCGGCGATCGGCTATATCGCGATCGGTGGATCGCTGATCCTCGCCATCCTGACGTTCCTCACCAACCAGGGAACGCGGACGCTTTCAAAAAAGCAGTCCGACGCCGGCAACATGCGGAATGCCTTTGCCCAGACTTCGATCCGCAACTCCGAAGTCATCCATGCGATGGGCATGGCCGGCACGATGGCGGAGATCTGGGATCGAAAGAACGAGGAGTACCGCACGATCACCCGGCAGGCCTCGGATGTCGGTAACGGATATGCGACCCTGTCGAAGATCTTCCGCATCGCCCTGCAATCGGGGACGCTTGCGACCGGCGCCATCCTGGTCATTCAGGGACAGGCCTCCTCGGGCATCATCATTGCCGGTTCCATCCTGACGTCCCGCGCTCTGGCGCCCGTGGAAGCAGCGATCGGAAATTGGCGCGGTTTCGTTTCCGCACAGCAAAGCTGGGCGCGGCTTTCCAATCTGCTGAAAACCATTCCGGAAATTCCAGCTCCGCTTGCGCTTGCGGCTCCGTCCAAGCAGGTCACCGTCGAGGGGCTGGCAAGCGGCCCGCCGGCAGGCCAGCGCCTGGTCATTTCCGATGTCAGCTTCGGCTTGAGGGCAGGGAGCGCGCTCGGGGTCATCGGTTACAGCGCCTCTGGCAAGTCTTCATTGGCGCGTGCGATGATGGGCATTTGGCCGTCCTTCAGAGGTTCCATTCGCCTTGACGGCGCAGCGCTCGACCAGTGGGATATAGACGCGCTCGGCCGGCATATCGGCTATCTCCCGCAGGACGTGGAGCTCTTCTCAGGCACCGTCGCGCAGAATATCTGTCGCTTCGCCAAGGACATGTCACCCGAGGCGGTGGTTTCCGCAGCAAGGGCGGCGCGCGTTCATGATCTCATTCTGCGTCTGCCGAACGGCTACGAAACTGAAATCGGCGACGGGGGAGCATCGCTCTCGGCCGGCCAGAGACAACGTATCGCGCTTGCACGGGCGCTTTACGGCGAGCCCTTCCTTGTCGTGCTCGACGAACCGAACTCCAATCTCGACGAAGAGGGCGAACGGGCGCTGAGTGCGGCAATCATGAGCGTGCGCGCACGCGGGGGCATCGTCGTTGTCATCGCACATCGGTCCGGCGTTCTGGCGGTGTGCGATTTCGTCCTGATGATGCAGGACGGCCGGATGATCGCATTCGGTCCCAAGGAGGAAGTGATGGCGCGGGTCAGCCGCCCGGAAGCGGCCCGCACTCCCATTGCCGACCGTGTAGCTCAGCTCAAGGTCGTGGTTGACGGCATTAATGCGGCCGAATAGGCCGGAGGACGTAATTTGACTAAAGTCACTAGTGAATCGAAGCGCTCGCTCCATCGCCATGTCATGGTTGTCGGGGCCCTGTCTATCGCACTCGTTTGCGGCATTGGCGGCTGGGCGGCGACGACCGAACTTTCGAGCGCCGTCATCGGCGAGGGCGTCGTCGTCGTCGATGGCGATGTCAAGAAGATCCAGCACCTGACCGGCGGTATCGTGTCAGAGCTCTTGGTCGCCGAGAACGACCATGTGACGGCTGGCCAAGTCCTGATACGGCTCGATGGGACGACGACGAAGGCCCAGCTTTCGATCGTCGAGAGCACGCTCGCGCAGCTCTATGCGCGCCGTGCCCGTCTCAAAGCGGAACGGATCGGCGCCGAATCCTTCGAGGTCGAGGAAAATATCAGCGATCTGACATCCAGCACGTCGGCGCAGAAGCTGCTCGACGGCGAGCAGAAGCTGTTCGACAGCCGCAGGTCGGCACTTGTGGGCATGAAGAGCCAGCTGGCGTCGCGCAAGGATCAGTTGGCCGAGCAGATCAAAGGTTTGGTCGTTCAGATCAACGCGACCAATGATTCCCTCGGCCTGATCGAACAGGAACTTGAAGGCGTCGATACTCTTTACAAGAAAGGTCTCGTCACGCTTCAGCGTTTGAATCAGCTGAAGCGCGCACGCGCCGATCTCCAGGGTAACAGCGGCCAGGAAATCGCGGCCAAGGCCGAGGCCGAAGGTAAGTCGATCGAGCTCGACCGTCAGACAATCCAGCTGGATGAGGATCGTCGTTCGGAGATCGCCAAGGACCTGACCGACGTCGAAGCACAGATCGCCGAATATGAAGAGCGGCGTGGAACTGCGCTCGATCAGCTCCACCGTCTCGACATTACCGCGCCATTGAGCGGGCGGGTTCACGAGCTTGCGGTTCACACGGTCAACGGCGTCATCGATCCCGGTCAGACACTGATGCTCGTCGTTCCCGAAAATGACGATCTTACGGTCGAGGCGAAGGTCGCGACCCGCGACATCGACCAGATTCACGTCAGCCAATCCGTCGATGTCAGGTTCAGCGCCTTCGATCAGCGTACGACGCCTGATGTGAGCGGCGAGATCACCTCGATTGCGCCGGATATCGTCCGGGATGAGCGGACGGGCATCAGCTACTATCCCGTTCGTGTCAAGCCGAAGCCTGAAAGCCTGGCGAAGCTGAAGTCGATCAAGCTCTATCCGGGCATGCCGGCCGAAGTCTTCATCAAGATCGGCGACAGGACCGTTATCTCCTATCTCACGAAACCGCTGACCGATCAGATGCAGCACGTATTCCGCGAGGAGTGATTGGAGACCATCTGATCGTTGCGGGGCGCTGCGATCAGATGATTCATATCATCCGCCGAGTTGGAGCTGCGGTTCATTCTTGTCGTGTTGGGGCAGGCTTGAGGCGACGTGTCGATGACATTGCCTCAAGCTGCATAGGACGGCTTTGGGAAGGATGTAACAATTCTCCCAAATGGCGGCCTGCCGCGTGACGTATCGTTTCCGCCGGGATATGGTCTCTCCATGACAGGTTTGCGGCTTTGGCGAGCGATGCCCATTGAGAGACGGCTGGCGAATGGACTGTTGCTGTTTTTGGTGTGCCTCGTGACGTTCTCGGCGCCGAAAGGCGGTTATGCCGAAAATCTTCCGCCGTTGAAAATCGTGGCGTTCGGGACGTCCTTGACGGCTCGCGGAGGCTGGCAGCCCGCACTCGAGAAGGATCTGGCAGCCTGCCTTCAGCGGCCGGTGAACGTCGTGAGCGTTGCAAAAAGCGGTGAGACGACCATATGGGCCTTGACCCAAATCGATCGCGTCGTCGCCGAGCAGCCCGACATCATCCTGATCGAGCTTTACGCCAATGACGCAACTTTGCAGCGGTTCGTATCGCTTTCGCGAAGCCGGCAGGATATCGGTGAGATCCTCGATCAGCTCCGGCAGCGCGTGCCGCGGGCGCGGATTATCGTCATGGCGATGAATCCGTTTTCAGGGCTGCGCGGCCTGATCCGTCCCTTTGTCGAAAGCTACATCTCGGCCCATCAGGCGGAAGCACAGCAACGTGGCCTGGAATTCGTCGATCACCGTCCCAACTGGGAACGTCTGCCGGCAGCGGAACTCGCGGCGGCAATTCCCGACGGTGCGCATCCCCTGCCGGACACCGCTTCCAGGATCATCGTGCCGGAACTTGTCAAACATATCGCCGGCGGCGATTGCGGCGGATGAAGATCCTTCCCTTGCCGGGGTGACTGCGACTGTTGTCGCTCAGCCGGCCGCGAGATAGCCTTTCAGGTAATTGACAAGCGACGTGCGTCCGAGCTCGGACGGATCTTCGTGAGAGGGACTATCCAGTTCCTCGAGAAGATAGTTTTTGAGTTCGTCATCGGTATTGGCAACATAGATGCCGGGCCGGCCCACGAGTTGGCTCACCGTGGCGAGCTGATGATCGTTTCGGTGCTCGCCGAGGGCCGCCTTCCTCGGAACGAGAATGATCGGTTTGCCGAAACGTTTTGCCGTGAGGACAGTGCCGATCCCCGCATGAGAGACGATAACCGACGCGTCGCGAAAGACGCTATCGAAATCCGCAGGCTCGATATTCTTGATCCATTTCATGTTCTGGGGCGTGTAGGTGCCCTTGCCGATCTGGGCCAGAACCGGTCTGGTCAAATCCCTTGCAAAGGTGTCGACGGCCTTGACGAGGCGATCGAACGGCAGCTGCGTTCCGACGGTGACGAGGATCAAAGGACCGCTCCTGCATAATGCGGGCCATCCGGCCGCGAGAGATGTTGCCACTGCGTGAGCCAGAGCGTTGCAATATGACCGGCCAGTTTGCCCGACAGGGACAGCTTCTCGACATTGGCAACGCTGTCGATCCAGATCGTCCGCTTGCCCGTCAATTTGCCGGCGAGCAGGCAAAAGAGCCCGGGCGCGGCACCAGTCGAGATGACAACATCGGGCCTGTGCTTGATGACGATATAGAAGGCGCTGAAAAAGCACCGGATCGACATGGTAATCGAGTCGCGGCTGCAATCGGGAAGGACGAGCCCGCCCCGAATGTTGTATTTGGCAAGCAGCCCAGGGATGGTCGTTGCAAAGACGATATCGCAGCCTTCGAACGCGCCGCGCATGGCCATCAGCTGTTCCCAATGGCCGCCTCCGGAGGAGGCCGCGAGAACTTTCAATTTTTTCTCAGCCATAGATTAGGACCTCATATTGAGAATTACGCAAAACACCGGTTCATCTTAAAACAACCACCACTGTTCCGATACTCGACACTTCCAGTCGGAAGCCAGCGTTTTAAAATCAAAATCATACCGCCAGTCTTCGACGAGAATTCGGCAGGGCTGCCTTTCTCGGCCTGGGCCTGAAGGAACTGGGCGAAGAATCTTTAGGCAAACATACCACCATCAGCGGCCAAAGTACGACGGGGGCCAACATCAGGCCAGCCTCCATCATTGCGCCGATCATAATCATAAGGATGACCGCGACTTCTTTCGCTTGAACTTCGTTCAGCGCCGCGCCTGCCGAGACGGTGGTAATCCGTTGCCCGAGGCGCTTGAACAAAAACACAACCCAGGCCACCGTTCCTGGCACTCCGATATTAAGCGCGAGTTCCAGATAGGTGTTATGCGTCGATCGTGCATCGAACGTTACGTGTACGAATTGCTCCATGATATCTGGTTGTCGAAACAGAGCGAAACCATATCCAAAAATAGGGTTGGCATAGATAAGTGGAATCAACTGCTCCCAGATGTTCGTTCGTCCGGAGAATGTCAAATCCTTGCCGAAGGCATCAGCAATCAACTGCGCAGCACCGAGATAGGCGGAAGCGCCCATAAAGCCGAGCACGAGGCAGAGAAACAACAGAAAGAACGATCGCACGCCGGAGTTGCCGATCTTGAACATCATCTTCAGACCAGCGAGCGTCGCAAGGCCCATTGCCAACATGACAACGGCTGTCGACGAGCGCGAGACGGCGACCAGCAAAAGCATCAGCAACAAAGCTGCCCAGCGAAACAACGTCCGATATCGAAGCCTGGAGGGCGGCAGCCCAATCGAAATCACGACAATGAACGCGACGGCAAAGAACTGTCCCATCGTGTTTTTATGATAAAATAGCCCTTTGACCATCCCGGCATAGGAGCCACCCATGATGGCAAAACGCGGAAAGGCAATTATATATAAGACGTTGGCAAAGGCTGCGACGATGGCGAAGTTTTGAAGCAGCCTGAACGTTTCGACACTGCCGTAGCGATGTCTGTAGAGGAGTGGGCCGATCGTCAATATCGCCACGGCGGCGATGCCGCGCGCGGATGCGCCAAAACTAATCGACAAGGCAATGGATATCAGTGAAAAGCCGGCGACAACGATGACGAGGACCGGGATTCTCCGAAAATAGGAAAGAAATCGATTTGGCTCCAGGAAGAAGTAGAGGCCGATCATCGGAATCAGCGAGTATAGCATCAGCTTCTGCGGAAGCGGATCCACAGCGGCATCTTCATCGAAAACTGATGGGTAGCCATACCACATGGCGGTTGCCCGCAAGAGCGTGACATAGAGCATGACCGTGAGGAGCCCGCGGACCAGCGTCTCTTTCTTGATGCCACGACGCGGCCTCGCGGCGTATTGCGTCAGATCGATTTCTCCGTCTGGAGCATAAGAAGGGCCGTAACTCATCCGAAGACGCTCCTGCAAACGATACTAGAGGGCGGCATTGGGCTTATATTCCTGGTATGCATGTCCGAGAATTCCATTAACCATACCGGCGCCACGCAGGACGTGGGTGAGGGCCCGCATGCCCCAGTAAGGCGAAATCAAGATGGCCGGCAGCATGACCAGCCCGAGCGCCACTCGCGAGGCGCCATAGGCCGCGCGGTAGATCCTGCGCTTGAGGTTGCCATGTAGGACCTCGCTGACCGCGAAGGTATTGCCGAGCCGGTACTGTCTCTGCAACACCCACTTCCAGGTCATCCGGTTCGCAGGAACGATATCATAGACAAGCGCCTTGTCAGCCCAGAAAACCTGCATGCCACGGCGGATAGCCTGATTGAAGAACAGGTAGTCCGTTCCCCCGGTGTAGCGCATCTTCTCTTCAAAACGCAGATTCCACGAGCGGATCAGGGGATAATCGAACATGACGTTATTGGAGGCCGCGTAGTTGATGCGCTGACCGTCCTGGTTCTTCTTGCGTTCGAAGACCCGCGCCTTGATGAAATATTCCGGCGGGTTCTCGGGATAGACCGGCTGGACCGGACCGTAGACGCAATCGGCGCGGTTTTTCCCGCGGGTTTCCAGCATTGCATCCAGCCAGCCGTCGACCGGCCATTCGTCATCGTCGAGAAAGCAAAAAAGGTCGGTGCCGGGAGGCGCCGAATCCAGCGCTCTGTTGCGCGCAAAGGGTATGCCCTGGTTCTGCTCGACGACGTAGATCAGATCATAGGCGCCAGTTTGGCCAAAGCTCTCCACCGTCGCCCTTGCGCTGCCGGCAGCATCATTGTCGACAATCACCATGGTGAGATGATAGGGGCGGGCGGAGTGCCTGATCTGGCGAGTCATGACGTCAAGCAGCTTGGCAATCCCGTCCAGACGTCGGTAGGTCAGCACGCCGACGGCAATGTTCAATGGCGCGGTATTCGTCACGGTGCCAGCGGATCGATGCGGGAAGGTCTCTTGCTGGTTCATGCCTGTCCTCTCCGCAGCATATTTCCCAAACGCTTGCGCGCCGCCATCAAGGCCACTTCGGTCGCGGCGTCATCGCCGAACGGACCGCCGGCCACAGTGTTGCGCGCTTCGCTTCGAAGTTTCAGCAGCGATGTCGTTTCGGCAATGCCGCCGGCCACCAGACTCTTGCCCAGCGCTTGCAGCCCATCATAGCGGCGCGCCAATTCCAGCCCCGTCGCGATCATGATCCGCGGACGCAACGTCTTTGCCCTGCTCGTCCCGGTGTAGCGGTTCGACGCATGAATGCGCTGGAAGGTCAGCGGTGTTTCGACGATGGCGCCGCGACCGAGATAGGCGGCGGCAAACTTGATGTAGTTGTCGCTGAGGACGACATCCTTGGCGACCGACATCGGCAAGATCTGGGACAGCAGGCTGCGACGGAAGCTCAGGCCCGATGTCGGAACGGGAAGCGAGGGAAAACCGCCCTTTCGAAGCGTTTCCCGCTTGTCAAAGAGCGTCACCTGCAGCTCCGCCGGAGGCTGGTCGCTTTCATTGGTGGTCACGCGATCGAAGCACCAGTCGATCTCGTTGCGGTCGTACATCTCGGCAATCCGCGCGAGTTTTCCGGGCATAAACGCATCGTCGGCATCGAGGAGAAAGAGGATATCGCCGCCGGCGGCAGCGAAACCGGCGTTGAAGCTCGAGGCCTGGCCGCCGTTTTCCTTTAGGACCGATACGATCCGATCGCCATAGGCGGCGATGATCTGGCGGGAATCGTCCGTCGATCCGTCATCCACCACGATGACTTCAAAGTCGGGATAAACCTGGGAGAGAACGCTGTCGATGCATTGGCCGAGATAACGGGCATAGTTGAAATTGTTGATCAATACCGAGATTTTCAATGCGCAATCTCCTGCGTCAGTTGTCGAGAACGATCTCCCGCCGGCGCATATCGGCGAATCCCGGCGCGGTAGCCGCGCATATAATAATATTTCCAGATCGCCCAGAACCGCTTCTTCGAGCTCCGCAACGGATAGAAAAGAGCCGCCCGCGCCGCCCAATTGGCGCTTTCAACCCAGGTTCTCAAGGGAACTCCCGCGATCCTGACACCTTTGGGAACGTCCTCGCCAAAAAGCGCCGGCATTCCGTAACCCAGACGTTCTCCGCGTTTCTGCACCCAGGCTTCCGTAACGCTCGAGGCCGGAATCCAATGATGAACGATGGCCTCGGCGCAGCGGTATGTTTTCACGCCGGTCCGCGAAAGGCGGCTGACGATTTCCGTATCCTCTCCCATCGCAAAAAGACCGCCGGGGAGAGGCCCGATATCCTCACGGAAACGGACATTGCTGCCAAGCAATTCACGACGGACCGTGGTGTTCGGTCCCCAAATTTTTGTCGGATCACAAGGGCCGCTGGCCTCCCGGTCGGCTATTGCGAAGGTCGATCCCATGGGGATCCATTCCAGCAGCGGGTTGCCGCGCGGATAGTGCTCCCAGTTTGGAAGAATGCCGCCGCCGAAGACGCCAAAATCCGGGTGGGCATCTGCGCAGGCGGCAAGCGTGCTCAACCAGGTCACGTCTGCTTCGATGTCGTCATCGGTAAAAACGACGAGCGCTCCCCGGGCTTTCGCCAAAGCCGCGTTCATGGCTCCGGATTTTCCCGGGCGCGGATGGTTGATCACGGTCATGGGAAGCCTACTCGTATATTGCTCGAGAAGCTCCTGGGTATTGTCGCTGCTGTTGTTGTTGACGGCAATCAGTTCCCATTGTTCGAAGGGAAAATTTTGCGTCAGCATGGAATCCAGCATTTGCCGGAGGCGACGTCCGGCGCCGTTAAAGGACGAAAAGACGACACTGATTCTGGGAGCCGTCATCAAATCCACCTGTCTCGTGAACTGCGAAAAATAATGGTCTTGCCTATCATGTCCGAGCATTTCCCGGCGACGCCAACGTGATGCAATACCCTCATTTGTCGGCACCGATCCGAGAATAGACCATGCCGTTCGGTATCGTTCGCTGCTTCAGGAATTGACGCAGGATTCCCTGTCTCACCGATTGTGCCCAGAGCAATTTGAAACGAAGTCCGCTTTGGGGAAGGCTCCTCAGAATGAAGCTTGCCGGCGCCATGACAAGCCAGCTCAAGGCGCTGCCGATGGGAAGGCCACGAATCTTTGCCTTGCTGTCGAAGAGGTTCGGCCGGATGATGACGAGGCCCATGCCGTAGCGCTCTCCGCGCCGCAAAACCCAGCCTTCCTCGACATAGCCCTTCCTGACAATATGGCGAACCTTCGGGCGCTGCGAATGAAAGGCTCGGGCGCCATTCCGTTCCAGCCTCATGGCGAAGGCGGTATCTTCGCCCATCGGAAACTGGGCGATCGTGGCATCCGGACCGAGGCCATCGTGAACGATATAGCCTGGCCCCAATATGGAACGGCGGAAGGCCGAATTCGGCCCAGATATCAGAGCCGCGGATATCGGCCCCTCGGGAAGGTCATCGTTGAGGGCATAAAGGATGCCCAGATGCCCATATTTCATCAGCAGCGGTCCGGGCTTTTCCTCCCATTCGGGCATGATCAGACCGCCGAATATGGCAAACTCCTGCTGTTCGTTTGCCAAGGCAACGAACTGCTCGATCCAATCCGGCTCGGGGATCACGTCGTCATCGGTCAGGATGACGAGATCGCCCTCCAAATGGCGGAAGCCCAGCGTCAGTGCGTGTTGCTTGCCTTGTTTGGGCTCGAAATAAACCTCCAGCGGCAGCCGGTCCTGATAGGACTTCAGGACTTTGGAAGTGTCATCCTTGCTGTTGTTGTCGACGGCGACGATTTTCCACTCGTCCTTCGGCAAGGTGGAAGCGCATAATGCGTCGAGCATGCTGGGCAGAGTCTTAGCGCCGTTATAAGTGGAGAAAAGTATCGTTACTTTCACATTGCTCATCGTAATTTTCCGAACGGCTTTGCATTCATCAGCGATTGCGCTTCCAAGGATCAGTTCCTTACATCGGCTTCGACCGTTTTTCGCCAAAAAACTCGCGCTTGTGATTCTTACCGATTACTCTCAGTTTGCGAAAATCACGCAACCATCGCCGTGGTTTGGCAAGTGCTGTGCGATTGAGGAAATATTGCCGTAACAGGCTTGGCGCTCGACTATGCGACTCGCCGTGGCCGACGCGGTAGATGGCGGCACGAAATGGCAATTCCTCAAGCGGCGTACCACGCCGGGCAAGGATGTTCGCGATGCGGACGTGGCTTCCCAGCATCGACTTGATCCATTCGAGCGAAGCGTCCTCGAACTCTTGCGGCAGCTTATAGAGGTCTGCGCGAATGATCAGCGAAGTGCCGCAAAGATGGCTGAAGTCGTCGTAGCCGAAAAGAAGCTGGCCTCCATCGTCCCAGATATAACCATGGTCGATCGTCCATCCGTTGGCATCCTGATGTTCGGAAACATACTGGACAATTCTGGAGCTGACGAAATCGTCGTCATCGACAATCATGAAGAAGCGGCTGTCCTTGGCATTCATCATGCCGCTGAGAACGCGACGGCCTTTGTCTGCCCGGAAGGCATCGAGGACTGCCTCTCTGCTTCCCGTTTCGAATTCATGCATGTCGTTCGGAGGAAAGGTGACGCGAACGGCGTCGAATTTCTCCGGCAGGTCCGGCAGATCGGCGCCTTCGTTTGCCACAACGATTCCCTGCCAGTCTCCGTTGGTTTGGTTGGAAATAGAGGCCACGGTCTGGGTCAAATGTTCCTTCAGCTTGTTCCAATCGCTGGCATTGTCCTGATGTCGGACCGGGATAATGAAGGTGACAAGTGTCATCGAACTACCTCCTGATAGAGTTCGTAGCGTCTCTGTCATCCGTCGCCAGTGCCTATCCGGCCTGACGCCGTACCCATTCAATTCCGTCTTCTAACGATGTTGCCTTGTATGAGAGATCCGTTCCGCCGGAAAAAGCATTCATGAAGCGGCGGATCTTTCCGTAACTGTTGTCCAGCACCGCATGCGGGCGGCCGAGCAGCAGCGAGCAGATGTGAACGTGCAGGCGATCGGTCACGATTGCCCGGGCCCGCGAGATCTGGCTGATGCCGCGCTCGAAGCGGTTATGGGCTGCGGCATCAAGCCGGCGCAATGCAACTTCGCGCGGCTTTAGTGCCAGATAAGCCGAAGCCGCTCCCAATTTCTTGGCGATATCCACCTTCCGTTTCGACTCGGTGATCCAATCCTCGACAGGAATATCGGAAGGGATCTTGCGATCGGTGCCGCCAACGCGTTCCGCGTCCTCTCGCAACATGGCGAGGACGGAAATTTGCGTTGTCCTATCGGGAAGCGGACCGATGGCGAAGGCCATATCGGGGCAGAGCCGCACCGTGCAGTCGAAGTGTTTCTCGGAAAACTCCTTTGATTCCTCGTCTCGCACCAGCAGGACGAAATTCTTGTGGCGCGCGATCGCGCGTGCCGATTGCTCGATGCGTTCAGGCGAATTGTAGTGGATCGACTGCGGGAACTGGATGATCTGCCGATCCGGAAAACGCTCCATGATCGCTTCACGGAAATCCTGATGGGCAACCCAGATATCGCCGAAATTGCCGCCGCCGTGGATGAAGATCGGACCGGTCGGAACCCGCCTTTTCAGATCGTCGGCGGAGAAGTCCGATATCCTCGAAACATAGTCCGGACGCTTGCCGAAACGATCCCTGAGATAGGCCATCTCGCCCAGCCAGATTGCCGAGTCGCCGCAATTGCGGATGTCCGGAAAGTCGAGAATGGCAAGCGGTTCATCGCGTGAGACATAGTCTTTCAGGCAATCATGAATCATGCCATTCAGCTTCGCGATCAGTTCCGATCTGGATTGACTGGTCATTCTGCCTCTCTTGTTGATGTTCGTTGGCCTTTTAGGCCGACTTGGGCACGGCAACACGTTTGGCTTTTGACAGTGTCTTGGCAACGATACGCTGGACGTCGGCTTCCGGGCCATTTGGCTTCTTCATCAGCAGCCAAAGGACAAAACTGGAACCGGAATAGATCACACCGCCTGAGATAATCAGTATAGCCAGATGAATGGCCGAGACCAACCTGTCGGCGGGGGTATTGAGAAGATATGATAATCCCCAAACGCCGGCGGCCATCAAGGCGACGCTGGCCAGTGCGCGGAAGTTTGCCGCAAGTTGCTGAAAGAAGGGCAGACCGATCAAACGCTTGACGAGAAGCATGTTGACCACCGTGGAAATCAAACCCGACAGTACTCGCGCATAGATAACGCCCGGAAGTCCGGCAAAAATGAGACCGGCGACGATGATCGGTACACGAAGCACCAGCATCTGTGCATCGCGGATGAACAGCAGCTTGGTATTTCCCTTTGCCATTCCCAATGGCTGAACCAGGGAACCAAGGGTCTGCAGCGCAAAGATCGATGCGAGTGTCTGCACCATGAAGATGGCCGGAACCCATTTCTCTCCCAGGGCCAGCCGGATGAGCGGATCGGCCACGACCGCCGTGCCGATTCCGGCCGGAAGCGCCACTGCAGCCAAAAGCGCCTGAGCGCGCTGGTAGGCGGCGATCAGCCGGGCCGGGTCGTTGCGCACTCTTGCAAAGCCGGGGTAAATCGTCTGGTTCAAGGGCGCCGTGGCTTCACGGGTCGGCAGGGTCGCCAGGGTATTGCCGACGGTATAGTGTCCAAGGTCCGTGGAACCCAGCATCTTGCCGATCAGCAGATATTCGATCCGCCAGTTCAAAGTGCTGACGATCTGTCCTGCCGTCAGCCATGCCGAGAAGGAAAACAATTCCCGTGCGTGGCGGAAGGTTATGCGCGGCCAGAACGGCAACACGGTGTAGGACACGATGATATTGGTCACCTGGTAGGCGAGCGTGCCGATAACGAGTGCCCAGTAACTCTGATAGATAGCGGCAATTGCCACCGTCACGACAAAGCCAACCAGCTTTTGCGAGACGTTGAGCACGAATTCCTGCCAGAAAATCAGGTCACGCTGGAGCATGACGCGCCGCGGATTGGCGAGGCCGCTCAGCAGCAAGCTGAAACTCAGAGCCAGCATGACGTTTGTCAGCCGGGGCTCGTTATAAAATTCGGCGATTGGGAGGGCACTGGCCGCAAACAACAGCGCCAAGATCGCGCTTCGCGTCACGCTCAATGTCCAAACCGCGCTGAAATGAACCTCGCTGGGAGATTCGTGGCGGATGAGCGCCTGATTGAGCGAAAGTTCGGTGACGGAACTCAGGATGACCTGGATCGTCGTTGCGATGGCAACGAGACCGAAGTCGGAAGGGGCGAGGTACCAAGCCAGGACAAAGGTGCTGAGTGCGGAAAGCCCGTTGACGATGGCGCGGGACAGGCTCAGCCATATGCTGCCCTGGATCAATCGATCGGTAACATTGCTCATGGGCGAACGGCTCCTGAGGTGGAGGACATCGACCATTGAAGAGGGCCGTATACCTGTCGAAAATACGTCTGCTCCTTTCGGGAGCGGACAGAAGTGATGGGGTTGGAAAGCATCATGCCTATTGCCTCTTCACGAAACCGGTTTGCGCCCTCACAGGGCGCTTGCCGCTTTCCTGGAAAAATCCTGCTTCAGCCGCTCCAGTTCCCGCAGCATCCTGTTATGCGCATTGACCGTAGCCTCTTCGCTGCTGAGCTGGCCGGGCTTTTGCGCGACCCGCTGCAGCGTCTTGACCGTCGATCCGAAGACATAGTTGCCGGTCAGCTGCAGGATGCGGCGGCGGCGGAACGTTATGTTCTTCCAGAGATAGCTGTTTTTCGGTACCAGCGACGCTCCTGCTTCGACGAGGTTCGACGGCCCGATCGGATCGAAATCGATCTCCAGATCAAGCGCGCTCGCCCAATCATACCACTTGGCGCGATTTTCCAGAGCAATCGGACGGATCGCCCGCCAGGGAACCCGCAATGCGTCTGAGATAATGCAGCCATGCATCGCCTCGGAGACGATCTTATGCGATGCGCTGATTTCGGTCAGAACCTTTTCCACCGACCAGCGCGGATCGATGTAATGGACGCCGGCAAGCTCGCAGGCCTTATCCCAGCTGCCGTGCATGGCGCTTTCATAGTGCGGGATAAAGGAGACAGGATAGCGCTTCTCGACGCTTTTGGCATCCCAGCAGCTGCGCGTGAGGATGCCGGAATCGCCGATGGCGTAGCTCGGGTCGATGCCGAGAATTTCGGCGGTCTTCTTGCCGCGCACGAAGTAGAACGTCCAGTTGCCGTCGACTTTAGGCGGGTTGGTGTAGCCGCCATAACCCGAGCCGAAGACGATCTTCTGGATGTTGGGGTCGAAATTGTCGTAGAGGATCGAGCCGATGCCGAGAAAGAGTTGGCTTTCATCGTCGTCGAAGAAGCCGGGCAGCAAGCGCTCCCAAAGCCAATGGTTCAGCTCGTCGCCAAAATTCTCATGTTTCCCGCGATAGGCAAACATCTTCATCGTGCTTCTCCTGTCGGCAACTGCGTCACGATCTGCGAGACCGCTTCGTCCTCGCGTTCCATGCGTCCGTAACGTGAAATGATCTTGATGTCGCTGCGGATGATCTTTGCCGGATTACCGGCGACGAGCGAGCGCGGCGGCACACTCTTGGTCACCACCGAGCCGGAGCCGATGACGCATTCGTCGCCGATTTCGACGCCCGGCAAAATGATGCTGCGCGCGCCGATGAAGCAGCGCCGACCGATCCGCGTGTGAAGGTAGAGGCCGCGCGTGAGATCGTGGGTCAGGATCGCAGCTTCAAAGGCGACATAGGTTTCGGCGCCGATGTGCAGACCCTTCGGATTGGTCTTGTCGAACCGCACGCTGAGGGAAAAACTGGCTGTCGGATCGATGTCCATTCCCCAGAATTTTGTATAGTAGAGCCACTTGGCCCTTACGATGCCGTCGCGCAGCGGCCGAAACACGTTCAGGCCCCACTTCGGCTTCTTTCCTGTCTGCACCATCAAGTCCGACCCCGGCTGGAAAATTGGTCAAGCACGGAACTGTAATAGTCCTCGAGCATCCCCGTTTGGCGACGTATGTCGAAACGCTCGGCCACCAGATGCGGTGCCCGCGCGCTGAAGGTTGTCCACAGGGCCTGGTCGTTCAGCAGCCTTCCGACCGCATCCGCCATTCCCGTGACATCCCGCTCCTCCACGAGATAACCAGTTTTCCCCTCTTCGATCGCTTCGCCCACGCCTCCCGAGCGGAATGCGACGACCGGAGTACCGACGGCTTCGGCCTCGAGATTGGCGAGGCCGAACGCTTCTGCGTGACCATTATCGAGGGTCACGCTGCCATGAAGATAGAGTTCCGCACTGGCGAGCAGATCCCTGATCTCAGTCTGCGACAGATTTTCATGGATCGTGACGCTTGGCAAGGAACGACGCGCCAAGGCCTCGATTTCCTCTTTCAACGGACCCTGGCCGACCATGACGAATTCGACCGGGGTGCCCGCTGCCGCCACGCGCGAAAGCGCGTCGATCATGAAGCGGTGGCCCTTATAGTCGACGAAACGGGCGATGGAAACCACCAATCCCTTTTTTCGTGGACGGGGCTCCATTTTGAAGAGATCGAGATCGATGCCGATATGGTGGCGATAGACCCGGTCGGCGCGAAAACCGAGCGCCAGCAGCCGGTCGCGGATGAAGTCGGAAACGGCGATGTTCCAGCTGTTCCAGCCGGCCATTTCCCGGCGCCCCTTGGCGAAGAACCGCACCTGGTTGAAGCCGCCCGGCTTTTTCGGATCGCCGCCATAGGTGGCATCGAAGCCATGGAACGTCGTGACCAGCGGCTTGCCGGCGGCGCGTGCCAGGGGGCCGATGACATAACCGTTCTTGCCGAAATGCGCATGAACGAGATCGGCCTTGCCGATCGCCGGAAAGAGGGAGGGCAGGCCGATCTGCGGGATTTTCAGAAGCAGTTCGCCGGCACGGGCAACGGGAGACCGACGGATGTCGTGAACCGGCACGGAGGACTTTTTCGTATGGGCGGAAGAGATTCGCGAACCGGCAAGAATTTCAGCTTCGAAGGAACGAAATGCCACCGCCTGGTTCAGAACAAATGCCTGGCTGGCAGGCAAAAATTTTTCCACATAAATAACGGCTTTTCTCATGAATCTATTCGCATCTCCGTTGTGTTGCGCGATTCACATCGCCTCTATCGCTCGCTTGATGCCGTCGACCGAACTTCTCGGATCGTTGTTTTCGTCGTAAAGATTAACGCGCTTCGTGCATGCGGCATTGGGATCGGAATCCTTCTCGTCACGTACGCCGTATTTTTCCGACATGCCCCATACGGTCGCGCCTTTCAAGTCACCGCGTTCAGCGGCGACAGTGATCACGTCCCCGAATATCTCCGCATAGGACGCCGGCGCGAAGCCTTTTTCGCGTTTGAGGAAGTGGCAGGACGCATCGAGTTCCGTGATGAAAACGCCGACACCCATGTCCTTCAGCGCAGCGCAGAAGCGTCCCATTCCTTCCGGGTCGATCTGATCGAAACCGGGTCGGAAATGCGACTGCAGCCCGACGGCGCCGATCGGCGTCTTCTTCGCGACGAGATCCTCGACGATCTTCAGAACCCGTGCACGCTTCTGTTCGAACACGTCGGACTTTTTCTCCAGATGCGTTTCGTTAAGCACCAGCGTCGCGCCGGGATTGGCCTCGTGCGCCATATCGAAACTCATACGAATATAGTCGTCGCCAAGAAGGCGTCGGAAAACACAATCCCGCAGGTCCGGCGCATCATATTCCAACGGCTCGTTCACCACGTCCCAAGCATCGATCGACCTCTTATAGCGAGTGACAACCTGTTTTATATGACGGTTCATCGCGGTGCGAAGGGTCTGCGCGTCGGTGATGGCGGACACCCAGTCCGGCACGCGATACCAGATCAACGTATGTCCATAAACCCGCATGTTGTTTTTTCGGGCGAATGCAACCATGCGGTCCGCGTCGGCGAAGGAAAAAACGCCGGGACGCTTTTCCGTCGCATTCCACTTCAGTTCGTTTCGCGGCGTGATCGAATTGACGTTTTCGATGAAGATCTGGGAAGCGGCCGGATCGGTTATATCCTGTGGATCGATTGCCGAACCGAAGCGGAACGATTTCCCATCGGCAAGGGCGCGCAGGCCCGCGGCGGGTGGCAGTTGAGCCAGCGCTCCGCCCGCACGTGCATATAACAGGGCAAGCGGAACGGAGGCGAGGAAACGTCTTCTATTCATTCTATCTCTCATTGTTGGTTTCAGGCCTGCATTCGAAGTAAACAACCAGGCCCGCCGGCAACGGTCCGCCGTAGATTCGTTTTAAAATCAATAGAATAGTGCAACTTCAAACATACTTCCCGTGAGCGCGGTGACGTCAGTATCTTCTAGACTTTTCCGCGCATTCCAAGATATAAACTCGCCGCGGAGGAAGCTCGTGATGGAAGATTGGTTTAGCTATCTGATGAGCTATTTTCATATGGCAGTTCATAATGCAGCTTTTTTTATGGCGACCGTTCGAAACGACCTGTTCCTCCTCGATATCAGGCAGTTCGCGGCCATCGTTTGCGCCGTCGCAAGCGTCATTCTCATCCTGTTGATCGTGCTCGTCAGGACGTGGCGGCGGCTGCGGCAATCAGAGAGCGTCATTCGCTCGCTGAAGGACGATCTCGCCCAGGTCACGCAGGATCTCAACGTCGAGCGCGTCTGGCGGCTGGCAGGCGGCGACAGCGCCGAGCAGCCTGGTCCCGACAGCCTGACTGAACTTTATAAGCTTCTGTCCCGGCACCACGCCGCAAACCACATGGCCTGAGCAATCGGCTCGAGATATGCGGCCGAAAACCTACTGCCGATGTTCCGAACTTTCTGGCGTCGTCCCGGCGTCGGGAGACTGAGGTTCCGGTTCCAGTTGCGCCTCGGCCACAGGGTCCGGCGCTGGAAGCCATCGTCTGTCGGAAAAATAATTTCTCGTTCTTTTCTGGGGGGGCGAAACCGCATCCAGCGAGAGGGTAAAATTGTAACGCCCGGCATTGAGCACTTCGCGGGTGAAGTTGATGCTGGCTCCAAAGCCGTCTTCCTTGACGTCCCTCAGGTTCTTGATGGCATTCAGCGCCTCGTGGAAATCGAGCCATTGCGGTTGCTGCAGCAAAATTTCGAAAATTCGCAGGATGCCGGGATCGAGCTGGCCATTCTGGTCAGTCTGCGGATTGACGATTTTCACGCGCATATTGTTGATCGCGCCGGCGGCGTCGCCGCGAACGATGACGAAGACGGAGTTCGGAAGCTGATCCTTCTCACGCTTGCCGCTATGCTCGAAAAAACACTCGTATGTGTCTGCGTTGAAGCTTGCCGCTGCCCAGTCGCTTGTTTGAATGCCGGCATCGCGCAGGGCCGCGCACATCGCGGGCCCCGATATCCGCCATGTGCGCATGAAAGCCGAGGCTGCCTGCACTGCCGGCGCTTCGATGACGTGCAGGGGGAGCTTGAAGGCGACAGGAGGCGCCGGGCGGGGAAGGGCCTTGGGTGGAGGCGGTTTCAGCTCCTTGGGGAAGAGATCGAAGCCGAAGTAATGGCCGACCGCCTTCAAGTGTTTCATGTCGTTCGAAAGAAGAACCGTGCCCATGACGAGCGACAGGGAAATCGTCAGCAACAACCAGAAAACCACGGGAATCCGTGGTTTTTTCACCGGCTGTTTCGCAGATGCGGGCGACGAATCGGTCAAGTTTGTCTTCTCCGGTACGCGAGAAGGTTTTCGATCGGGCTGTCTAAATCCGGCAGTATACATTCATCCGTTAATATCTTTGGCTTCATGTCGGCAATTGGGCGCCTTTTCGCCTCCTCTTCGGATGGGGCCGGCTATAGATTTCGCTGGCGCCGCTTTAACACCATTTCAGTCAAGAATCTCCAATACAGCGGCACACAATCTCCGCGCGAGATATCGGACGATCCGTCATCAGGTTCGTGGGGCAACCAATGGGAGTTCCGTTTCTTCGGGCTTTTGTATAGATTTTTTTGACTTTCTATAGGATTTAATTTTCCATTTTTATGTTGATTCTAAATTAGTGTAGAATTGCTATCTTCTTTCATTGAATTTTCTTCTTTATTAAACTTTGTTTTCGCGCAAAACGATTTTATATTCATGTCTAAACTATAAGTCGCGGCTGGATATCCTTTGTGCTTGGAGGGTTTCATCAAATTTTCGACGTATTTTTCGATAGGGTCTGGCGTGCAACCGGAAAGGAGAGGATATGTCTGTCGAGCTAGACGCAACCACCTACGTTCACGCCAAACCGGCAACCGCACACTCCTACATCTTGCCTACCGTATTCGACGTGCTGGGAGACCATTTCGATGGTTCTGCCAAAAACGACGTCTTTGATTTGGGATGTGGAGCCGGCGGAGCGGCAGCAGCCCTTGCGGAAAAGGGATATTCCGTCGTCGGGGTCGATCCTTCAAGCGATGGCATCAACAAGGCGAAGATCAACTATCCCGAACTGCCGCTGAACCTCGGTTCGGCCTATGACGACCTTTCCAGCGAATATGGCACGTTCAATGCCGTGATCAGCCTCGAGGTCGTCGAGCACGTCTATGATCCGAAGTCGTTCACTTCGACGATGTACGATCTCGTCAAGCCGGGCGGCATTGCCGTCATGTCGACGCCCTATCATGGTTATCTGAAGAACCTCGCTTTGGCGGCCGTCGGAAAGATGGATGATCACTTCATGCCATTGAGAGACCATGGACATATCAAGTTCTGGTCGAAAAGCACGTTGAGCACGCTGCTCACGGATAGTGGTTTCGACAATATTCGCTTTGAGTATGTCGGAAGGATTCCGGCTTTCGCCAAGTCGATGATCGCCGTTGCCCAGAAGCCCTTATAAACGGGGGCTCTTGGGCGTCAGCCGGCTTCGGGCGGGAGATCTCCCGCCCGCCGGCTATGCCGCGCCGTCCGGCTCCACACGCCTATAATAATCCACAGGTTGTTTTTTACCGTGCGAAACAGCGAAAAAATCCCTTACGAAATATTTACTTTTAGTTGCATTCTTGCTTAAACTCTCCATTATACAGCTGGGCGTGCTGATAAAGCGGGAGACTTACGCATATGAAGGCTAAATCGCCTAATTCGATCGACGTCTATGTTGGCAATCGTGTAAGAGTTCGACGGAAGACGCTCGGGATGACCCAGCACGGTTTGGCTGAGCTTCTGGGGATCACCTTTCAGCAAATCCAAAAATATGAAAAGGGAACGAACCGGATAGGCGCCAGCCGGCTGCAGCGCATATCCGAGATTCTTCGCGTGCCCGTCGGCTTCTTTTTCGAAAACGAGGGTTCCGGACCGATCGAAGGCGAGACGAGCGAGTTGAACAAGTTTTTGTCCTCGAAAGAGGGGCTCGCGCTCAACAAGGCTTTCATCGCCATCGAGGACCCGAATATCAGGCAAAAGCTGGTGGCGTTGGCCAAGAGCCTCGCGGTCGCGGGATTGCCCGATATCGACGCTGAATTGCAGGATCCCGTAGCGAACGGCTGAGGACGGATCGTGCTTCATCTGCAGACATTCGGCGATCTGCGGTTGATCGAAACGAATGGCGACCTGGTTCGCTATCCGATCAAGGGCCTGTTGATGATGGCCCATCTCTACACCGGCACGAGCCACGAACTCAGCCGGTATGAATTGGCTCAGTTTCTCTGGAGCGACGTCGAGCCTGAGCAGGCGCGGCTCAATTTGCGCAAGCTGCTATCCCGCATCCGCGAGGTGGATGGCGCCCGGGCGGAAATCCCTTTCGATTTCACCGCGAGCACCGTTCGGCTCAACGGGCAGGCGGTTTCCAGCGACCTCGATGTCTTTCGAGCCGACGGTCCGCCGCTGGAGCGGCTGAACGCGATCGCCGAACTGACCCAGCGCGGGTTCATCGGAAATATCAAACCGGCAACCAAGCCGATAGACGCCTGGATGAGGGCGCAGCGGGACGCCCAGGCGCTGCAATTGCGCCAGGCACTGCTGGACGCGCTGCCCGCCGTGCAAAGTTCCGGGGACGTGCGCATCATTTCCACCACAGCGCTGCAGATCCTCGAACGGGATCCGAACGACGAACAGGTCAGGGCTTTGCTGCACCAGCTATCGGGCGGATCATCGTTCGGCGAGAAATTGCCGAACGGCGTTGGCCGCGCAAGGGTAGAGGTGAAGCCTTCCGAGCCGGACGGCCCGGCACTCGCCGAAATCGGTCGCGTATCGGCGGTGCCGCCGATCCTGCCTCGTCTCGTGCTGCTTCCCCCGACATCGAAACATGCCGATGCCGGGCTTGCGCTTGCGAACGCGCTCATCGAAGACGTCACGATTGAACTCTGCGCGCTCAGAAACATCTCGATCGTCGCGCCGCATACGGCGGGACAAATCCGTCGTGATTCCGAGAAGGCGGCGGTCGTCGCCCGGCACTCGATCGCCTATCTCCTGGATACGCGGTTCTCCGAAGAGGGATTATTCGCCCAGTTGATTTACTTCCCCACGGACGAGATCATCTGGGCCAATCGCTTTGCGATGAGGCCTGATACGCTGCCGCGGCAGAGACGGCTGATCGCGCAGCAGCTGACCTTGTCGGTGGCGAGCGAGCTGGCCGAGAACGAAGAGGAGCGGCTGCGTTTCGAAGCCAATCCGCAGGCCTATCACTCCTATCTCGTCGGCTCGAGCCTGATGAGCAAATTGACCTTGCCGCATATCCGGCGAGCAAGGAAGGCGTTCAAACAGTCGCTGTCGCACACGCCGGACTTTTCTGCCTCCTTCACCGGATTGGCGAGGACCTTCACCAGCGAATGGCTCGTGACGGCGCAGGGAAACAACGAGCTGCTGCATATGGCCGAGCAGCATGCGCTTCGCGCCATAGAGCGGGATCCGGCATCGGCGGCAGGATATCGCGAGCTCGGAGTCACCAAGCTCTATCTCGGCGATGTCGATGCCAGTGTCGCAGCACTTGATCTGGCGGAAGAACTCAGCCCGCATTTTGCCGATGTCATCTACAGCCATGCCGATACGCTCGTGCATGCATCGCGCCCCGGCGATGCGCTCGCCAAGATCACCAAGGCGATCTCGCTCAATCCGATCGCGCCTGACGCCTATCTCTGGTGTGCCGCGGGAGCGAGCTTCTTCCTGGAGCAGTATGAGGAGGCCATCGCCTATGTCGAGGCGATGAAAGACAAAGCGCCGGCCCATCGCATCGCGGCGGCCAGTTGCGCAATGATCGGCGATCGAAAACGGGCGCTATTTCATCGGCAGCGCGCCGAAAGCATCAACCCGGTGTTCGACGTCGAGAAGTGGCTCGCCATCGTTCCCTTCAAGGAACAATGGCAAAAAGAGCTTTATCGGGAGGGCCTGTTGAGGGCTGGTTTTTAACAATCACTTAGGGGCATTACATGGCAAAGGCAGTCATTATAGGAATACCGGGCGAAGCAGGTCTTTGGCTTGCCGATCTCGGTGCGGGCACCGTCAAGCCTCTCAATCCCACGGGCGATCTGGCGACCGTGAACGACCTGCGTAAAACGGGCGGCACCTTCGTCAACAATGTCGACCTCTCCGTCGCCGTTTCGTCGGTACAGGTCGCCCTTTCCGGTCACGTCGACGGCTGAGCCGGCGTTCTGACACATCTTCAGCGGATCATATATTCCGACAGGATCATCTCGCCGCGGGAAACCCTTTCCCGCGTCGAACCTTTGTTGATGCGGTTCGGCATTACAAGGGTTGCGCGCCATACCGGACTTGACGATATCGGCATCCCAGTCTGGTGTGCCTATGCCCCGAACTCCCGGTCGATCGTGATCGCGCAAGGGAAGGGCCTCACCGATCTCGACGCCAAGGTATCGACCGTCATGGAAGCCCTCGAACGGGCCGTTGCCGGCGAACCCTCGGTCGAACTCGTCCGTGGCTCGGCTTCCGGTCTGCAGGCGATGGGTTGCGCGGTCGACAGGTTGGACTGCCTGATCGCCGTGCATAAGCCCGATCTCGGGCCGGACGAGGAGACCGAATGGGTCGCCGGCCGCAACATCCTCACCGGTGACACGATCCATATCCCCCTCGAAGCGGTGGTGCTCGACCGCACGCGCGACGCCCGATACTGGATGTCGTCGGATGGCCTGGCATCGGGAAACAATCTCGAAGAGGCGATCTTTCACGGCGTGCTGGAACGTATCGAGCGCGACGCCCATGTGCTTTGGCAGGTGGGCAGGGAGGCGGATCGCTATTCCCGCTGCGTCGATCCCCGGGGTTTTGAGGATCCAGCGCTCACCGGGCTGATCGACAGGATCGAAACCTCGGGCCTGGCGCTCAGGCTCTTCGACATCACCAGCGATATCGCGATCCCGTGTTTTACTGCCATGCTCGGCCCGGGTGACATCAAGAGCGAGAGGGATATCCGCCTGGTCGAGGTGACCGGCGGCACGGGGGCGCATCCATCTGCCGTTCGGGCGGCCATCCGGGCGGTGACGGAGGCGGTGCAGTCGCGGCTCACCTATATCAGCGGTGCCCGGGACGATATTTCTCCGGCAACGTTCTCAGGATTGTTGCCGCCGTTCATGCGCCGGGCTTTCGACGCGGTCGCCGCGCGGACCGCTGCCGCCATCGGCCGTGACGGGGCGCAACAGGATTTGCCGCTCTTGCTGCAGCACGTGCTCGATACGCTGCGACACAGAGCGGTCGCTTCGGTCGTGGTCGTGCGCCTCAGCGACGAGAGGCTTCCCTTCAGCGTCGTCAAGGTCGTCATCCCCGAACTTGAAAATCCGGAGGGCGAGCGCGCCAGGCGATTTGGAACGAGGGCGCTTGCGAGGGCGATCGGGTTTTGAAGATCATTTTCGCAGGTCCCAGTCTTCCCGATGCGGCCTCGCTGTCCGGCGATGGGATACGTGTGCTGCCGCCTGCGACGCAAGGCGATGTGCTGGCGGTGGTGGGAGAGGGCGCCAATGTTATCGGCCTGATCGACGGCGGCTTCGAATATGTGGCGCCGGTCTGGCACAAGGAAATTCTCCATGCCCTCTCGCTTGGCGTCGCGGTTCTGGGGGCGGCAAGCATGGGCGCGCTGCGGGCCGCCGAATGCCATCCGTTCGGCATGATCGGGATCGGCCGCATTTTCGAGGACTATCGCGCCGGCCGGCTTGTCGATGACGCTGCCGTCGCCCTCACGCATGCGCCGAGCGCGCTTGGCAGCAAGCCGCTGACCGTTCCTCTCGTCAATGTCTGCGCAACGCTCGACGCGATGGAGGGCAGTGGGCTGCTCGCACACGGCCAACGCGAAGAGATCGAACAGGCCGCAGCCGCGATATTCTTCAAGAAGCGGACGTGGCGGACGATCGTGGAACGATGCGCAGGCATTGCCGAGTGGGATCGTCAGCCGCTGCTTGCGGCACTTCTTGCGAATTCCGTCGATCAAAAACGCATCGACGCCCTGGAATTGCTGAAGGCCGTGCGGGAAGCGGACGACAGGCGCGCCAATGTCGACCTGTCGTGGAAGCTGCACGAGACCTCGTTTCGAACGCGACCGGCGCTGTGAATTGAATGTGACAACTGTCACCAAGGGTTGTGTCACGCTTTTTTCACGGGCTCGCTCACCTTTACCCGCGTATCATTCCTTCAATTCGTTGGAGAAATGGGCATGGGCGTGACATCGATTGCCAGGATAAACACAGACCAAGGGGCGGAAGACGGTCTGGACGAACTCGTCGCACTTGCGCGGATGATCGCTTATGCGCGGCATGTGGCTCAGGACGTCAATCTTCAGTTTGCGACGCATTGCCTCGATCTCGCGCTTGAGGCCGTGAAGCAGGAAGTGGGGGAGGGCCTGACTAACGAGATGGCCGAGTTGAGTTCCCCGGCTCCGCGGATGAGTGTGAGAAGCCACTAAGGCCATCTTTCAGGTTCGCTCCTCACACTTTAGATTTTGTTTTCACGCACGCCGCAGGCGCAACACCGCCGCGCAGTTTTGCGCGGCACGTTCTGGAAGAGAACGCCCGAGAGGACGCGCCACCACCTCAAATTCACTTGCAGTTCCGAAGGTCTGAGATTTTCGGAACCATGCTTGCGTTGTGGCCCAAGTCGATCGCTATCAGCCGAGCCGGCGGGCCAGCCAGCCAGCCGAGCCATGGCCGGGAATTGGTTCATGCGGAGGATCAAGTCGAATAGGGGAGGAGTGCGAAGGTGCGAAGCCTGATGTGGGCCTCTTATGCCGGCGTTCTCTTGCGGGCCGGCGGGAATTCCATCTTGCAAAGCAGCTATGTCGCTTCAGCTTTGCCTTTGTCGGGAGGTGGTTGCGAAACATCTTCCGCGCGTCCCAGAGACGATCGGCTGTTCTGGCGTCAATCCGGGACCTCAGTGGGTCAAATTGCGCTTCTGGGCCAGCAGTAGAATGTAGTCGTCAGCGATGTCGGCGATTGCCATAGCGATTTCCGCCGGGTCGCATCCATCGACCTTCGTATTCGCAATGAACTGATAGACCGCCTTCTCGATCTGCTTCCGGCAGATCATGACGCGCTCATCGTAACCAAATTCCGGGATATGCGATGCTATATCACTCATCGGTCGGCTCCTCGCTACTTATAGTGACCATGACACAAATTATAAGTTGAGCAAGCAAATGCTTTATGAAGGGTTAATTAGCCAGCCGAGTGCGACCATTTCGACACAGGTCGGTGCATGCGGCGAAGCCTTTGGCGACTTGAATCGGGACGGCGAGGATTCCGCAAAATATATCATCGGGTTGAGGTGAGAAGCCTGCCGAGCAAGGCGGGCTGCATCGGGCTTTTCCGCTGAAATCTGCGCCGCTATATGCCGAAATTTAGCCGATGCCCCGGGCTTTGCCGAGGCGTCAGGTGGTGTAAGCGCTTGATTTCAATATTTATTACAGGCAGTCATATTTCCGGCGTCCCGCCAACCTGCATTAGCAATTCTTCAGCGTGGCCCCTCTCTAGGTTGGTAGAGAGGCGGTGCGATGCCATCGCCGGCGATGCCGATCGGCTGCCGGTTGTTCGGAAAATCCACGATGAAAAGATGCTTTTTCGGCCCTGCGAGAAAAATGAGGCGGCTCCTTCCGGCAACGGAAGCGACGACGAATATGGGTAAAAAATATGCAAATTGAACAAAATTTTATCAAAAGGTAAAATTAAAGATTTCTTACGGAGGTTGCATTTAAATCTCAATTATAAGTCGGCATTATTTTGATGGAGTGCTGATCTATAGATGTATTGATGAGATAAATTTCAGGTATATTTGCTGCTTTCTATCTCACAATAATATAGAAGTTATGACGGTGACTTAGGTCACAACCTCGCTTTTTGTATTAGACTCTCTGATAATTTTATCGCGCAGTTGAAATATTGCGTTGGAAGCGCGTTCTCTTCCTTCTGTACCTTGGCTGGCGATGGCTCCTATCACGCAGAGCGGGAGCACATGATCTCGATCCGAGCAAAGTCTTCGGCCGAGGTTGTTATGCCGGGATTTGCAGGAAGCCGTCTTCAAGCAGTTTGGAGGACCCGCCGGGGTGGTGACGGGTCCTCCAATGGGAATGCTTGCACAGTGCGTAGGTATGAATACAGTAAAAATATTATTTGTCTCAGAACATTATTGGGATAATCGTTATTTGTTGTGCATAACTTCTGATTTTTCTGTATAAACGGTTATTTTGACGAGTGTCGCATTTGGGATATTCATGATACGCGGGTCGCCGGATCTTCCAAATTCTGGAAAATATTCATTTTGGCTGAGTGGATACAGCGGAATTCCAAGCCGGCCAGATTTTCGGCTGCCGAGGGAAATGGATGTTGTCGCACACAGATGCCGCGGCTTGTCACGCGGCGATGCGTGCCTTCTCGAATTGGATATTTTCGCTGAGGACATCGGAGCGCCCGCTCGCGTGAGCGCTCCGAACGGCGCCTTATTTCTGGATGCAAGTATCGACGGTATCTTTGGTGCACTCGTCGAGGCCGGTGAAGACCGGATCATCGACCTTCTTTCCGGCGATCAGGTCCATCATCACGGTTGGAGCCTTGTAGCCCATTTCGAACGGCCGCTGGCCGACGAGGGCGGTGACGAGACCCTCCTTGGCGATCGCCACTTCGTCGCCGATCGTGTCGGCGGCGCCGATGACGAATTCGTTCTTGCCGATCTTGTCTGCCATCGGTTTGAACAGATCGCGATAGGGTTGGGGAGCACCGAACAGCGGCCAGCCGCCCATGATGCCGAAGGCATCGAGTTTGGGATTGGCGGCGAGGATATCGGTCATCGCCTGAACGCCCTTGGCGCCGTCGTCATTGGTGAAGACGGGGCAACCGGCGACCTCAGTCCAGCCGCCTTCGCCCTTCAATGCGGTAAGCCCCTTCTTGCCGCTCAGCGTGTCGCGCATGCCCTGCGCACGGCGCAGGATGTTGTCGGCGCCCGGATTGCCTTCGATGGTGCAGATCGTGCCGCCCTTCGGCTTGGCCTTCTTGATGTATTCGCCGATGCGTGCGCCCATCAGGTAGTTGTCCGTGCCGAGATAGGTCTTGCGCAGCTTGGCATCATCGGCCGCGAGATCGGCATCGAGCGTCATGACGGGAACGCTCGGATTGGCCGTCTTGAGCGTCTGCGCGATCAGCTTGGCGTTCGACGGCGAGATGGCGATGGCGGCGGTATCTGCCTTGCCCAACATATCCTGGACGATCTGCGCCTCGCCGGCTTCATCTGATGTCGAAGCTGGGCCGGTGTAGAAGCATTCATATTCGGCGGATGCGTTTTCCTTGTTCCACTTCTGGCAGCCCTGGTTGATTGCCTCGAAGAACGGGTTGTCGAGGCCTTTGACGACGATGACCAGCTGCTTCTTGGCGGCCAGGGCCTGACCGGCCGTCAGCGCCAGGACCGCAGCTGTAAGCAATAATGCCTTCCTCATAGCTTCCTCCCATTGAAAAAGACGGGTGCCTCTGCACCCGCCGCGACATCAACCTGGATACCAGACGATCCGAGGCTCCTCCTTCGAACGCTGGTAGTCCCAAGCCGAATTGATCAGCTTTTCCAGATCGTAGACCGGCTTCCAGTCCAGCAGATATCTGGCCTTGCTGTTGTCCATCCAGTTCGAGTGGAACTGGCTTGCAATGTCGACCGAGCCGAGCCCGCGCGTGCGGGCGAGGTAGGTTGCGACCTCGCCATAATCGACGGGCCGATCCATCGAGATGTTGAAAAGCTCGCCCTTGGCGCGCGGATTGTCGATTGCCGCGAGGATCGCCGCGACGAGGTCGTCGACATGCACGAAATTACGCTTCAGCGGCCGCCCGTCGGCATCGCGCAGCAGCGGCACCGTGCCATCCCCGACGTAACGCTCGGCATCAGCCGCCGGCACCAGCGTCTTCCAGTCCGGCCCGCCGAAGACATCGTCGCCAAAGGACAGCGTGAACCTGAAATCGTCCTTCTCCATGATCCAGGGCGCCCGCAGGCAGCAGGTGTTGATGCCGTACTGGATGGCGAACTGCTCGAGCATCACCTCTTCCAGCACCTTGGAGAGCGCATAGCAGCCGGGATAGGCGCGATGCGGCGTATGCTCGGTCACCGGTCCGTCATGGCGATAGAAGAAATGGCCGATGCCGGCATCGCCGCCGATCAGGATGAACTGCCTGGCCGTGGGGCTGGCGCGAAACGCCTCGAGCAGCCAGAACAGGCCTTTGACGGTGATATCCATCACATCGGCCGGGATTTCCTTGCAGGTGGCGAGGTGCACGACATGGGTGACGCCGTCCATCGCCGCCGCCACGACATCGCTGTCGGCGATCGAGCCCTTCACGACACTGAGGCGGTCGGTCTCCTCGAGCACACGATTATGGCAAAGCGCGCGAATGCGTGCTTTGGAATATCGCGGCTCGTCAAGCAGCCCAGCAATGAAGCGCCGCCCGACCTTGCCCGTAGCTCCGGTGACAAGGATCAGCATACGTCTCTCCCCCAGTAATAGCTAATATCCACGCGTTTCCGGCGTCAATCTGTATTTATCGTACAAAATAGATTTTTGTGGTGAGGGGCCGTTTTAGCGGACTATTGATTGACGATTCCTGGCGCTTTTGCATTAATGAACATAATCGCTTTTCCGGGAGGAGATCGGCCAAGCGAGATCGCAGGCGTCTGACTGGCAGCCGGGTATCGGCAGCTGGCGCGACGGCAAGCCTGCAGGTTCCGGGGAGGGTGGTCGGCTGGTAGCGGTTCTCGAACTCACCAATATTTCAAAGCACTTCGGCGCCATCCAGGCGGTGAACGATGTGTCGTTTTCGCTCGAAGCCGGCCAGGTCGTCGGCCTGATGGGCGATAACGGCGCGGGAAAGAGCACGCTGGTCAAGATGATCGCCGGAAACTTCCGGCCGAGTGAAGGCACGATGCGCCTCGAAGGCAAGGAGATCGTGATGCACCGCCCGGTCGAGGCGCGTCAGCACGGCATCGAGATCGTTCATCAGGATCTGGCGCTCTGCAACAATCTGACGGCGGCGGCAAACGTCTTCCTCGGGCGGGAACTCCGCCGCGGCATCGGCCCTTTGAAGGTCCTTGACTACAAGACGATGTACAGGCGCGCCGGCGAAATCTTCAAGGAACTGAAATCGGAAACGCGCCCGCGCGACCTCGTCAAGCAGATGTCTGGCGGTCAGCGGCAGGCGGTGGCGATCGGTCGCACCATGCTGTCGGAGGCGAAGATCGTGCTGATGGACGAGCCGACTGCGGCCATTTCGGTCCGCCAGGTGGCGGAGGTGCTCAATCTGATCCGCGAGCTGCGCGACCGGGGCATTGCGGTCGTCCTGATCAGCCACCGCATGCCCGACGTTTTCACCGTCGCCGACCGCGTGATCGTCATGCGGCGGGGCCGAAAAGTTGCCGACAAGGCGATCGCGGCGAGTTCGCCGGAGGAAGTCACGGGTCTTATAACAGGCGCCATCGAGCAGGTTTGATCGGCGCTGCCTGCCCGCCTGGCGAAAAGTCCTGTCGGAAAAATACCCACTCGGGAGAAGTGAAGGTCGAAGATGGCGATTACCCTGGACCAGACAATTGCGCAGAAGCAGCGAAGCCGGCTTTCGGAGTTTGTCGGCAGCCAGACCTTCTGGGTCCTGATTGCCGTTGTCCTTGCCTGCCTCTTCCTGTCCTTTGCCACAGACTCCTTTGCGACAGCGAAGAACCTCTACAATATCACCCGCAACGTCACCTTCGTTGCGATCATTGCGCTCGGCATGACGCTTGTCATCATCACCGGCGGCATCGATTTGTCGGTGGGCTCGGTGCTCTGCCTCTGCAGCATGGTGCTCGCCATTACCATGAACGCCGGCTACAGCATCGAGGTCGGTATCGCAGCCGCGGTCGGCACGGCGCTTCTGGTCGGGGCCTTCAACGGCATGTTGATCGCCTATCTCGATTTTCCTCCTTTCGTGGTGACGCTCGGCATGCTGTCGGTGGCGCGCAGCCTGGCGATGGTCGCCTCGAACAACACCGTCGTCTTCCAGTTCGGCCCCGACCATGACAAGCTTCTGGCGCTCGGCGGCGGCGCCTGGCTTTTCGGCATTGCCAACCCGGTTCTCTACATGGTCATCCTGGCGCTTCTCACAGGCTTCGTGCTGCGCTGGACGCGGTTCGGCCGCTATGTCTTCGCGATCGGCGGCAATGAGCACGCGGCGACGCTGACCGGCGTTCCCGTGCGCCGCATCAAGGTCGCCGTCTATATGGTCTCGGCGCTGTCTGCGGGCATTGCCGGCATCGTCCAAACCGGTTGGCTCGGCGCCGTCACCACCAATATCGGCGCCGGCATGGAACTCCAGGTCATAGCCGCAGCCGTCATCGGCGGCGCCAACCTCGCCGGCGGCGTCGGCACCGCCTTCGGCGCGCTGGTCGGAGCGGCCCTCATCGAAGTGATCCGCAACAGCCTCGGCTTGCTCGGCATCAACGCTTTCTGGCAGGGAACGTTTATCGGCGGGGCGATCGTGCTGGCGGTGTTGTTCGATCGGATCCGCAATTTGCGGCAGAGCGAATAGGCTCAACGGCCGTTTACATGTGCGCCGATGACGGATGTTTCGGCCGACGGGCATTTAACCCCTGTCGTGGCGACGTCACATCAGCGCATTCGCCGGAATGATCTATCTCCGACAGGCGCCGGAGCAACGCCCTGCTTCTGAATTGCGACCAGCCGCCGACCAGCGGCAGCATGGCGTCGATTTCCTCGAACTTCTGGAGATCGTTTTCCCCAGGCTCTCCGGGTGGCAAGGTTTTTGACAAGGCTCTACGGGCCTTCGAAAAGATCAGCTTGGCGACGACGCTGAGAGCGAGCATCGGGCTGTGACGATAAATGTACTTCAGCGAACTCGCGGCGCTCGGCCAATCCTTCAACGCGGCGAATCTCGAAAATGCGTAGAGGTGCGTCGAGGCGCGGGCGCAACTGACGACGAAGGCCGGAAATTTCGGGTTGCGGGCAATACATTGTTCGCTCACGGCGACAAGTGATCGCGCCATGCGTGATTTATCCGAGGACATCGCCGCCGAATGAACACGATATCCCACCAGGCCGAACGGCACCGTCTCGATCTTGAAATGCTCGGCGGTACGGAGTTCGAAATCAAAATCCTCGCATCCTCCGATCCCCTGTCGGGCATAGCTCGGATCGTAGCCACCGATCTTGTCGACGACGGCACGGCGGATCATGAAGCCGCTGCCATTGCCGACGAAGCGGAAGACGAGATGGCGGGCGAGAATGGAGCCCCGCGCGTTCACGGACGAACCGGATCTCAGGCACTGGCCCTCGGAATCGATGAATCGGTGAAGCGCATAGACCGCGCCCCAGGGGCGGGGCAGGGGATGGAGAGCGGCAAGCATTCGCGCGACATAGGTCGGATGCCATAGGTCGTCGGCATCCAGGAAAGCAATGTAGCCTGACGTCGTTGCCTCGATTCCCATGTTGCGCGCCGCAGCCACACCTTGGTTTTCCGTCGATAGTACGCGGATCCTCGGATCGCCGGCGGCGAAACCGCGACATATGGCGGCGGTGGCATCTGTCGAGCCGTCGTCGACGACGACGATCTCCAGTGCCTTGTGGGTCTGATCGATGACGGACTGGAGCGTCTGGGCGAGATAGCGGCCGGCATTATAGGCCGGGATGATCACGGCCACCGATATATCGGATAAGGCTGACTTCTTCATTGTCGTCACCTCAGCTTGGCTATGGCCGCGGGCGGGCGAAGGTCGATCTGGTTTTTCATCAATCTGGCGACAGCAGGGCGGTGGCTGACGACGATCAGCGTTCTGCCGGCATCTTGTTTGATGGCTGAAAACACCCGCATCTCGGTCTCTTCGTCGAGTGCGCTCGTCGCTTCGTCCAGAATCAGGATTTGCGGCCGGCTTGCGAGGGCGCGCGCCAGGCCTATGCGCTGCCTTTGCCCGCCTGACAGCCGGATCGCCTCGTCGCCCAGCCACTCATCGAAGCCGTAGGGCAGATCTTCGATGAACTCCGTGGCGCAGGCGACATCGGCGGCCCAGCGGATATCCTCATCCGGGATGTCGCGGCGAAAGCGGATGTTGTCGAGAACGGTTCCTTCCATCAGCTCCACGTCCTGGCCGGACACCGAGAGCAGTTTCAGCCAGCTGGAGCGGTCGATGGTTGCGAGATCCCTGCCGTCGACCGCAATCATGCCCTGGGTCGGCGGGTTGAGATCGAGGATCATGTTGAGAATTGTCGTCTTGCCGGACCCGCTCGGTCCCGTCAGAGCCGTCGTCTCGCCCGCCCGGATCGAGAAGCTGAGGTTACGGACAGCCGGCGCGTTCGTGCGCTCGTAGGCAAACGAAACATTGTGGAAGACGATCGCTTCCGCCAGGCGGGAAATCGGCTCGCCTCGAGATGCCTGTTTGATGTCGTCCTTTTCCGAAAGCAGCGCCAGGACGTTCTGCAGCGACGCCTCCATTTCGTAAAGGCGCAGGATCTGGGAGTCGAATTCCTTGATATGCGGCTGAAGCCTGTAGAGAAGGATCGTGGCCGAGAGCGCCGCCTTGAAATCGACCGGCAGGAATTCCGAGGACAGAATGATCGTCAGGATGACCGCGAAGGTCAGCGTTTCGCTCAGAAGCGAGGTTGCCGCCCCCATCCGGTCCGACCGGCGCCAGGTCTGGCCGACGTCCCGGGAGAGCGTCTCGAAAAGTTGCTGGTGGCGTGTCTCGAGGCCGAAGCTTTTGACGGCCTTCAACGTCTGTAGGGTCGTCCAGCTCAGCTGCGTCAGCGCTTCCACGGCAGCCAGCGCCGAGACCCCGAGACGCCGATAGGCGCCGGCAAAGAACCCCAGAGCGAAATTATGGATGAAGCCGAAGGCAAGGCCGAGCAAGGCGATCGGCCAGGCCATCACCAGCATGCCGATGCCGAAGATGACGATCGTTCCGAGGTTGACGCCCAGACGCACCAGGCTCGCATGCGCGGAGGACACGGCGTAGGACTCGGTTGCGATGACGTTGATCAGGTCGCTGCGCTCATAGTCCTGAAAACGCTGGAAGGGGATGGTCAGGACCTTGGCATAGAGGCGATCGCGTATGCGATCGCTGATGCGATGGTTGACCGTGCTCGCAATCAGCGAATTGGCGCATCCGAGAAAAATCCGGAAGAGGATGGAGCCGATGAGAATGCCGATCAGGACGGGCTTGGAAAGACTGAGGTCCACGCCGCCGAAAAATGCCGGAAGCCATGCGATGGCCGAGCCGGAAACCGGGCCTTGTTGCCCGAGAAGAAAGACCAGGCTGACCAGGAGGGTGATGCCGACCATTTCGGAGAGGCCGGTGAGAATGCCCATGACGATCATCACCGACATCTTGAAGCGCAGCGCCGGCACGAGCTGCCGAAGCTCGCGGAACCGCGCGCCCACGATCAAGTTGTAGGCAGCCGGCTTGGCGGAAGAGGGTTTTTGAAACCTATTCATTCTCGGCCACCCGCGAAGAGATCGGGCCGGCCGCTTCCCTGACGGGCAGGCTTCCGAAGCGATCGCTGAAAGCCGTTCCGGCTTGCGGAATGGCCGCAGCAAAGCGGATCTTGGGCCGGGCCGGAGGCTTGCCGAGGACACGCCTTGCGATCCGGATGCCCTGGCGTTTCACTTGGCGCCAGCTCTGCCGCAGGCCATGGACGATGAGCCGCGAGGGATATTTTCTCGCCATCATCGGCGCCAGCTTTTTCAGCTGGGGATAGTCGCCGTCGTGAAATGCCTTCTTGAAATACCAACACGCCGTGTTGAACTGCGATGCCTCTATATCGCGCGCGAGATGCGGGTAGCGGTCGGCGATCGGCGCCATCACCAGGGCGTAGGATTTCAGCATCCGATAGGCATTGCTGGACATGTTTCCCCTGGTGAACCGGTAGCCGGTGAGGAAATCGGGGATCAAGGCGAAGGGCAGTGTCTCGGCGAGCGCCAGATAAAGTTTCAGATCCTCGCAACCCTCTGCGCCGCTGTCGCGCAGGCCGGCGTCGTAGCCGCCGCAGCGAAGGATTTCCGCCCGCGGCATCAGAGGCGTGCTGCCATTGCCGATGAAGTTTTCCCGCAGCAGCGGTTCGAAGATGTTGCCTTGATGCATGACCGGGCGGGAATGGCCGAAAATGATGCCGTTTTCATCGATTGCCGCATACCAGTTATAGGCAAC
Organism: Rhizobium sp. Pop5; assembly: GCF_024721175.1. Lineage (NCBI taxonomy): Bacteria > Pseudomonadati > Pseudomonadota > Alphaproteobacteria > Hyphomicrobiales > Rhizobiaceae > Rhizobium > Rhizobium sp. Pop5. The sequence goes on along the minus strand of NZ_CP099399.1, from coordinate 2,948,539 downwards.
TCCGTTTCCACCGGGGAATTTCAGCACGGCCTCGAGCTGGCGCTCGATCTTGCTCGGATGCCACACATCATCGGCATCGACAGGGGCTATGTAGAGGCCGCGCGCCTCCCTGACGCCGTGATTGCGCGCCCTGGCAACGCCGCCATTGTGCTGGCTGAGAACGCGCACGCGGGCGTCGCTCAGGCCATAATCGCGCGCAAGATCGAAGGTGCGATCCTTCGATCCGTCGTCGACCACCAGGATTTCAAGCTTGTCGTAGGACTGGTCGGAAACGCTTCTCAATGTTTCGACAAGCGTCTTCTCGGCATTGTAAGCCGGTATGACGACGGTGACCAAGGGGCGGGTTGCGGCGTTCATGGCTTTGTCATCCGATAAAGGCTCCCGGCAGGCCTATCAGTTCAGGGAAGGCTTCAAGCGGACGATCCCCGCGCACTTCGAGGCGCGGCAGGGCGAAGAGATTGTCGGAGAAGGTGGCCTTATCAGACCGCGTCGTGAAGCCGATACCGTAGCCGGCAAGCGCCAGAATGCCGGGAACCCGGAAGTCCGTCGCGCCATAGGGGAGGGCGATGGAGTCCACGGCGGCGCCCAGCCGGCTTCGCAGCGCATTGCGTGACAATGCGGCCTCAACCAGCAGAGCCTCGTTGTCCATCGCGCTCGCCGCCGTATGGGATGCGAGATGGGAGCCGAAGCTGATCCCCCTCTTGTGCAGTTCCTGAATATCCACCCAGGACATCAGGGGCGCCGGCTCGCCATAGGCAGAATCCCAATCCGACCGGCCGCCGACTTTACCGGTCACCACGAACACTTCGGCGCTGAAATCGTTCTCGGCAAGGATCGGGAAGGCGTCAGTTATGAAATCCAGGTAAGCGTCGTCGAAGGTCAGCATCACAGGCCGGCCCTGGATCGGCTTGCCGCTGCGCAGAAGGCTTGCCAGGGTCTGTGCCGTCACGGTGTAATAACCGTTGCGTCGGAGAAACTGCATCTGCTTGCGGAAGATTTCCGGCGAGGTGCGGTAGCGCCGGAGCGCGGCCGGTCCTTCCTCCGTGATCCCGTGATACATGAGAACGGGAACCGAACTCGTAACCTCCGTCCTCCATGCGACTTCGCGGTCGACGCCTGCCGGACCCCAGATGACGTGCTTTGCGACATCGGTTTCCAATGGCGTTCCATGGCTCTCGATGCGCAGGACGGGATCGGCGGCGGGGCCTTTCCGGAAGCGGTGGATGGCGTAGAGTTCGGTCTCGATCGTCTCTTCCAGGGCGAGGCCGGCTTGTTCGGCAAGCACTCGTCCGATCGTCCCGACGCCGAAAGGATTGCCCCAATCAAAACCCGTTCGGTCGGGTTCGTCCCGGCGGATATGCGCATGGGCGGTGATCAGACAGCCGTTCGGCTTCAAAGCGGCCGCCATCTTCCGGCAGGCGGCCGCCAGCATTTCCTCATCCTTCATGTAATAGAGGACTTCGGAGCAGACGATCAGATCCTGTTCGGGCGGAAGGTCGTTTTTGACGAAATCGAGAACATGAAGCTCGACGTTGCTCTCATCGCGACACCGCTCGACCGCCCTGTCGATCGCCCGCTGGGAAATGTCGGTGGCCGTCACCCGGGCGACCTTTTTCGCCAGCTTCCTGGTGAAAATTCCCTCGGCGCAGGCAAGCTCCAGGACGTTCTCGATGCCGTCAGGGATGAGGCTCAAGGTCTGCGCATATTTGACCTGCTCGTAGACCGAGACGTAATTCCAGGGATCCGGGTGTTCGAAGATATGGTCCCAGTAGGCTTCTTCGGACTGAATGGCGGGAGTTTCTTTTCTTTCCTTCGGCCGCGAGCTGGAGGCCTCCTGAAATTGCGGCCTCAGTCTCTGTTCGAGATTTCCCAGGATGCCGGACAGCCTGGCGTCGTTGTCCTCTCCGTCGCTTGGCGCGGTGGCAAGGATGGCATTGCGCCCAATGCGCACCAGCAGTTTTTCGAGACGCCCGCGCCGCCGGCCGCTCTTCAGGATGAGACCACCGAAGGCCCTGTATCCCTTCAGCGCCTCCACCGTCCAGGAGCTGATATAGGCGAGTGCCGGCGGTGTTTGCAGATGCTCTTCCACATGCATCTCATGCATGATCAGCCGGATCTGCGCCCGGATCGACAGATCGCCCCAGAACGGCCCGACAAAGGAGCCGACATGCTGTCCCTTGGAAAAGGCGTGCATGATGAGCGTGTCGGCTGGCTCGGCCTTGGGTATCCTCGAAAGCCTGCCGAGTTCGACGCTGACCACCTGGACATTGCCGAGCGTGAAGGATCGCAAGGGATTTGCGGCCGACAACAGCCAACAGGTCGTCTCGATGATCTTCCGGCTGGTGCCGGCGGAGGAATGCTGCTGGATCAGTTGGAGCAGCGACAGGAAAGTCGGCTGCCATTTATCCAGTGCGTCGATGAGGTCGTCGGACCGATCGCTGAAGAGGCCTGTCTGCAATCCGTGCATGATCACGTCGACAAGGAAACTCTCGTAACCCGCGGCATCCGGCATTTCAGGCAGAAGCGCGGCAAGGGCCGCGACATCCGTTGTCGGATCGACCTTGGCCGAGACGACCCAGGCAAGCATGCGCAGATGGCTGAGGGCGGGCGTGAACCAGCCGGTCTCCGGCCCTTCGGCCGACAGACCTTGCTGTAGCTTGAGAGCCTGCGCCTTTGATGTCACGCGAACGGCGTCACGCACCATTTTGATCGGATCGCCGGACAGCGAACCCGCCTTCATGCGATAGAAAGCCAGGCACTTGTCGACACGGCGAAATTCGGCGCCTGAAAAGGCCATGCGCAGCCAGAGATCCCAATCCTCGCCGGTCTGCAGGGTCTCATCCATCCCTTTCAGCCAGTCGAAAAGGCTTTTGGGAAAGACGACCGTATGGATGGCGAGGGCGCAAAAGGAGGAGAATTCGCGTTTGGCGGCATTGCCCGTCAAAATGGGGGGCTGCTCGACCCGCATCAGCCTGCCGTCCGGGGCAACGCGGCGGTAGGCGCAATAGGCGATCACGGCGGGAGAGGCATCCGCCGCCACTGGCTGCATGCTTTCGATGAAGCTCGGATCCAGCCAGTCGTCGGCATCCAGCATGCAGAGCAGGGGGGCAGCCGCGAGGCGCGCGGCATGGTTTCGCGCCGCGGCCGCGCCGGCATTTTCCTGACGGGCTGCGAGAATGCGGCCATCCGCTTTTGCGATGTCCTGGAGGACCTCCCAGGTGCGGTCGCTCGAGCCGTCATCGACCACGACCGCCTGCCAGTTCGACCGCGTCTGGGCCTGCAGGCTGGCAAGACATTCGGCAAGCGTGTCGTCCGCATTATGCGCAGGGATGAGGAACGAGATGTCGGGCGTCGCAGCTGTCACCATGCGCGCATCTTCCATCGGCGCAGGACATAGAGAGCGCCATTGACGCTGCCGAGCACTTCCTGCTTCAGGAAAAAATCGTTCGACGTCGCGCCCTTGCGCAATCGCCTGCGGACCCTTCGGGCATAGTATTTCGGGAAGGAAATGAGGATGCGCCTGAGATTGCCGTTATTTCCGGTGTTCTGGTACTGCACCAGCAGTGCTGCGACATGGCCGCTCATATATTGGTAGATCTGCCTGGCGAGCCCCTTCATATCCCTGCGGTGAAAGTGCCAGGATACCGCCGTCGGCTCATAGCGGCAGACGTGGCCGTGATGAAGCAGGCGGTTCCAGTATTCGGAATCGCCCGAGCATCCGGCCGCTCCCATATCAAGGCGGACATCGAACAGGCCGATTTCGTCGAAGACCTTGCGGCGGAAGGCCTGGCTTGCGCCGGCGCCGATCGTCCAGACCGGAGCGCCGTAGCGCGCATGACTGACATAGAAGTCCTGGTTGAAGTCCTGCCTGATGTAGCCTCTGCCGAAACCCCAATGCTTTTCGAAGATGAACTGTGCCGGTGTTGCGAGTTCGCCGGGAAGGACCAATCCGGTCACGCAGGCGATGTCGGGCCGATCGAACGCCTTCATCAGGTTCTCCAGCCACCGCTCGTGGAGGACCACGTCGTCGTCGGTAAAGGCGACGAATTCGGTTGTCGCCGCGCGGAGTGCGGCATTGCGGGCGTAATCCAGCCCGACCCGGTCTTCACGCACATAGGTGGCGCCCGCTTCTTCCACGACGCGGCGTGTCTCATCGCCGGCCGAGGCATTGTCGACGACGATGATGTCGATGGGGCGAAGCGATTGTTCGGGGATCGAGGCCAGGCACCGGCGCAGTTGGTCTGGCCGGTCCTTGGTGCAGATCAGAATGCTGACGTCGCGATTGCGCAGCGGGGTTTGCGTAATTTCGCGCGCATGCGCGAGGGTGTCCGGCTGCACGACACGTTCGGCCAGTGCGACCGCCGTCTCGGGACGCTCAATATAGGTCTGCCCGACCGGCAGGCCCTCCGACATGAAGACCACGAGACCGTCGGAGATCGAGGGCGAAACGGCCTGGAGCGGGCTGGAGAGATCGAGATAATGAATCGGGACGGGAAAGCTTATATCCTTCAGATCAGACGGGATCGTTTCTCGCATCATCGCTTTCTCAATCGCACCTTTGCATGGATCGTCCGCGCCTGATGAGGCGCGGACGTGAAAGCCGTGATGGTTATCCCGCTGCGCGCGCCTTCATCTTGTCCCTGAACCAGTCGAGCGTCATGGCCACGCCCTGTTCGTAGCTGACCTTGCACGACCATTCCGGCATGACATAATTTGCGTTGGTCAGGTCCGGGCGCCTGTTCGTCGGATCCTGCGGTGGCGACGGCTTGAAGACGATCGGCACGCCGCCGACGAGCCCGGAAACATATTGCGCGACCTCGAGAACCGAAATCTCGCGATCGTTGCCGATGTTCAGAGGTCCCTTGTAGTCGGTTTCATTGATCCAGAAATACCGGGCGAAACCATCGACGATATCGTCGACATAGCCCCAGCTGCGGGACTGGAGGCCATCGCCGAAGACGGTGATCGGGCGGCCCGACAGCGCCTGGGTGACGAAGTTGGAGACCGCGCGCCCGTCGTCGGCGCGTGTGCGGGGCCCATAGATATTGAAGGGTCTGATAACCTTGAGGTTGAGCCCCTGGGTGCGCTGCATCTCGAACAGCAGCGATTCCGTGCAGCGCTTGCTCTCGTCATAAGACGAGCGCGGCCCGGTGCAATCCACCTGGCCCTTATAGGATTCCGGCTGCGGCGAGACCAAAGGATCGCCATAGACTTCGGAGGAAGAGGTGAAGCCGAAACGGCCGCCCTTCTTCAAAAGGTCCAGAAGCCGGAACGCGCCGAGAAGATTGGCGGAAATCGTTCTCTTCGGCTCCTGCATGTACCATGGCGGCGATGCGGGGGAGGCCAGATGATAGATCTCGTCGAACTTCTCGGAGGTCTGCAGCGTTTCGACATCCGATTTCACGAAGTAGAAACGGGGATCCTTGATGTGTGCAATATTGTCGAAAAGTCCAGTCCAGAGATTGTCAACAACAACAAGTTTCTGTACATCATTTCTAAGTAGAATTCGGTCGCATAGATGCGATCCAATGAATCCAGCCCCGCCAGAAATAAGCACGTTTCTCATAGCGTTACGCCTCGTTACTTGAGGAGGTGCTATTGCTATTACAGCGGCGGAAGGTTTTATATGGGCACGAAGTCCGGGGTTGACCAGACTTTGGTCTGACTCTCGGGCGCTCGCCACCGTCGGTCGGTCACTGGAACTCCAGGGCCTGCGCGCCTTTTTCAGAGGCAGGGATAGTGTTTTAACACGTTGAATCGGTGTGATTCTTTCTGGGACTCGAATCCGATTGCCGCGCAGATAAGGGAAGCGCTTCCTATATGGTGTGATGATTTTTTAGAATAGTCTAAAAAATGCCGATGGCCGCCGTGCGATCGGCTTCGTATCGTGCATCAAGCCCTGATGATTGAGCTCAGCCCTCCGGGGGCGACGCAAACCGGTTGGCATCGAACAGGTCCGTGGCGGCGACCGGAATGATAGCCGCACCCGCTGCGGCGACACCAGCCTCACGATGAACTGTGCGCGGGGAAACGCGCGGCGCTCGGACGCCAATCGCCTCGCCGGGAGTATGCAGCGCCCATTTCATCAGCGCTGCGTCTGATGTCGATCCGAAGAAATCTGCTTCTTCCCAGGAAGCGGTCATGGGCAGGGAGGCGATCATATCGGCGCCCTGACTGGAGGTCGCCTGAGCAACGACGAGGGGATGGAAGCGGGCATGGGCCGGCAATGCAGGCGTAGGTCTCTCGGCAAGTGCCGCAATCGGGGCGATCGACGCAGTCTCCAGTCTGTCGTCCGCGTCCGCGGTCTGCTCAAGGGTGGGTGGGCGCATCGCCGGGATCGGAATCGGCAAGGATGAAAGGGCCGGAGTGGAGCGTTTGTCATCTCGCTCGACCGCGCCGGTCTGCTGCGCGAGCGCATTCAATGCCCGGCTTTTCGGCGCCGGCAGAAGCGCCGTCACGAGCTTGCCGTCTGTGGTGTCGCCACCTGGCGTGGCCGATGCTCCCTCGCCTTCGTCTTCTCCGGCGGTGCTGGCGATCTCAATCGAGGTGGGGCTGACGCGCTTCCTGTAGTTCGCAACCGCCTGATCGTATCCCGGCAGAGGCCGGCCGTCGGCCGGAAGATGCATCGTCTGCCCATTCGGGAAGATCCGCGCGAGCTCCTGCCGAGACATGCGGGGCCAGGCCCTGACATTGCCGACGTCGAGATGCACGAAGGGCGATCCCGAGGTCGGATAATATCCGACGCCGCCGACCTGCATCTGCATGGCAATGGCACGTAGCGTCGCAAGCTTCACGCCGGGAACGTAGAAATCCATCGCCTTGCCCAGCATATGCTGGCTCTTCTTGGCGACTCCCGTGATGCGCGAGCGGTTGCGGAGCATGTTGTTGGTCGCAGGGGAACGATAGGCGGAGACGATATGGATATAGTCCTTGCCGCCGCTCTTCTTATAGACCTCCCAGACCAGGTCCAGCAGCCGGGGATCCATCCGCGTGGGCTCGTTCCTTCGCCAGTCGCGCAGAAACCGATTGATCTGGGCAAGGCCCTTGGGATCGAACTTTCCATCCCGCTTGTAGGTGATCGTCGCCCTTTCGCCGGTATGGGTAAAGAACAGCTTCAAGGCGCGATCTTCCGCCGAGGCGAATGATGTAGAACCGGCGAGGGCAGGGAGCGCAAGCAGAGCCGGCATGATGGTGTGCGCTGCGAAGCGCTCCACGCGCGACAGGAGCGTGGCAACTCCGGCTGACAAACCTTGCAGTGAATACTTCAACGCCAACAATCCCGTCTTACACCAAACACGCGACGACGGGCGGGAACGCCGCAGCCATCGGGATTAGTAAAGCCAGTTTATGGTCAACAAATTGCTAACGGGCGGATTTTATGCAGCAAAGCGGTTTGTTCTGCCGGTCGCATTTGACAGTGTCGCCGTGGGTGGCCGTTAGCGAGACACAGAGGATCAATCCTGCGATCATTGCGGAGTTCTCTTCTCGGCGTTATCTTGCACCCGAAGGTATTCGCATTAGCCTTAGAGGAAGAATACGGCAGAGAGGGTCGCGTGACAAAACGCATAAACATTATCTGCCTAATTGCCTTCTTTCTTTGCCTCCTGGGGGCGTTCGCACTGCGGGGGCAAGACATACACCAGCCTCTGCCGATTATCATTAGCATTGCTATGTTGGCGCTGTTCCCGTTCAGTGTTGCGAGCTACATGCTTACTCGTTCGTGGCGGGAAGTGCAAAAGAACGGGCCCCACCGGGAGTTCATACTTGCAGATCCAGTACTGAGCTTCTTTATCTGGCGCGAAGAGAGAAAGAGCGAAGCGATAAGCGGTGACCAGCCTCCCATTGAGGCGAGGTCCAAAGAGTGCGCCGGCAATCCCGATCAGGATTCCGCTGCCGCGGTATCGCTAACTCAGCATAAGTGAGAACCACACGAATCGCGCTCCGCGCTGGGTCACCGCTCGATCCGAACCATCCCTGGTATCGCGGAGGCAAGCCATGACCCCCGGGGCGGCAATATCTGTGGAACTGCATGGGAATCACTGGCCAGGTGGCCTGGTCAGTTGCCACAGGCCTGATCGTCGCCAGCATCAGCTTTGGCGGATGCCTAACATCAGAACTTTCTCGGCGGTGCGCTATGCAATCAGTTGCCGGCGCCAGTAACGGCGATGGTCGGCTTTAACCACGCCCTCAGAAGTTCGGGTTTTCCTCATAGCCTTCCAACTCAGGGCATCCCCTGATGTTGCCGAAACCGATCGTTCGCCGGTCGCCCGATTGATCCAGACCTCTGAGCACGATGATATTCTCATCCTGCTGTATGATCTCGCTACGATAGATGCCGGCCCGAAGCGCCCGGTTTTTCGCCTGACTTATATTGCATTGCCCGGGCGGTGGAGTGACGTGCCAGTATCTCGTGCCTTGCCCATCCGACTGCCATCCGCCGGAAGCGGCGAAACCCGACAGGCTGGATAGCAGCATGGCAGACGACAATATCAGGCTGGTTAGAACCGGTTTCATGTAATCTCCGTAAGCCGTGGCGTTTCCGGTGTCGTCACCATTCCATGTCCCTGTTGCAACGGACAAACCGGGTTTCCAATAGTGCCACTATGGTAGGTGACTTACGCTAACACCGTGCTAACGCCGGCTGCGGCCGCAATTCGCCAATGTTGAAACAACGAGTTTTCCGGAGCGGTTAGACGTTCGAACTCCGTGTGTGTCTTCTCAAACCAGCATCGACTGCTGGGCCGAGATGCCCGCCGTCGCGCCCTGGGATATCGCGGTGGTGACCGATGCCATCGCCGGGTTGGCAAGATCACCGGCGGCGTAGACGCCCGGCGTGCTGGTTTCGCGGCGCTCGTCCACCCTCAGGGCCATACCGAAGGGGGTGGCGACCGTGGCGAGGCCCAGTGGTTCATGCAGGTTTGCCGAGGGCTTGTTCCGCGGATGGGCGAACAGGATGTCGACGCCAGCATTGCGGCCGCTCTCGAGATTAACGGTGGTGATATGGCCCTGGTGATGGGCGATTTCGGCGATCCGGCCATCAACGACAGGTATGTTGCGGCGCGCCAGATCGGCGCGGATATCGGGTGAAATGTCGTGACCATCGGCGAAGACCGTCAACGATTCGGTCCAGTCGTGGTACAGCCTGACATAGTTGTGCGACGGCGGGCCGGACCAGACGAGGCCCCAATGCTGGTCGGCGACTTCAAAACCATCACAATAGGGGCAGGGCACGATCGATGTTCCCCAGCTTTCGGCGAAGCCTGGAACATCAGGCATCTGGTCAGCGACGCCATAGCTCAGGATCAGTCGGCGCGCGCCGAGGCTTTCGCCCTCTCCAGTGACGACGAAGAAATTGTCGATGATGCCGGAGATGCTGTCGGCCCGAGCGTTCACGAGTCTGACCGTGGGATAACGCGCCAGTTGCTGCCGTGCCCCGGCCAGGATGTCTAGCGGCGGCTTGTGATCGTGGCCGAGCAGACCATGCGAATGGCGGGCGAAACGATTGCGCGGCAGGCCGGTATCGAGAACGGTGACCTTGCGGCGGGCGCGGCCGAGCTGCAGGGCGGCGGCTAGGCCAGCAAAGCTGCCGCCGATGATGATGACGTCATCCATAGTGATGGGCTCCGTGTTGTGGATGGAGGCGGTTGGGCTGAGCCTGGCGCGCAATATTGTCCAGTGATGCGCATTCGAGATCGCTGTGCGTCCAAGGGAAACTTGAATTGGCGGACATGATGAAATCCACTCTTGGAATTTTTGTAACTGCGTAGTATCGTAAATCCAGAATAAGGATACTGTCAAGGATCTTAATTGCCATGCCCGAAGAAAACATCCGCGCACGGCGCGGCAGGCCCGCCAATGAGGCGCTCGGCCAAACGATTGTCGACGCCGCGGGCGAACTTTTCGCGGAATTGGGTTTCCAAGCGACGACCTTGGACAAGGTCGCCCAGCGAGCGAAGATCTCCAAGCTCAGCATCTATCGGCACTTCGAGAATAAGGAAGCGCTGTTTGGCGCGGCGTTTTCGGCGCGCTGCCAGCAGCTGATACCACAGGCCCTTTTTGAAGGAGTCGACGGTTCGGCCGAAGTTCAGCTCATGGCGGTGGGATCATCGCTGCTTCGCACGCTGTTGCGCCCAGACGTGCGCGGTGTCGAAGCCATGGTCATGGCCGACGTCACGAGTCAAAAGTCGTTGAGCAAGCTCCATTACGAAGCCGGCCCCGCCCATATCATCGCCCAAATCGAGGCCCTGTTGCGCCAGTTGCACGCGAAGGCGGTTCTAAACGTGCCCGATCCTCTCCAGTCTGCCCGCTTGTTTGCCGCGCTTTTCAAAGGCTCCGATCTACTGCTTATCGCGCGCTTCGATGAGGCGAGAGCAGAGGACGACAACGAGATCGAATCCTATTGCCGGTCGGCCGTCGCCATGTTCATCGCCGCGCACGGTCGCAACGACCAGGCGCGGGGATAGCCCGGTTAAAGAACGGATCAGAACAAGGGCCATGGCATGACAGAGAAAGATGCTTATCACGTAGCCGACTGGAAAGGCCAAAGCGGGGAGCGCTGGGTCGCCTACCAGGCCCGGCTCGATGCCATGATGGCGGTGTTTGGCCAGGCCGCGATCGAGGCCGCCGCGCCCGTCGCGGGTGAACGCGTACTGGACATCGGCTGCGGCGCGGGGGCGTCTAGTCTGGACTTAGCCGGTCGCGTCGGCGCGGGAGGCCATGTGCTAGGCGTGGACATATCCGAGCCGCTGATCGATAGAGCGCGCGCGCTAGCACCGCAGCATTCGTCGGCCATGTTCCAAGTGGCCGACGCCAGCAGCGCCGAGCTTCCAAAGGGGGCGTTCGACATTCTGTTCTCGCGTTTCGGGGTGATGTTCTTTGACGATCCCGCGGCGGCCTTCACTCATATGCGCCGCGCGCTCCGGCCGGGCGGCCGGGTCGCTTTCGTCTGCTGGCGCAGCATAGCCGAGAACGATTGGGTGCGTTTGCCGATGGGTGCGATGAAAGGCATCATCCCGCCGATGACGCCGCCCGGTCCTGAAGCGCCCGGCCCGTTCTCGTTTGGCGATCAAGGACGTGTGGCGCGTATTCTAACGACGGCTGGCTTCACCGACGTCGCTATCGCGCCCTTCGATGCCTCAATCCCATTCGGCAAGGGGGAGACGCGGGATGCGGCGCTCGACGACGCGGTGAAGATGACACTCGAGGTCGGCCCGCTGGCACGTTCTCTCGTTGATCAGCCCGACGATATCCGCGTCCGCGCCTCGGCTGCGGTTCGTGCCGTCTTCGCGGGCTGTACTGGCGAGCGGTCGGTGATGATCGACGGCGCGGCGTGGATCGTCACCGCGCGCAATCCGGCAAGCTGACCGGCATTAATACGACATCGCTGCGAGGCCTGGTGCAAACTGGAAACCCAGCTTTGGCGTCATGTCCTCGGGAGCAGAGACTGTGCAGATGGGTTCTGATCAGTCCGCGCTTAGTGGTGTCACAGTCCGCGGTTATGTGGCGATCCAGATTAGGAATGCCCGACCTGAGACATAGGTGACGTTTTGTACCGGAGACATGGGTAACACTTTTCGGTTTTGGCGGGAGGTGTTGATGCCGTGGAAAGAGACTTCGGTGATGGAGGAACGTCTACGTTTTGTCGCCCGGCTGCTTGAGGGCGAAGGCATGAGCGATGTGTGCCGGGAGTTCGGCATCTCGCGCAAGACCGGTTACAAGATCTTCAACCGCTACAAGGATGATGGCCTGGAGGCGCTGACGGATCGGTCTCGCCGGCCGGTGCGTTACGCCAATCAACTGCCTGAGCCGGTCGAGGCGATGATCATCTCGTGCAAGAAGAACAAGCCGCATTGGGGTGCCAGGAAGATCAGAGAACTGCTGGTCAAGCGCCTGGCCGGCGATGTGCGCATTCCCGCCAAGAGCACGGTGCACGCGGTGCTCGACCGGCACGGGCTGGTCGCTCATGCCCGCAGGCGACACCGCTTTCGGGCTGAGGGAACGGCCCTATCGCAAGCATTGCTGCCGAACGATCTGTGGTGTGCCGACTTCAAGGGCGAGTTCAAGCTCGGTGACGGCCGATACTGTTACCCGCTGACGGTCACCGACCAGATGTCACGCTTCCTGCTCGCCTGCGAGGCCTTCGAATCGACAAAGGAGGTGGGTGTGTTCGAGGCGTTCCGCCGATTGTTTGCCGAACGCGGTCTGCCGGATGCCATCCGCAGCGACAACGGCCTGCCATTCGCCAGTCCCAACGGCCTCTACAATCTGTCGAAGCTGTCGGTCTGGTGGCTGCGGCTCGGCATCGGCCTCGAGCGCATCAGGCCGGGCCATCCGCAAGAGAATGGCCGGCATGAGCGCATGCACCTGACGCTGAAGAAAGAGGCGACGCGTCCACCCGGCAAAAATATCCTACAGCAGCAGGCCCGCTTCGATGCATTCGTCAGCGAATTCAATACCGAACGGCCGCATGAAGCCCTGGCGATGAAGGTGCCGGTCGATCTCTACACGCCATCGGCGCGCCGATATAACGGGCTACCGGAGATCGATTATCCGTTCCACGACCGTGACGCACTGGTGACCAATTGCGGCCGCATCTGCATGCACCGCAAGAAGATCAATATCTCCACCGTGCTGGCCGGACAGAAACTCGGCATCAAGGAAGTCGACGACGGTATTTGGCTCGTCAGCTTCATGCACTATGATCTCGGATATATCGACCTGGAGCAGAGGACCTTACAAACCATCGACAACCCGTTCGGCACGAGGTTGTCACCCATGTCTTAGGTACGATCTGTTACCTATGTCTCCGGGCTGGACAGATCTGCCTCGCCACATAAACGCGGATTCATGACTTCTGAAATCATTGGCGTTTTCACGCTTCACGCACTCATAAATCCGAACTGTGCACCTATAAATCCGTATTCGGGATCCTCCGGAATGCATAAGTGCGGATTCCGATTTTCGCCCCCGAACCATCGAAATTGCTTGCGGAGAGCAAGGTCCAATTGGACGCCTTGATCGACAACTCGGTCAGACCGGTATGGGGATCAAATCGATATCTCCGAACCCTCGAAGCCAAAGCCGTCTGAATTCGAGACTGGCCAGATCGACTTCTAACTCCGAGGTGAACGGCTCAAGGTACGTCTCAGCATCGAACCCAATGAATCCTATGTTGGCTGCCTTCATTGCCTTGAAGACCTTGCAGACGGCGGAAACGAAAACAGGCATTAGATCAAGATAGACCTGATCCGAGGGATAGCGCTCTCGCGAGGCCCGCTCTCGAATGTCTCGCAACGCCAGTCCCTCGTATATCAGCTTGAAACGCTTCTCCGCTCTGCTGCCGCTGATGAAGCTATCGAGGTAAGGTGAGGCGACTGAAGGATTCAGCCGGGAATCCACGTCGTCCAGCCGCACATAGTGTGACATCGTGATCTGACCGCCGTGAGTGGTCGGGTGACTTGCAAGCAAGAACGACGCGCCGCCCCAGCGTTGCAGTCCGTCTTGAATGTGAAGGCGATGATCAAGTGTGCGAAACAGCGGATGATTGCGGTGGTGGATTGCGTTCCGGACGGCGATCAGAAGCGAAGTGTCAGCATGGTCGAAGTATGGAAATAGATCCTTCGATACGTCGTAGAGCGTGTGAAATCTCTCCAACTTCATCTCGAAGGTCCGATCCACATTATCGATCGCTTCCTCTCGATCGACCTTGAAGGTTCCTGGAAACTGGAGGTTCGCTTCGACAAATATGCGCATGGAGTTTGCGAGGTTGCTGATTGCGCCTTCAACGATGCTGTTCTGGTTCAATGCTGCCTCATATCTCGAACTTGCCTCAAGCATTCCGCCAATCTCGACGCGAATCCTTTCAGGCTCTGTGCTACCGTCACAGAGATATTCGAATGCATCTGCCATCGGCAATCGGTTGTCGATCCAATATCAAAGCCGAATTTGCCGAATGCGCCAGCTTGTGAATTGTGCTGGCGCATTCGGTCCCTGCAACTACGGCATTTTGTACCGGAAGAAATCGGTCAGTTCGCCGATCTCCCGAGTGACGACATCGATGTCGGCCGAATCCTTAACCGCGGTCTGTATGACGGTGTACTCGCCATCATCTATCCACCGGAACGAAACAAGCAGTCTTCGGATCGCCTCTTCGTTTTCGCGATAGATGCGCCAGGCGCGGCGGGTATCGCTAGGATGTAGCCTGATCGTGACGAGCAACTCGTCCGGAAACGAGATGACGCGGAAGAACATCTTGCGCGAGGACGTGTAGATGATCATGTCGCCATCGCCCATGATGGACGGGATGGTGAACGAAGGGCAGTTCCGCTCGCCGTATCGGCGGAATTGATCCCATCTTTTTCGTTCTTCGAGTGAATAATTCCGCAATGGGCCGATCTTGGCGGCCAGCTCAGATCTTTCCACGACCATCGCCTGGACATCCTTGTATTGGAAGGCAGGCGTCAGACCGAGCTTCGGGAGCTTTGACGCCCTCCCGACCGTAATCGTTCCGAGAACGGAGTATCGGGCGACGTTCACGTACCGCTTGTGGAATGCCACCGCCGAACTTCGCATCAGTAAGGGGACATCAGAGCTGTAAAGCCTGAGATGCTGTTGCCGGACAAGGAACCTGAAGCCGGCAGAAGTGATTCCTGTTATCGCGGTGAATTCCGTGATGCGCATTGTATCCTTCGGAAGATCTCGCTTCCCAACGGGGGGAGGTTTGCCTCCGAAACCCCGTCTAGGCGGCCTCGCGAACAATAGATTCCGCAGGCCTCCCGATCGACCTCTAAACGCGGGCACCCGACCACTTAGAACAGCTGCCATCGTCACCGTCATGGTGCGCTTTCTGGACAATCGGACGAATCTTTCGATGTCGACGGTTTCGATGTCGTCTGGTTTCGTGGGTAAATTCTCGAGGGCGTTCACGAAAGCGTCGAGATCCGCCCGGAAAACGTGCCGCACGACTTTCCTGCCCACTCTTACACCGACAGCGCCTCGCCATCCTTTCTTTGCCATCAGGATACAGATACTGTTCGCTTCTTCAACGGTGCAGCCGAGTGAAGCCGCGACTTCCTGGATTGGCACCAGCGATTCTATCGCGCCACGAAGAGTTTCGATTATCTCCTGCGTGTATTCGAACACACCGTCCTCAGATCTCCCCACACCGAGCTTCACCCTTTGACCGAGGACACGGAGACTATATGGTGTGAGGCCAAGTTCGCGCTGAACATCGCGTCCGTTTGGGGGAATTCCGACAAGAGCCTTGTTACGCATTGCTCTCGCAAGGGAGCCGTATCGTCCGCAGGCCCGGTTCATCACAGCGTTGATAGTTTGCTGCATAGGAACGTCATAGGACTTTTCGTTCCACAGATGGGCTGCGTGGCCAAAGTAGGCTTGCGATGCCCTGCTAAATGCGTTCACGTCGGCATTGGCGGCGATCCACGCCGAAAGGCGGTTCTCGAAATGATCCTCGTCAAATCCGAGTGCGTCGAACCCGACGCCGACATCGCCGACGCGGAGCGGTGGTGCGACCCGAGACCGCGGGTTTGCAAGAAAGCGACCGATGAGCGGAACGATGGAGAGGATCGCGTCCAAGGAATGTCGGTCGAGCATTGGCCTCTGTAGCCCCGGTTCAACCGCGCCAAGGCGTTGCAGGACGTAGCCTTCGAGGCTCGCCGCCCCTCGCTCCGTGAGTGGAGGAGGCGCCACGATGCCGCCAGAATGGAACCCGAAATAGGGGAACCGGACCTTGGAAGCCGTCATCTTCTCTTCTGTAAGCAAGGTGTCATGGAAAGGGCAGGTCTCGAAGCGGGAGAAGGTCCACCATACCCGTGAGTAAGCGCCTTCCTTGATGCATTCGGCGCAATAGCGTCGAAGCCCGCTCACTCGGTCGACCGCGATGAGGTGCCCGCAAAGAATTCTGTCGCGCGTTGGCGTCCATCTTACGAGGTTCTCCTTCTCCTGGTCTGTGAGAGGAAGCTGCAGAACGGCTTCCAACATTTTCTGGCGATCGCTGCGGTTGAAACCGCAATTAACGGCGTAAATGGCGGCTGTACATTCGGCGTTGTCGGCGACGAGCCGAGCGAAGTACGAGCAGATTTCCTCGCCGAATCCGGGCCGCACCCGCCACCGCGAAAAGATTCGATCAGCACGGAAACGATCATGCTGCATGGCGAAGGTACCCAAAGTAGGAGAAGTCGTCCCCTCGCTTCACGCGCTTGGCGACTACCTTCTGAAGATGCTCGACAAGGATTCTGCGACGAGCCGTCGTTGAGGGCCAGGTAAGCGGCGGGTCGGATGATGTTCATCACGCGCCCGATCTGCCCCTTGCTGTATCGGTACAGGTGCTCGGCCGGATACTTTTCGTCCAGGCCGCTCAAATTTGCGAAGGGGAGCCGCCTGTCGATCGACCCCAGCAGCTTCGAAAACCGGAGTAGGTCGTCAGCGCTCGCGCTCAGGCATTGAAGGACATCGGCGTTGAACGAACGGTTCTCGAAGGCGTCGATACTGTACACGTAGTCGGCGATCCGCTCTTCGCCGACCAACATCACTGCAAGCTCGCTGTAGTCGACGATCGTTTTCACGAGCTTGAACATGGCAGCACCGTTGTCCGGGCGGTCGTAAAACATGTATTGCGCATCGTCGATGATGAGGAGCTGCGTGCGTACGGTGAGCAGCCGGAGGAGGGCGTTGCTCACGTACGCTCCGACGCCCCCCTTCATGCTGGTGTGGCGGCATGCGGTCAGTCGGTTGAGTTCGTGGGCGAATTCCGTCTGCGTCATTCGAACGCTGGCGGTCATATGGACGACCGGGAAGATTTCGCCTTCGTCGTCATAGGTTGCTGGAAACTGCGCCGCGTAGTAGCGGCAGATCGCGGACTTTCCTGTGCGCGACGTGCCCAGCATCGCCCCAACGGTGCCTCGGCCGTGGTCTCCGTCCTCGACGGGCACGTGGTTCGACTTCAGCATGTCGAACCCATTGTTGAAGACGGCGTATTTGACGATCAGGTTGTCGATCATCCATTGGCGTTGCGCCTTCGGAAGCTTGCTGGCAGCTACGCGCTCGCCATCGGTTTCGAAAGCCTCGGTGTGGAAGCGCCGTTGGGCCGCGGCGAGCGGCGATGACGGGGTGGCGGCCGCGATGTGGTTTGCATTGGTTTTCGCTTCGATATTCATAAGTTTGCTCCTTCTGTTAAACGTCCCAGCCGTCGTCGTTTGACGGCGCGTCGTGGTGACGATGTGCGGGATGGTGGATCTGCTTGGGCGCGGACGTGCGCGAGACAACGGCCTTTGGCTGCTGCTCGACTGGCAGGCGGGCGGTCAGCATCACACCGATGGCGCGCTTGTTCATGCGGGGCGGGGGTTCGCGCGCTGGCAAAGACGCAAGGTCCAGACGGCCTTCGGTGTATTCCACGCGGCCCATTTCGACGACGCGGGAGCGCTGTTCCTTCCGGACGTTGCCCTCGTAGAATCTTGCGAGCATCTGTGCCGTCTTGTGCTTCTTGCGGCGGGCGTGAAGCTCCACAAGGGAAGCCTCCATTTCCCTGCGGGCATCCTGCAGGCCGACATCCCGGTCAGCCTTCTTTTCCTGCTCGCGCTTGTACTTCACGATAGCGCGGTGGACGTGGAGCTTGAGTCCTTCAGCGTAGCCTGCGTCGGCATCGCAGATTGGCACATTGATCCAACGCTCGGCCTTGGAATACGGATCCTTGACCTCGATGCTGCCGAGATTTCCTGGATCCCTTCTGGCCTCGTACTTGCGGTCGGATTTGTGCTTCGGGTGCGTCGCGAGCACGACGAGTTCCGCGCACTGGTAGGTGAGGTAGTCCCAGCGGCACCCGCGAGTCTGGATCGTAACCGTCCCGACATCGCCGCCAAGCCGCGTGAAGATATCGCGGTCGATGAGGGGAGCCTGCGGCGAGTTCTCGATCAGCTGCTCCCACCGCTCTGCGGGAACGCCTTTCAGCGTCGCCAGCTCGCCGATGCCCTGCGTTGGTCTGAAATGCTCGATATAGGCGAAGAGGTAATTGAGGAAGCCTTGGAATTCGCTCATCGTCAGGACGGGAACAGCCAGTTCCTTTTCCTCATCGTATTCGTCGCGCTCCTCGGCACTGCCCTTGGTGGTGCCCGGCATTCGGTGCACAAGCTTCCGCCCCAAGATTCCGAACAAAACTTCCAGGGCTCCCTTTTCCCACGGATGGGCTGGCCTGTAAGCCCTTGTTTGGAAACCGAATTCCTTCGCCGCGGCCCTAATGTTGAGGCCGACAAGGTGTTTGGCATTGTCCACGCCCAAACACGTCGGCGTGCCCCACCAGGGATACGCCACGCCATTCATCAACGACGGGTCCTTCTCGAACATCGCATGCTTCAGACCCTCCAGAAACGTCTGGTAGGACGGAGCACCGAACGCGAGGCCCCATCCGAGCCGGATGGCCGTGCAACGATCCCTGAAGACGAGGAGATCGGGGCGGCCGTAGACGATCGGATACTCGTCATCGATCACGACCAAATCGAGCGTCGTGTGGTCGATATCGACAATGGCAAGTGGCGCATCCGGTCGGATCTGTGAAAGCGTGCGCTTGTGGACGCGCTCCGCATAGTCGACTCCGTGCCAGAGAAAATCGTAGACGTACCGATTCATCGCCCCCAAGACACGCTGGATCTTCTTGTCGGGGATCTTGCAAACGCCGTTCTCGTCCAGGATCAGTTCGCGAAGGCTGTGAAATTCCTCGCCCGGGCTTGCCCACTGCACGAGCGTCGACCTGATGGCGTGCCAGTCGCCCTGCAAGGCGACCACTTCGTGCGCCGCGACACGAATGGCTTCGGCCAGCGCGCTCCCGTAGCGGGGATTGCGGTTGCCCTTGGCGGCATCGTTGTCGACGAAGTTCAGCAGGCGGTCGAACTGCTGTCCAGTGCGCGCCTTCTTCATCAGTTCGTACCACTTCGACCTTCGCGGCGGACTGTCGTCTCCAAGCCTTTCCGCCACCTCGGCGACGATCCTTGCCTTCTGTTCGTCGGTCAGCGTCCAATTGTCATGCTCGCGCATGTAGTCCTCGAACGCATCGGCATATTCCAGCATCCGAAGAGCTTTCTCGCGCTTCGGTCCCGTTACGGTCAAAGAGGAGCCGGGCATGTTCTTGGGGCCGTCGCCAGGTCCGATGACGGGTCGAATCCTGCCTGCCTTTTGAAGCTCGTGGAGCTGATAATCGGACAGCATGATCACATCGTTCGTGCCGATATGGATGAACTTGGAGAGGACAGGGGAGTCCTTCGTTGGCCGGAAAGCGCCGTCGAAGGCAAGCAGGGCGTACCTATTTCTCCGAGGATTGGTCACGATGAAGGTGGTCTTGGCAGGGATGTGGAAACCCTGAACGGGAATGACCTCGTCACGATCAGGCGGCAGCTCCAATTCGTGGTGGTTTCTGACCTTCTGCCAGATGATGTCATTGTTACGCATTGGCG
This sequence comes from Rhizobium sp. Pop5, assembly GCF_024721175.1. Classification (NCBI taxonomy): domain Bacteria; kingdom Pseudomonadati; phylum Pseudomonadota; class Alphaproteobacteria; order Hyphomicrobiales; family Rhizobiaceae; genus Rhizobium; species Rhizobium sp. Pop5. The sequence continues at coordinate 2,929,079 of NZ_CP099399.1, read as the reverse complement.
GTCTCCTTTCGGGTTACGGTCGTGTTGCCTGAGAACTTCTTGCCGAGGTCGACGTCGACCTCTCCGCGGGCGGCGAGCTGCATGACGGCCGTGAAGACGGGATTGCACTCGGTGACGTGACGGGCGGCCGAAGCGGGCTCATCGCCCCACCGAGCGAAGATCGCGTTTTCGGGCATCGACCGTACGAGAGTCTCGATCGTGCTTGGATACGAAGCCTCGCGCACCGCCTTGCGGATCTGTTCCATCCCCTTGGGTTCGTGCTTGTTCTGCTTGTGGCGCCACATCATGCGCAGGTTCGAAAGCAAGGGTTCGAGCCTGATCGTGGTCTCGTCGAGCAGAAGGTATTTGGCGCCCTTCGTCGCGTAGTGGCGCTCGAGATCGGCGCGCTTCCGGTCAGTGCTGGGGAAGCTGAGCTGCACGTGATACGGCATCACGTCGATAACGAAGACGGCGCCATCGGACCTGAGTACCGCAAGGTCGGGGATGTGTTCGCTGACCACCTTCCGGCCATCGGCCTTGTGAGCGATATAGGCTTCCTTGATCGGGAACTCGGCGATCACCCTGATCGCCGGATCGGTATCCAGGTGAAGCATCAGGTCGGCCATCAGCGGTTCACGTGTCCGGACTTCGCCACGGATGCATTTCAATGTCGGAAACCACCCGGGGATGGTGACATAGCGAGAGCCGGGTTTAATCTCCTTTTGTGGTGAGTTGTTCGGCCCGAAGATCTCCTTCCAGTACGCTTCGTTCGCGAGCTTGGTCTCGAGGTCGAGATCTGGCAGCTGCGGCAGCGCGGCCGTCGTTTCGCTATTCTTCATGATTGATATCCTCTCGTTGTCATCTGTCGTTGCTTGGCCGAGGCCGCGTGCCGCTGATCGCGGGCTGTCTTGCGCCTCAGCTTCTCGAACTGGTCCTCGAACCACTGCTCGACTTCTGGGTAGGTCATTCCTGCTGATAGGGACTGCGGTATTCGACGAGTACGGCGGATGCGTTTCCTGCTGATGGACATGGCTTCTCCGTTCGCGCCGAGAGCGTTCCCGGCGACGTGTGATTGGGATTTATGTCTGCATGCCTGTCGTCGGTGCGCCCGATCGACGCCTAATACGAGAGCACAGAATGAGCGAAAATCAAGAAGGCGTCGGCTCGATCGGTGTCGTCCAACTATCTGAGATCATTCTACTTTCTCGATTTTGAGCGTATCTAGCGCCAAAGGACACGGCCTGGAGTCCATCGTGAGGTCACCGCTGGAGAGTATGCCGGAAGCATCGCGCAGATTTACGAATCCCGGCGATAGAAAGCGCCGAGTATAAAACGGGTCCTTCGTCACGCGCCGTCACTGGCAGCGTCAAGGATTTACGTTCGAGGATTCATCTGCAGGATTCGAGCACGAGTTCAGAGTGGCCGCCAGCGTCATGGGCGGTCAGACCGTCGCTACCGACGGGATATTCGTATTCTCAATGCCATTGGCGCGCCTCCATCATGGAGCGGATGTTCGTAGCAGGCGCGTGCATATGTTCCTGGTTTGTTCGATATGTCAAGAGGCCGGGACCGGTATTCTGATACCGGTTGCCGCGCCTGGTCACCCGGGATACCGTTCGATTCGACATTGAGCGGGTAACAGGCGAAATGACCGAGATCGGTGACAAGGGGTATGAGATAGGCGGGCTCCCCGTATGGTACCACCCGCTGAGGCTGGACATCTGGCATCGGCTTGGAAACGTCCAGCGGGCAAACCTGCGGGAGCGAATACGGCAAGAGCAGGCGGACGCGGGCGGGGATACATCGGAAGAGGCTATCGAGAAGATATACAAGCAGGTCGAGTATGCCGACAGACGGAAGCGCGGCAGTGAGTATGCCCGAGGGTTCCTACGACAGATTAGAAACCATCACATCGAGAACGACGGCATCATTTTAGACATGGCGCGGATTGGGCCGCATCTTGAGGCAACGTGGGCGGATGGCATCACACTCAAGAACGTGCTCCCACTTCGCACAGGCGTCTACTGCCACGTTGGCGCGACATTGGAATACGACCACGACAATCCGGCCTCTTTGGTCGAGGGCTTCTACCTGTCGCATACCGATAGTCCAGTGCGAGGCTGGATCCTGACCTTCGTCACGAACTACCCGAACTGGAATCGTCGCGAACACGACATGCCGAGCGTCACACAGACGAACTTCGACCGCTTCTTCTCCCTCACCATTCCCGAAGATGCGGACGTCGCCAAGCTGGACTACAGGAAGCTTAAGGTCACCGGAGACAAGGCGCTGGCAAAACAGGCCAACCTCTGGCACCTCGCGCGACTCGCGACCAACGCCATGCTTTACTTGTCTCGCGGCCGTCCGGACGTGCAGGGGACGATGTCGACGTTCCGCGCGGAAACGAGCGATACCAGGAAGAGCCAGATCTACGAGGCCGGGGCCGACGAACTCGACTGGAGCATCGACTGGTCGAATGCGACGCTGTCACCCGGCCGGTGGATCGTGGACGATCCCGGCGGCGACGGGAGATGGATGGTGACGCGTTGGGTGCCGCCCAGGCTGGTGCGGCCGCAGGAGCGGGAGAAGTTTCTGCGGGAGGGCGGCAAGGTATTGGAGTTCAGGCCGAAAAGAAAATAGGTTGTGCCGTTGACCTCGTCCTCGCTAACTTGAAGCGAACAGCAACGCCACAGGACCAGCATGCCGCTCCGATGCATCTCAAGTGAAGGCGACGAACTTTCGTTCGAACACGATGCCACATCATGGGCAGCTCTCCGCGACCGGAATTCTCGGGATAGGCACCTGAAGTTCGCCTGCTGCGACGCTGGGGTTGTCCTCAAGACGTCGACGCTGGGGACGAGATACTTCGCGCACAAGGCCCGCGGCGGCTGTGAAACTGCGCCGGAAACACAGGAGCACCTCCGCGCGAAGACGATCATCTGCCAGGCGCTGAAGGAGGCCGGGTGGATAGCAACTCCCGAGCACAGGATGATGGAGGCTGAGGGCGCCTGCATTGCCGACGTCCTTGGGAAGCGGACGGCCGGATCGGCGAAGGGTGTCGCGTTCGAAGTCCAGTGGTCGCCCCAGCTTGCGGAAACCACCAAGGCTCGCACCGACCGCTACGCTGCGCACGACTTGAGGTCTCTATGGCTCATGAAGCGACCGGCACCCCTCAATTCGCGAGAAATCCCGGTAGCCCGTCTGGTTGCGACAGACGATGGCTTCGACGTTTTCCTCCCAAACGAGAACCTTGTCCGTGGTGCCGAGTACATGAACATGCGGGAGCTTGCCGATCTCGAAGGCTCATGGCGCCGATGCGGAACGCTTGCTGAGTTCGTGCGCGGCGTCGTCGAGGGGCGCTTCCGGTTCGGCCTTGCGCCGGAGTTCGACGTCCGCGTTAGGGTCTCCGGCGTCTCTAACTGGTGCTACGCCTGCGGAACGGAGACGCGGCCTGCGACCTCGATCGTCATCGACCTTGGCGAAGTCAACGCCGACTACCCCGGTATCCTCGTGGAGGTCCATGAGCTTGGTGAAATCGAGGGCAGTCTGTCCGAACGTATCCTGGAAAGCATCAACAGGGCGCTTCCGAAGGCTGGCGGCTACCGTCTGGGCAAGCGCAAGCCGAAGGAATCTAACGTCACCTATCTCGCCAACGTCTGCACAGGATGCGGCGCCTTCCTATCGCGGTCCTACATCCCATATCGATCACAGGACGACGTTACGCTGATCGAGTTCGACCTGAAGACCACGCCGGAGGAGCTGGCGCCGTTCTACAAGGTTATTGATCGGTGGTGCTTCATCGATCCCGGAAATCGGCCGGGCAGGGCGATGGTCGGAGTGCATGGCTTTGCAGTCCCAGCTGATCCCTATCCGCGGTTTCGAACCGCGTCTGGCTCTGACGGTGGCCCTCTCGCCAAAATACGGCACCACGACCTTTCAAATTGAACCAGGGGCTTTGTCGATGAGATGCGGACGAATTTGCAATGGTTAAGCGCTTGCAGATTGGGCGAGCCAGGGGATCGTCTTCTCGTACCCGTGAGAGATTAAAGGCGAGAGAGCGTGAAGGTAGCGATGCTCTCTCGCCTTTGTGTCAAAATACGATGTTGTCGGCGACGATGAGATTCACCTTGTTCGTGTCCTTGCCCCGCATCCGCAGCGAGAAGCCCCGCCGAACATAGTCGGCCGCTTCCGTTTCCGACTTCACACGGATTGCATTGTTCGCCAGATGCTGGACACGTCCGAGCTTGGGATCGGCAAGCTTGAAGGTGCCGTCGCCGTAGCGGTGGGGAACGAAAACTTCGCCAGTGGTGGGATGAATGCGCTTCATGTCAGTTCTCCTTCTTGAGTAGTTTTGCGATCTGCTTGGAGTATTCCTTGGAATCCAGTCCGGCGGCCTCGGCGACGCGCTTTGCAGCAAATGGGTCGAGACCTTCTCCACGCGTCCATGCGCGCGTCTGACCGACATCCCATCCGAGTTTCTCAGCCATCTTTTCCGTCGTCTGGCCGTTGAGCCAGAACATCATTCCGGCAACGGCGCCGAGTGCTGCGAGGGATCCGGTCGACGGGATCCCGGCGTTTACCCAGTCCGCATCTAGCCGCCCGCACTTGAAGCCGCGGCGACCGCTAAGCCAGTCGAGCGCATCCACCGGATTTGCATAAGCTCGCTCGTCGTCCCGATCCGTCGGGAGCGCCTTGAACGACCGGATGGGTTTGCTCCCGCTCGGCCCCATCGCGTTTCGAACGCTCCGGATATCGACGTCGCCCAGCAGAGCCAGGTCGTCGGCGTTGAAAACGATCATGTCGCTGCTCGAGGCCCAGTCCTTGTGTGACCCGACGGTCCCATGCACGAACTCGATCAGGCTCAGGTAGACGTTTCCGGCACGGTGAAGGAAAGGAAGGGGTTGCTCTGGGTTTCGACGATGTCGAAATAGTCGGCGCCCATCCCATACGAGTCCGTTGGCACCGTCGTCAGGAAGTAGCCGACCCAGTCGATGGCTTCGTCGCGCTCGTCCTGATGGCCGATCTGGTGGATCGGCTTCATCGCGGTCAGAAGGTCGTGTGCCCGGCGAACAGTGCGGTAGAGGTGCGTCCCCTCTAATGTGATCTGCGAAAGGAAAGCGTCCGGCTTGCCCCACGGATCAGCCACCAGGTTTACCAGGAAGCCAGAGAAGTCGCTGGGAAGCTGGATCCCGAGGAATGCTTCAGCCGACGTTTTAGCGTTCGGCGCGGTGCCCAGCATGTTCATCATGCCGTCAGCGACAAGGATCATCGCAAGGCGCATGTCGCGTTCGTAGTCAGACCACTGCTGAAGGCTCTTCATCTAAATCATCCTAGCTTCCGTAAAAACTGATATGCCGATATCACTTTTAAAAAAGCAAGAGAAAAATGATGCGGCGATATCATTTTTGTTATTAAGCGTCTCAAGGCCAGATTTAGCAGTGTCCGCTTGGCCGCCCCGTTAACCTTCCTCGATCGAATATGGCTTCTACTGCAGCGCGAAGTCCTCTGACGGGGCTCCATTCCTTGTCATTTTACTGTAAACGCTCCGAAAAATAGTTCTGGGCAAGGTCTAATTGCTATCGATGCGTGCGTTTTGCACTGCTAGACTTGCCGAAATCGTGGGGAGAATCATGGGCCAGACTGCAATCGATCTCTATTCCGGCTGCGGCGGGATGTCGGCCGGAGCTGCCGCAGCTATCCCCGATCTCGAAGTGAAATGGGCGCTCGACATCAATAAGAACGCCACGAAGACCTTCGCGAATGCTCACCCGCAAGCTGTGGTCGACTGCTGTGACGTTTCACTGGTCTCGGCGTCCGATGTTGTGGAGCGTGCCGGGATCGAGAAGATCGACTGGTTCTTCGCGGGACCAACCTGCCAGGCAGTGAGCACGATGGGTCTCTTCCATCTCGAGGACCCGCGGAATGCGCTGTTCGTGCACTTCATTCGTTTGCTCGACGGCTTCACCGCCGCAGGCCGGAGACCGCGCCACGTCGTTATGGAGAACGTGCCGGGCGTGGTCTATGGCCGCAACCTCGTGATCGTGAGAGAGCTTTTCAAACTGTTCAAGGAGCGCGGCTACCACGTCTTCGCCGACGTCGTGAACATGGCCGACTATGGGCTGCCGCAGCTTCGAAACCGCTTTATCCTCATCGCCACGGTCGACGAGGTTCCGCCGACCTTCCCCCGTCACACCCATGCGCCGTTGAAGAAGGGCGAACTGAGGGAGTACGTTTCCGTCAGCGAAGCCATTGCCGATCTGGCGTCTGGCGAGGTCGACAGCAGGGCGGTGGCAAAGCTGTCCGCCCGTGGCCGTCCCACGCGTTTCCAGTCGTTCGTGCGGGATGGAGACGGATACGCGCCGAACCAGCACTCCAGCAACCTGTCCGAAATAAACCGGAAGCGCGTCGCGACCGTGCCGCAGGGCGGCTCCTGGAAGGATATACCGCCGGAACTGCTTCCAGATCGCTTTCGACGCGTCCGCCTTACCGATTACGCGACCCTCTATGGTCGCCTTCATGAGGCCTCACCCGCCTATACGATCTCGGCGGGGTTCAACAACGTGACGTCCGGCTGCTTCACGCATCCGATCCACGACCGCGCTTTGACTGTTCGAGAAGGCGCCCGTCTGCAGGGTTTCAGAGACTCCTTCGAGTTCCTCGGTCCGAGAGACGCCCAGTACCGCCAGGTCGGCAACGCGGTGCCCCCGTACTTCATGATGCAGCTTGTCCAGCACCTGCTGTCGGGCGAAAGGGGCGTTCCAGCTCGGATCACGGCGGCAGCGTTGGAGAGCGGGAAGAAGCTGCCGAACATGGTGAAGCGCTTCACGAACAAGAAGAACGACTCCGCTCGATCCAAGGATGGATACGGCGGTGGAACTTACTGGCCAGCTGGCTGGGGTGAGCCGATTGCAGCCGATGCGGTTACTGCGAACGGGTATCGGCTCAAGGAAGACATGCCACTTCGCTACCGACGCCGTGACGAGTGGCGCGTCAACCGTGATCGGTTCGTCGATCAGGACATCGTCAAGGTCTACGACACTCAGCGGCGGCAGACGGTGCCTGCGGGCACTGTGGCTTTCCCGCTCGTGAAGCAGGACGACGTCGATGCCATCGACCGGGCAATCGTCCAGATCCTCGCGGTTGTCGGCTCCCGATCTGGATCGCTCGAGCTCGATGCTCCGGTTCGCTATCTGCGTGCCCGGACGAAGCTCCTGCACGGCCAGTTGATCCAGAAGCAGGTGGCAGGTCTGCCTGCGATGGAAATCCTGGACGACGAGGACGCCATCCGGTTCGGGAAACCCGGCGGCCTTCCACAGTTCGCCCGGCTTGCGTTCGAAGATTCCGATCTGGCCGACATCGATCCTGTCCGAGGGCCGCATCTCGTTCTTCATTGGCTCGGGAAGCTGGAAGCAATCGGAACTGGGGACGAACAGCGCGCAGAGCAATAACTTCGGTTGCGCCGACGGGGATGGTATTCGACCTTAGGTAAGTGAGGACAGGACGGGGTAGGGGGAACTTTGTCGGAGTTGGAGGGGATATTCCTCGAGAGATTTTTTCTCGAGCCTGGCAGTCTCGGGCCGATCGGGAGCGTGTCGGTCGACGACGACGCTTTGATCGAGATTTTCGACGCTGCGGATATCGCCGAAATGCACGATCGTTTCGTGGCGAACATCTCTGGTATCTCGCGTTTGAAGGCTCTTCTGGCAGGCGACTATCCGCCACTTTCGTTTAAGTCGCCGGATTACATGCGCATTCTCACCTTCGTCTGCTGGATGCAGACGTCGAAGCTTCGGGAAGAAGAAGACACCGATTTTCGCGAGATGCTCGGACGGCATACGGGGATCAATTTCCTTGGCGCTGTCATGCGCGGCCTCAACCCGATGTGGGACCACTTGCAGGCCTACCTGTCGAGAGAGCATGGGATCGAACTCGATCTTCCGGGCATTCATCCGCATTCGCAGATCGGCCGCACCCTCCGCATCGCGTTTCCGACCTTGCGCGACAAGGCGGCCTTCAAACGCCTGCGTCAGATCATAGGGCAACACAAGCTTCTCGACCCGATGGAAGTGTCCCGCGCGATCACCACGACGCGTGATTTGATAACGGAGACCATGCCGTCGTTCGCGTACAACTTCCGCCTCTTCGAGAGTTCCTGGCGTCGAGGCGGCCGCGAGTACATGGAAACGACCTTCTGGAGGGCATGGTATAACTTCGTAGCGGAGTATACGGCGCTTGAAGACTTGCTGATCGTGAGAGGCGATTTCGGCGATCATGAGCTGTTCAGGGTGTCGCCCGCGGGTGAGCGCAGGGCTCTTCGTCAACCGGAAGACGCTCGGAAGTTCGTTCCTGATGCTATCGCCAAGGCGATCAAGGGCGGCGCTGTCATGATGGAGGATCTTGGTTGGGGCCGTGCCAAGGCGACGAGCACTCAAGAGTCGAGCCTCATCCTGCTGCGGCGCTCGCGCCTCGTGGAATGCGACGACGGTGCAATATCGTCTTACGACGACATCAATGCTCACTGGGTGCTGGCCAACTTCAGGAACCGCGCGGCGGTTTCGACAATCTCTCCGCAAGGCGCTCGCCGGGCGATCGGCTGGCGTGACGGGATCAGGGTCGGGGGAGCCTATCTTGGGCGCTCGCCATTCACGCCGATCCTCTCTCTCCCTAATGGGACGACAGCGAAAGTTTCACTGGCTGGCGACGAAATCGATATGGCTCGAGTTTCGGATGGCTTGGCCTTTCCTTCTGGGGTCTACGCGGGAACGGCCACCGCGCAGGCTGAAGGCAAGATCCATAACACGATGCTTGTGCCAAGAGCGGTCGAGACGCCTCGAAACCGAAGGCTGATGTTCGATCACTTCCGCGACGTCGGCGAGGATCAGTTCTATCGTGGCACCGTTCCCAGCGTCGATACAGTCCTTCGCCCATGGGTGGGAGAGCGTCTGGAAACCTGTGACGAAATGACGAGCATTGCAGAGGCCCTTTATGCGCGGACGGCGAGGGGGCTGGCTCTCGTTGATGCGCTGGAAATCGTTCGGCGCGGACTCTCCGGGCCGTCCTCGGCGCCGCGAGAGTGGGACATACTCCGGACGTTCGCAGATGCCGGATGGTTCGACCTGACGCTGGTGAGGAATTTCCCGGCTCGGCGGCTCCTTCAGTGCGCACCTTCGCTGCAAACGATCGGGACGGATGCAACGATGATCTACGGCCCAGCCCCCATTGCTTTCGTGGAGCGCCTTCGGACCGCGTCGTCAGCCGCAGGGGGAGTGGTGGAAGTCCACCACGGCATCTCGCGATGGTCGCTCCCGCGGTTCTTCGTCCGAACGCCGTCTGCGGAAAGCCAGCGCGACTTCATCGACCGCATTGAACTCGCGGAGCGCTCGGCGAAAGCTAAAGCGGTACCTGTCAAGGGCGACAAGCACGACGCCCACGGATACCACGTCGTCGCGCGGTTCGAGGACGCCCGAGGTTTCTTTGCGGCGAACTTCCACGAGGAGATGCCGAACGGCCTCTATCGGCTCGAAAGGAACGAGGGGAAGAGGCCCTTTCTTTATAGATCTGTGGTGCCAGGCGAGGATGCCGAAAACTTCTCCTCTCCGTCGATTGCCATCATGGCCCACCATGCACGGATGCGGCGCAAACTCTTCCGCTATGACGGCCGCGCGCTCTCTGCAGTCGCGTCTCGCGTTTCCTTGCCATCGAGTTGGGCCGAATGGGCCGCTGGACGGTCGGCTTGCAACGCGGGACCGGTCCTACGTGGCGGGAACTGGATCTACACCTATCCGGTGATGCCAGAGGACGTGTCGCGCCTCTCCGCATTGGTCCCCATCGAACGGAGTGATGGAAAGGGGACGCCCTGGATCGACAGCTTCACGGCATCGCCCTCATCGAGGGGACGGGCCATCTTCGACAGCCGCGCAGGAAGAATACGCAGGGCAGGTTCCGCCCTTGGAAAGAGTAACTGATGTCAGGATCACCAAGTTCAGTCTACCGCGTTCGCCAGCTCGTTGATCACGACGGCGCCATTGTCACCGAGGTTTCCGAGGAGGCTGAAAGCAGCAAGGGGTATGCCCACCCTAAGGAGGTTCACAACGCGAAGGTCAGACTTGGTGGGATAGACTCCTTCTGGCTTGCATCCAACGTGAAGTCTGATCGCAAGTTCTCATCGCCAAAGCCCGCTGTTCCAACCCTTTTCCCATCGTCTTCCGCGACGTCCTCACTGATCGGAAGGGCAAAAGGCTCAAGTGGCTTGGATTTCACGTCGCCGTTCAGCGAAATCGCGAAAGGTGCCAAAATCGAAGGCATATCTTTCGGAACAGCGGTCAGGGTGCCCGTCGCTATCGGTCCTGGATTGGGCGGTTACGAGCGGCTGGTGCAGGACTTGGTCGATGGCAGACTTGCCGTAGATATGAGTACCACGGTCGATGCGGTCGAGGTGAGGCCGGGCACCTACATGACCACGGGCTTTGTTCGCCTGCCCAGTGGGCAATATGGGCTTGCAGCGAGTGCCCGCCTCCGTGCCGTTCCAACGGTGCAAGTCGTCGGAAATGTCGGTATCACTCGGCTGCAATCGGGCCTCCTTGTCTTCAATGCCGAGGTGAAATGGACTGAAGCGGTCACTATGGATCTGCGTTCTGAGGCAGAGATACTCGCCTCTGCAGAAAGCTGGCTTGAACGTATTGGTACGGCGGTGTCGCTTTCGTCTGGTGAGTTGCCAGGCGATCCAGCCGAAGTTCTTCGCGCGTTCGCGGCGGCAGCAGTCTCCGCTGAGGAACGATACGATCTGGAGTCGGCGCTCGGCGTTCTCCTTGGGCGGCGGGATCTGCTGGAGATGATGCCAGACATTCTTTCGAAGCACGAGCCGTGGCGGGCTCGAATGAACGCTTTCGAGATCGAGGAGCATGATCGCCTCCGTTCTCAGATGAAAGCAAAGCTTGCCGAAGAGGCCGAGCAGGAATCGCATCGCCTGGAAGAACTGCGGCAGCAGATCGTGGACGCCGAAGGGAGGCTTGCGATCGTATCGCACCGGGAGGTACTGCTCCGGAACGAAACCGAGAAGCAAAGCACGCTCTTGAAGGAGAGAATCTCCGAAGCCGTCCGCGAGGTCGCTGGATCTTCGCTGGACGCGACGAAAAGGCTTCGCGAGGACGTCGAGTCGCTGAGAGACGAGCTGGCGAAAGGTTTGACGAGCCGTCCGCCTATCGGAAGTCCGTCGGCAGGAAAATCCGAAGCGGAAAACGACGACGTCGCGCCCCTTGGTGCAACGCCCCTTCCTGCCGCAACAGAGGAGCAGCGGTCGAACGTCGCACGCGGTCTCGCGGAAACGACCGGGTTGACGCAAGACCAGCTCTACGCGCTCCTTCTACAATCCACGGAACGCGTGCCCGTCCTGGTCGGCGTTGGGTCATCGGGCGTTGCGGCCGACATCGTCTATGCGATCGGCGGCGAGAGCTCCGCCGTTCTATTCTGCGATCCGACTCGCATTTCGTTCGCTGACCTCGTTGCCGACCAGCGCGCGGGGCTGGCTCGTTCGATCGAAATCGCCGAGGCCAATCCTTATCTGCTGGTGCCAGTGGCTTTGTGCGGGCTGACGAACGGCCCCTGTGAGTACTGGCTGCCGCAGCTCGTCGAGATGCGTCGCATCGGTCGACTCCCGCCGAACCTTGCTGTGATCGCGAGTGCTGGCGTGGACGGTCTCCGCGTGTCCGTGCCTAAATCAGTGATGCGCTACCTGTTTCCGGTATTGGTCTCCCGTGCCGAATTCGCCGACCGCGTCGAGTACACTGGCTCGTGGCTGCGCTTCGAACCGAACGTCGGACGGATCCAGGATGCGATCAAGATACTACGCACAAAGCCTGTCGAGCCCGGCCTTATCGGGCGGTTGGCCGACACCCTGTCCCGTGCTCCGGCAGCTGTAGACCTGACGCAGGTCGCTTCGGCACTGCTTGGCGAACAGCAGTGGACGGCGGCTTGGCGCGATGGAGCCGGCCACGACCTCATTCAGTACTTCCAGAACTTGGAGAACTAGCAGTTATGTTTGATCCGATTGGCGGCTTCGATCGAATGATCGACCAATTCCAGGCCTACCTCGATACTGCCTACCGGATAGGCGATCCGGGTGTCGCGGAAATGCGGAGGAAGTTGCTATCCAAGCCGGAGCAGCTCGCGCTTGAGCCAATTTTCGAGGCAGTGCCGCGCTACGAGCCTGCCGACGACGGATTGGAAGACCTTTTCGCCGATAAGAATGGCGTTCTGAAAGGCTTCGACGACAGGCAGCGCAGGGCATTCGTCGAGCTAGCACTTTCCGGTCTCTTCGATCGGAAAAAAGGGATTGCCGAATATGAAGGCGAGTACAAGCCGTATCGCCATCAAGTCGATATGCTGGCTAGGGGGGTAGGGCGAGGCACCCCGGGGATTGTGACGTCCGGCACAGGTTCCGGAAAGACGGAGTCGTTCATGCTGCCGATCCTAGCGCAGCTTGCGAAGGAAGCGACCAGCTGGCCAAGGCCTAACAAGGTCTACGACGACGACTGGCTTGATCCCAACAAGTCCTTCCAGCTCCACCGTCGCAACGAAAACAAGGGCCGTCCCAAGGCTGTCCGGGCGCTCATTCTGTACCCATTGAACGCTCTCGTCGAAGATCAGATGGTGCGACTGCGCAAGGCGATCGACTCGCCCGAGGCGCGCGATGTGATGGATCGTCACTTCGATCAAAATCGGATCTTCTTCGGCCGCTATACGGGGAAGTCGCCCGTCACTGGGTTTCGCAAGCATCCGCGCCTGGCCGAGGAGGAAATCTGGAAGGATCGCGCGGAACGATCGCGTACCAAGCTGAAGAAGGAGATGAAGCGCTATCGCGCGATCCAGCGCCGCCTGGCCGACGAGGGCAGGAGCGAGGACCTGCGGTTCGTATTTCCATCTACCGATGGCGGCGAGCTGATCTCCCGCTGGGACATGCAGGCTACGCCTCCCGACATTCTGGTTACCAACCAATCGATCTTGAACGCAATGCTGGTGAGAGAGGTCGATGCGCCCATCATCCAACAGACACGCGATTGGTTGATGAGCGACGACGACGCGTATTTCTACCTTGTCCTCGACGAATTGCATCTTATCCGCGGGTCGGCCGGGGCGGAGATGGCTGGACTTCTGAAGGTGCTCCTCGAGAGGTTGGGCCTCCTCCAGCCTGAGCATGCGCATAAGCTTCGCATCCTAGCTTCGTCGGCCTCGCTGCCAATGGACGACGACAATGCAGCTGCCAGCGTTGCATACCTGCGAAACATGTTCGGTTCCGCAGGAACGGCGGGTGCGCCCGAGGATGCGATCGACAGGATCTGGAAGGAAAGCGTCGTCAAGGGCGTACCATACCTCGTGAAGGAGCCGAAGTCGCGACCAAGTGCGGACAAGCTCGTGGCGATCGCCGACGCGCTTTCCAGTCTGGACTACAGACGGGACGGCGCGGCGATTTTCCGGGCTTTCGTTTCAGCTGCCCAAAGCATTCCGGGCGTCGAAACGCTGGAGGTCAGGAGCGCGTTGAAAGAGGCGACGTCGGTTGCCGCCTCGATGCTGGATTTCGCGATGCAGAAGGAGGGTGCCCCTGGCGGCAGAACACCCCAGACGGCTTCGGACCTTGCAAAGAAACTCTACCCCGGCAGTGACGTGCGTGCCATCAGAGGCCTTCTCGCCATGCGCGCCATTCCTGATCTGCCGGAGGAAATCCTGCCCGATGCGTTCAAGCCGGACGGCGTCGGGCATCTTCCCGGTTTCAGGATGCACTGTTTCGTGCGCAACATTGAGGGACTTTTCTCATCGGTCGGAGTCGATGCCGAAGGGCGGTTGTCGTGGGGCGAGCCGAGCATCGAGCGCGGCGAAGACCATGAAGTCAACGCGGAAGGCGGCCAGAAGAAGCGCCTTTTCGAGATGCTCTATTGCGAAGCCTGCGGCGATCTTTATCTCGGCGGAAAACGGGGATCAGCCGTCAATGGCGGTTCGTCGACAAAGGTGTCGCTGCTTCCAGCTCCTCAGGAACTCGAGAAGCTGCCGGAGAGTGCGGTCTCGACCCGCTTCGAGGATGCGAGCCATCGCGAATTTGCGCTGTTTTGGCCTTCGGAAGCTGATCCACAACGTGAGATCAAGGATGGATCTCCCTTTGCGTGGAGGAAAAGTTTCCTGAATCCATACAGCGGTGTAGTGGACGAAACAGGGAATCCGGGCGATGTGCCGGGCTATTTGCTGCTTTGGCCGAAGTCTCATCCCAAGGACTTCCATTCCCGTGGCGCTGACGAGGAGGGAACCGCTGTTCCCTACTGCTGCGCGAAGTGCGGCACCGACTATTCCGGACGCTTCAGAGCGCCGAATTCTTTGAAGCGGGAAGGGCGAAAGTCGCCGATCCGAAGCTTCCGAACAGGTTTCGCCAAGACGTCTCAGCTCCTGGCAACCGAACTTGTCGCATCGCTCAGATCGCAGGGTGGTGACGGGAAACTGGTAGCCTTCTCGGACAGTCGAGAGGACGCGGCGACGTTGGCCCTCGACGTCGAAGTTCAGCACCTGCGAGATCTTCGACGGGAGATTCTCATGACGGCAGCGGCGAAGATGGGAGCCGAGCTGGCTTTCTCGGCGGAAGATCATGCTAAACTGGACGCCCTCGAAGCCCAGATGGCCGAACTCACGGCCGCGAAGAAATACAAGGAAGTCGGGGCGATTGCGGAAGAGCTCGAGGCGTTAGAAGCTCGCAAGGCTGCCGTCGATTTTCCCCCAAGCATCCCGCTTCAAGACCTTTTCGAGTTCAAGCGGGGAGAAGCTGGAGATACCGTACGACCCATCATGCAGGAGCTTCTCAGCATCGGCTCGACCCCGATCGACGGTGCTGACACGCGGTTCACCCGCATAGACAACAAGCCGTGGTATAAGTTCTTTGTCATGGACGAGGACAAGCCGATCGTCTGGAAGTCGGAGGAGACCGAAAGCGACGACAATCTTCAGCGACTTGGCCGCGCACGGCAGCGGGTACAGAAGGAACAGCCGCCTGAGGCAACGGATCTTCTTTTCAGCAAGACCTACTTCGCTCTCGAAGAGACGGGCCTTGGCTGGCCGAGCTTCTACGGGGCGGTCGATTACACGGAAGAATGCTCGCGGAACGACGCCTGGCTACGCATTTTCTCGGATGCTTATCGGATCACGCCAAACCAGTACAAGGAAGAGGCGCCTACGCCGTGGGCATCCGGCCTCGATATGGTCGGGAAGAGGAAGAACCGTCTCAAGACGCTCCTGGAGCAGATATTCAACGATCCGGTGGCGGAAGGGGATCGTTTCCTCAAACTGTTGGCGGACGACTTGCATCAGACGCGGGGTGACGGCTCCATCGACATCACCAGGCTTTATTTCCGCACCGCCCGTCCCGGCGACAAGGCAATTCGATGCACGAAGTGTGGTCGTGTTCATCTGCATGCCGGGTTCGACCGATGCACGCGGTGTGGGGAAAAGTTGGTTTGGGACGGTGATCTGACCGCTGGCAAGGTCGCGAGAAGCAACTTCCTTGGACGGCGAGTCATGCGTGCGATCGATACGCGCGAGCCCCTCTTCAGACTGAAGTGCGAGGAACTGACTGGACAGACCCGTGATCCCGGTGCGCGACTGCAGCAGTTCAAGGGCGTTTTCGTTCGCGAAGAGAAGGAGGCGGATGAAGATTTCGAAGGCCGTCAGCGCTTTGATACCGCCGACTTGCTGTCGGTAACGACCACCATGGAAGTGGGTGTCGACATTGGGTCGCTCCAAGCCGTTTATCAGGGCAACATGCCTCCTCAGCGCTTCAACTACCAACAGCGTGTCGGTCGAGCCGGACGTCGTGGCCAGGCGTTCTCCACCGTGCTGACGGTTTGCCGGAGCAAGAGCCACGACATCCACTACTTCCACAATCCGATAGAGATCACTGGCGCCGCGCCGCCGCCGCCGTTCATCACAACGGGCTTGGTCGACATCCCATCGCGGCTACTCAGGAAATTCTGGCTGGTCGAAGCTTTCGATCTTCTGCGAAAAGAGTCCGGCGACGACTGGGCGGGCGATGCGATGGTCCCCGGCGACATCCATGGCGAGTTCCTCTATTGCAACGAATATTTCCGGGAAGGTGCTGGCTGGCCCGAGAAACTGCGATCTGCGCTTCAGCGTACGGACGGCAGGCGTAAGGCAATTGCTTCGATCCTCTCGGAAGTGTCGAACTGCCCTCAGGAGCAGATCGAGGAGCGCGTTTCCGTCGAGATAGTCCTTCGGCAGATAGACGAGCTGCGGAAAGACTTTGGACAGCAGGCCGTCGGTATTGCCGCTGCGCTCGCCGAAGGTGGGTTGGTGCCACTGTACGGCATGCCCACGAGGTCCCGGAACCTGTACATCGACCTTGTGAAGAAGACGGGCGAGCGCGAGGCCGATTGGGATACGATCGACCGCGATCAGGACATGGCCATCTTCGACTTCGCACCCGGAAATGTCCGCACGCGAGAGAAGCTCCGTCATCGGTGCGTCGGCTTCACGGGTGCGCTTCCGGTCCCCGACGAGCACAAGAAGGATGACCTAGCGGCCGGGCTTACCCCGTTTTCACCTTGGAAGAAGGATGATTTCCATCTTCGCTTCTGCGAGTCTTGCAGCAGATACTCCAAGGGGACGGAGTATACGGAGCATTGCGGATGCGGTGCCAAGCTAACCGACACACCCATCCACTGCATCACACCATCGGCCTATCGAACCGACTTCAGAGCCAAGGATGAAGCGATTGCATCTAAAGTCGGTCAACTAATAACTCTGGCAAGTCTCGGGGAGCCACTGTCTTTCGTCGAGCACGACAACCTACGCGTCAATTTCGCGGAGAACTCGGAGATTTATCTCGTGAACCCGGGATCTCGAACTGACGAGGATCCTTCTGGCTTCGAGGGATACACGGTGCAGGACGTGAACGATGGGGTCGCCAGGATTATCAACTGGTTCAAGGACAAGCCGACTCTGAAAATCAAGGGGCAGGCCATCGACCCGGCGGTTATCGAAGAGGACGGTATGAGATGGAGAGGCGGCGAGGAGGTGACGAAGGCCTGGCTCGCATCCCCGAAGATCACGAACTCTCTACAGATCGGTCCACGAAGACTGAACCCAAATCTGCGCTTGCTCGACATGGACGTCTCCATGAACAAGCGTGACGCGGCTCGCACGAGTGTCCGCGCGGCCGCCATTTCTGCCACCGAGCTCATTGTTCAACGGGCGGCACTCGAACTCGACATCGCGCCGGAGGAGTTCGACAATCTCGCCCCGAACATCTTGAAGTCCCGCGAAGGCAACCTGCTGCCGTATCTTCAGATCGCCGATTCTCTGCCAAACGGCTCCGGGTTCTGCAGACATCTATCCAGCGACAGAATGCCCGTGACGCAACTTGTCCGGAGTATTGTCGACGATGCCGCGAAGTGGCCTCGCAAAGCAGTGGCCGCCAACGATCATCCTGGCCGCTGCGAGACCTCTTGTTACAAGTGCCTACAACGATACAACAACAGGAACTTTCACGGCTTGCTCGACTGGCGGCTCGGCCTGGCATACCTTCGCGCGATTGTGGATCCCGAGTACGATTGCGGCTTTAACGGCGACTTCAATGCATTCGAGGTCGAAGACTGGGAGCAAACGGCAAAGCGGCTTGCGGACCAGACCACTACCTTTATTCCCGGAAACAAGGTATCCCAAATCGAGGGTATCCCGACATTCACGTTGGGGAATGGCGGAAGCCATGTAGGTGTCGTGGTCCATCCGCTGTGGAACCAGGAGCGCCTGTTCGACAGACTTGGCCTTGATCACCGATACGTGGCCATCGACACATTCGAACTTGCTAGGCGACCGCTACTTGTCCTTCAGCGTGCCCGAGAGAGGTGGTGAGCTTGGAACGCGTCCCCGTCTAGCTTTCACTGTGGCGGCGATCTTCTCGACGATCGTCGCCACGTTTTCGTGCTCCCAAAACCTAAGTGCCGTCCAGCCAAGGTCCGTGAGGTGCGCCGTCGCCCGTTCATCCCTTGCCCGGTTGCGCTCGACCTTCGCCATCCAGAAATCAGTATTCTTCTTCACCGAAGGCGGATGAACTTCGCACCCATGCCAGAAACATCCGTCGAGGAAGACGGCGATCTTCAAGCCCGGAAAGGCGAAGTCGCAGGTCGTCCGCTTCATTCCCGGGATCGGGTAGTGAATCCGGTAGCGCAGTCCGCGGGCATAAAGCTGCGACCTGATGGTCCGCTCGAAGGGATTGTCCCTGCGTGCGGTGCGCTGCATCCGGCGGCGGACTGCTTCGGTGGCCTGCAGATCTCGTGGCATCTACGGGATAAAGACATTTATGCGGTGATGGTTGAGGTAGCCCTGGCTATCGTTGTGCAGCGGCGTCGGTGGCGGCCGCTGCACAACGTGAAGTCCTAACTTGTCAGCATCGGCATCGGTCAGCTGTGAGGAGAACATTGGCCTTCCATCGCTTTCGAAACCAAGCAATCCGCGATCGAACAAAAAGTCTGCGTGTGGGGCCAGCATCAAACCATTCGCTCCATCGAGCCTCTCGGCTGGGGTTCCGCATGCACGCCAGGGTTTGATGTGGCTGGCGATCAGTAGATTGGGTGTTTCGAGGCCGGTGATTCGACATATAGGTTCGCAGTCGAGGACGCGCTTGCGGAAAAGGCCTTGGCCCCTTCGTGCTCGCACTAATTGTTCGCGTACTGTCTCGTCAAGCGACGTATCACGCTGGATGTTCCGTTCAACGACATCATCGAGAGTCGTTGCGAAATCAGCTGCGGGGCTAGTGGGCTTAGCGAGCCGATCGACAGCAGGTAGCCGTGCTGCGGCCAAAATAAGATCAACTACTTTCCGATCGACCTCGGCGAGATAGGCCTTCTGATTGCCGTTTCCACTTTGCGGTTGGATTGGCGAGTGTTTCGTCGGCAGCAGTGGGGCGAGGCGTCCTATCAGTTCTTTTGGGCGGACTGCCAGATCCGCATCGAGCCATTGCACAGGGAGGAGCCACCCCGTAGCGCTCCAGTAGATCCCGATGGTGCCGAACTCTTCTGGCTTGGGGGCACTTATCGCGTAGTCGGACACAATTCCAAGTCGTCCAACTTTCCCCGCGGCGTAGGATAACACCAAATCACCCGGCGCAGCGCGGCGCATATTGTCGTAGAAGCTGCTCCTCGCACCACTGGCCTCTCTAACCGGTGACCAAAGATAACCGCCGTCAATCTCCTGGCGCACTGTCTGCGCGTGATTTACCCACCAGTATCGCACAAACCGACTATGGCATCTTCGCCATCACAATCAAAGCGAGTTCTGCTTCGCACAGACTCTGATCAACGTCGGCATGCGATCTCTCCGAAACTTTAGCGAAACCGCGAGATCGCAGGATCCGGGGAGTCGAACCGGAACTCGATCCAGTCGTCGCATTCATCCTCACCGGAAGGGATGATAGAAATCTCGGAGGGCAGGCGGCCCAGGCTCAGCTCGCGGGCGAACTTCTTCGAGATCTCGCTCTTGGGCGTACCGCCATCGCGGGCGCCAAGCGCTGCGTCTTCATCAAATGTGCGCTGGCCAGCCAGCACCTCCATCAGTTCGCGCGCACTGACACGAAGCTTATTCGAATCCATTTTGAATCCTCCGTGATGACCGAGTCCATACCCGCTCGTCTGTGCCTGGCTTACACCTGTCGAGGCGGAACAAGTCGGCATAGGGAGATCCGAGAGCATCTGTTCGAAGACCCCTTTCAGGATCGAGCGAAGACTGCGATCTCGGGTGACCAGACCCGGCATGAGCTTGATTGCGTTGCGCGCGGGCCAGGTAGGAGCCAAAACCTCCTGGACGGCAATGATTAGCACAAAGTCGACCGAGGAATACTGCTGCAGAAACCGTTGCGCGATCTGCTCGCGCGAAACCGTGTCGTGGCCTAGCCTTTCGGTCGACAGTGCCTGGCAGTCCCCATCGACTACGATCACGCCAGTGATGCTATCGGCACCGCGCAACTGGTCAGCCTTTGCTTTGAGCGCCTTGTAAAGCGGATTGTTGTCCAAGATCGTGGGCGCGGAATAGGCGGCGTGGCCACCAGACGTAAAATCGGATCCAGCCGGATCGATGATGACCTCAATGCCCGTATCCTCGGTATCGATGAAGATAGTGATAGGGCTGACCCCTTCGGAAATCTGTTCCCGCACCCGAGGTATGATCTCGCGTTGAACAAACTCGTGAAGTTGTTTCCTTGGCGGCAAGCGCAGCACGCGCTTCCGGCCACGGTTCGAAACCACATCCTTGGAGTGAACCTGCAACCTTAGACCGCCGGATGGTAGACCAAGTTTCGACTTTGCATCAGAGATCAGTCGCATGAGTTCCGTGAAGGGGTTCTGCTCATCAAGTCCAGCGTCGGAAACGCATGTGATGTCGGCAACGATCGCGAGCTGACCTTCCCTGAACGAGATGTCGGGTCGTCGACCAGAGGGGAGCGCCGCTTCGTGATCCAGCTTCCCGCACTTGGCCAGCCCGGCCAGAACGACAACCTCCCACATGGCCGCCAGGCGATCTTTTCCCACACGGTTCAATCGATTGACCATATCGTCTACAGACTCGGAACCTAGAACGTCGCGAAGATAGTCGAGCCGTTTCTGTACTGCACGCCTTGCAAAAATCACTGATGGTTCCCGTAACGCTGTGGTCAAACCCAGCCATCATAGGACCGCCTCGTGCGGAGGGGCAATCATTGTTTTCTGTTGACGCGCTCCTCAATGTTCTATATCTGTTCCCGCCCATGAGAACCTTCGCGCGCGCCTCGCTCCGAATACGCTGACGACGTCCGGCTCTGTCCGGTGTCGCCAATTTCTGCGTTTCGATTTCGAGGGATGCCATGAAGAGTATCCATGATGGTCGCCGGAGCGATGCTGCCTCACGTTCGACCACACTACCTGCAATTTCGCATACCGAAGCCACTATCAAGTGTGTCGGCCCGGCGGCATTCCGCTCCGAGCAGGCGCGCGATTTCGCTTGTCTGCTGGATCTCGATCCCGAGGTCGTGCAGTGGAGCCCGGCGCCGCCAATCCTTCGGGAAGGCGACGACCACTACCAACTGGACTTCATTGTCATCACCGAGAGCGGATCCTTCCTGATCGATGTCGGTCGCGAAGAGCCGATGCCGCCGGCATGGGTGACATCGCTTGCTGAATCCATGGGGCATCATTATCGCCCCGTTGCCATGGCCGAACTCGAAGGCAGTTTCCGTCTTCGCAATGCCAAGGATCTCTTACGATACGGTTTCTATCGGCCGCCGCTGGGCGACAGGATTCGACTCCTGGCGGCACTCGACGACATGGGATCGTTGAACGTGGCCGAATGCATGTCGGCCGTGAGGGAAGGGCGCCCGATGCCGACCGTGGCTGTGCTCATTCTCCAAGGATTCCTGGAGATCGATCTGGACGATGCCCTGATTGGGCCAGACACG
The DNA here is from genome assembly GCF_024721175.1 of Rhizobium sp. Pop5. NCBI lineage: Bacteria > Pseudomonadati > Pseudomonadota > Alphaproteobacteria > Hyphomicrobiales > Rhizobiaceae > Rhizobium > Rhizobium sp. Pop5. Next base: position 2,907,628 of record NZ_CP099399.1, on the reverse strand, counting down.
CAGGTGCGCCGGATACGGAGCTGACGTGAAGCGCTAGCGCGCAGGATTCAACGCCATCATCCAGCTATTCCGGGAACACAAAAAATGAAAATTTCTCGCACTAGGCAGGGATTCAGCCTGCCGGAATACATCGCCTATGCAGGCATCTGTCGCGCCGTTCGCGCATTCGAACGAGCCGACCGCTTCGCTGTCGCTCTCATCGTCTCAAAATGGGAGGAGAAAGGCACATATCTGCGGGCCGCAGCCGCTTATCTCAATCCTCGCGGAGACTTCAGGGTCACGGATCGAGTCTACGTCGGTGACGCCAAGGAGGACACCTACGACACAATCCTCGATGACCTCGCGAACAAGAAGACGATCATCCTTTACAAGGACGAGGAGGAAATCCCTGACGAGATCGCAGTCGCATTCGATGCTGTCGTGCATGTCGATGCGCCGACAACAAGACAGGTCAGTGGCATCGTCAAATGGTCCTACGGCATCGACATCACGCCGGAAGAGGCCGGAGTCCTTGCTCGCAGCAATTGGCGCCGTCTGAAACTCGCAGTGATGCGTGGCCGGCCGATGTCTCGGGTGCTGACAGTGCTCCAGAAGATCGAGGCACTTCGCGGGGCCGAAGAGGCTTCGCAGGACACCGTCGTGAAACGACCCATCGCCAACGTGCATGAAGCCGCTTTGGAGGATATGGCAGGCTACGGTGAGGCGAAGGACTGGGGCCTGAATCTTGCGCTCGACATCGCTGATTGGCTGGCAGGTACGATTTCGTGGGACGAGGTCGACAAGGGCATCCTGCTGTCCGGCCCACCCGGCGTCGGTAAGACTATCTTCTCACGCGCGCTCGCGGCGACATGCAATATGGAGCTGGTTCCCGCATCGTATGCCAAGTGGCAGGCGAAGGGGCATCTCGGGGACTTCCTGAAGGCAATGCAGGCCAGCTTTGCGGAGGCCAAGAAGAAGGCGCCATCGATCCTGTTCATCGATGAACTCGATGCCTTCGGTGATAGAGCCTCCACTGGAACCAGCGACAATGCGAGCTACGATATCAAGGCTGTGAACGGTTTGCTGGAACAGCTCGATGGATTGGATGGCCGCGAAGGTGTCGTGGTCGTTGGCGCCTGCAACAACCCAGACTGGATCGATGCCGCGATCACTAGGCCAGGCCGCCTTGACCGACATGTACGGATCCCGCTGCCGGATCTCGAAGCCCGAGCAGGGATCTTCCGGATGCATCTGCGCGGCGCGCTATTTGATGAGGAGCACCGGGCCTTCGCAGAGGCAACAGAGGGTATGACGGGCGCCGCAATCGAGCAGATCGTGAGGGAGGCTCGTCGCACCGCGCGCAGGCGTCGACAAAATCTTTCTGGAGAGGACGTCTTCCGTCACGTCCCTCCGCTGGTGCTCATCCCGCCGCAGGTCATTCGCGTGAATGCCATTCATGAGATCGGACATTCGGTCGTCGGCGCCGTGCTTGGTATGAACCTCGAAAGCGTCTCGATTTCTAAGACCCTCAGGTTGGCGCCCCAGCATCAGGCAGTGGGGAAGGCTGTCTTTAAGCGCGACCCATGGGATCGCAGGATCAAGGAGTATTATCTCGACATCATCGCGATGACGGTCTCGGGCATGGCGGCGGAGCAGCTTTTCCTCGGGTGCTGGGACGATGGCGCTGCCGGGGGAGCCGGATCCGATCTTCACGAGGCCACAAAAAACGCCATCGCGTTGGAGCGGTCGTTCGGCATGGGGCAGAAGCTCGCCTCGTACGGCCCGATCGACGGCAAGATCGCCAGCGAGATCAAATCGCTCGATGCCGCCCTCATGGCGCAGGTGGACGCTATCCTTCGGAAACAGCTTGAGCGTGCCATGGTAATCCTCGAACGGCACAGCGCCGCATGCCTCAAACTCGCTGACGAACTTGCCGAGCGAGGGGAGCTGTCGGGTAGGGAGGTCTTGGATACTCTGGATATGAACAGCGACGAAAGCGTTGCGGCGCGTGGCTACGGGTAGGACGAGACGACCCTCATTGACCGAAGATGATCTTCTCTGGCATGACGCATGGGGGAAATGGGGAACGTTGTAATGGCAGAGCTTCAGTATCTCGGCCTCATCTGGGATCGTCTTCGGTCAATGGCGGATGGGTCCGCGCCTTCTGCTGCCATCCAGCTTGCCACTGTTAGCAGCACGGGTTCCCCAAGCTTGAGGACGGTCATTCTTCGAGAGGCCAACTTCGACGAGGCAACGATCTCTTTCATCACGGACATCCGGTCGACCAAGGTCGGGGACGTCCGCCGCGATCCTCGGGTCTCAGCGATTTCCTACGATCTCGAGAGCCGAGTTCAGATCAAGCTTGTTGGCACGGCGGCGGTCGTGGATGAGGAGGCAGCCCGGCAAGCGATGTGGCAGCGGCTGAGACCTCACACCCGCGAAGAGTTTGAGAGAGAGCTGCCGCCTGGAATCCTGCTTCACCCCGATAGCGGGAATGCCATGGGTTGGGAGTACGATGGCGATGCTCCCAAGGAACGTTACGATCGGTATGCCCTCGTTGCCATCTCAGTCGCCAGTGCAGAATGGCTGGACGTCTCTGGTAAAGAGCATGTACGGTTTGCGTTCTATCGTGATCGCCGACCGAAATGGCGTGCCGTCAGGCTTTCACCTTGATTTTGCATTTCGGGCTCGATACGGAATGGATCGATGAAATCACGATAACCGGGTCGATAGGGATACCTGCCGGACGGCCGTGAGAGCGAGCTATGGACTCCGGGACAGCGGTGAAAGACCCGTCCTCCCGGAGTTTCGACTTCCCCCTCATATATGCGCCATGGAGCCGATTTTGATCAGCGTCTGGGACCTCGACACATATGACGGCGATATCCAAGATTATCTCAACCGGCATCAGGGGACCATTAGGCTTCATCGGGAGAGAGCGCTGGAGCTCGATAACATCGAGCCGCCGAGAGATCTTCAGGAAAGAATTCGCTTCCGGAAGCCCACGAACGAGCACTACCCAGCATACATGGAGGCCCGGGATGGGCTGGCACCCATTCTGGAGTCGAAGAGCTTCCGCGCATTCCATTATACGCGGATGACTGACGCTGAGGTGGAGAGGATCCTGCGTGCCGGGATACGAACGACATCGCTCGATCTACTGAACGAGAGGCTCCAATCGGTTGTCGAAGAGAAACTCCTGAAGCCCGAAATCGCGGAGACAATTTATCGGTCGAGCGCGCTCCATTCGCCTCACGAATATGGTGACCGTCGAGGGTTCTGGACGACAGCTTGCCCGATTGATGTCACGGATTCTGCCGTCGATATGCTGGTCGGCCACTGGGGAGGAGAGTCCTCGTATTTTCCGTTCATGGGTGGAACCGAGGACGAGGCCATGCTGGCTGCGATCCAAGGCATCGGCCGCGGACGAATACTCGAAATTGAAGTTCCCATGTCGTCCACTCAGGGCGTCGGTCCGCACTCCGCGACGAAGACGATGTTCGATGTAGTGGAGCGTTCGTTCGGCCACGAGAACTCATTGGCATTAGACTTCAACTCACTCGAGCCTCTCCCACGGTCGGCCATCATACGGGTTATCTCGGAAGGCGAAGCCGAATTCGATGACGTTGCGACAGCGTTCGGCTACACCTCTGGCGAATGAAGCCGCCGACGAGGGACGTCTTCGTCAGGGATTTGCGTAACGATACGTTGAAAGTAAAGGCGCGGAACTTCCACTGAACGCTAGAGCTATGGTGTCGTTTCTGCAGACCCGTGGTCAAGCTCCCGATATCGGGCCTCCTCGCTGGCGCTCAGCTCATACGGGTCTCGCTTTGACCGCTATTGGCAAGAATGTCGCGACTGCAAAGTTCATCGGTCAGTGCGAGCACTTCGGATATTGAAAGGCCTACACCCGTAGAAATCTCTTCTGCAGTTGAGCCTGGGTGCCTCCTCACGAACCGTCTTACGAACATCTGATGCACGCTCAGTCTCGGCTTCAGGTCATAGTAACCACTGGAGAGTGGCTAACCGCTGCGCTATATCGACATGTCCCTATGGACCCAAGGGCACAGGAATCCCGGCCCATGTGCACTCCTCCGACGCGAGACTGCGCCTAAATCCGTGACCATCTTTCTTGACGAATGTGACCACGCATCTCATTGTGCCCTCGGACAGGTGGAGATGATGACATGGACGCGAGGATACTCAAGCAGGTGCACGTAGCCCGCAACGCCAGCAGGCAGGACATCACCGACGGCCTCGTTGAGACCATCGTCCAGATCGGCGGCGACCCCATGACCGTCAGGAAGGCCAAGGACGAGCTGAGTGCTGTGCTCGGGAAGGCCCGAAGCGGCGTTCCTCAGGTCATCGGCAACATGAAGAAGGTCGAGGACATGGCGGTCGTGATCTCCGTCAAGGATCTCGCCGAGCTTGTCACCGCCGCTCGGCAGCAGGAGACCTTCGGGGAGGCGCTAGACGCCATCGGCTTCAAGCCGTATTCCGGTGGCCGCATCATCGTCGGTCAGGGCCGCAAGCGCGAGCGCCTGCAGCGCGGCGGCAACGCCTCCGGCGCGAAGATGGCACTCTGACGCATGTTCTTGCTCTCGACGCAGGCGCTGATGGATATCATCTGCGAAAACCCCGCCGTGACTGCGTGGACCCGCCCGGTGGGGCGTGTCCCGCCACCCCTCCCATTCGAAGAGAAGCTTGAGTCGTCGGTTAGCGGCAGCAGCGACGTGCCTCGATCAAGCTGAAGATAACCGGTATCGAAGAGCCAGCGCTCTCGACAATTCTGCGATAAACGGAGTCCGCAACTCGTCGTGGGTTCGCGCGAGCCCCCCGTTCAAGTGCCCTCGAATCCTTTGACATGCTACAAACGATGCTCCCGCGCTAGTTCTCCTGAGGGGCACGCGCGGGCAACTGATGGATTCATCTTGCGCGCGTTGCGTTAGGATTCAACTTCGAATCCAGCGTCGAGTCCAACACGCTACCGTGGCCATAGTATATCTTGTAGTGTTACTTCCTGATGGTCGAAAATACATAGACGTTTCTACTGTCTTGGCGCGGATGAATTTGGACGTTGCTAACGACTTCCACGGAAAATGAACGTAGGTTTATCAGCATACTTAGGTAAATAGGGGATCTGGCACCTTTCTGGAGCTGTCTGGGCAACCAGTGAAGCCGGGTTCCGTTTGGAGCAACGTCGAAAGATGGTTAATTTTCGGGTAACGCCAACACTGGTTCAGGAAATTGGCCGTGAAGAGGCGCCACCTCCCTTCGAAGTGTTCATTGTCAACAATTTACCGCCGAACACGCATTGCCTGGCTTATCGACATTCGGGTTGCGGCAATTTCGTCTAATCGTTTTGGTTGCATTCGTACTGGGCCGCAGTATAGCCGGAGCCGCTCATCACCTGGAGCCATATGAACCGATTGGCTTTGCGGCAGCCCATTAGGCAACAGGACTCGTACCGCACAATAACGAGGTGAATTATAAGGTTGATGGAAATCTTCCGCCTGCAGAGTCCACGCTTATGGGTGCCATAGTCCGCGCTTAGTGGGGTCGAGTCCGGGCTTATGTGGCGAGGCAGAACAGAGATCGGTGGCGCACCCGACAGGATTCGAACCTGTGACCTTTGGAATCGGAATCCAACACTCTATCCAGCTGAGCTACGGGTGCATGCTTGAGGCGATTTGAATCGCCTGTCCGATGGGTGGTTCTTAGCCTAGCTTGCGGCCGGCTTCAATCGCGAAATTCTCAGAATTACGGGTGCTTGCGGTTTGGCGGGGATTTTCGTCCGCTGGGCTGGCGGCCGATGGCTTGGTGCGTCCTCCCGTTTCTCGCGGATTTGAGCGTATGGCTCGGCTTGATGTGGCTGGGAAAAAGAAACCAGCAGCAGTCAGAAAAGCCGACTTTCGTCCGCTTAAAAACCTCTCTGCCACTGAAAATAAAAGAAATCAGTTAGTTATCATTGGCAAAGACGTTTTTAAGAAGGGTCAACATTTTAAAAAATGAATGGGAGAGCAGGGGAGCTTCTTCATTTTGCGTTTTTTTTGAAAATGTTGAGGCTCCTTAAAAACGTCCTTCCAAACCTCGCTGGTGGCCGGAATTGATCGGAGGAAGCACTTCCGGTGGCGTTTGGGCGGATTTTCCGGCCTCGATTTCGTCAAAGGAAGGATCATGTCCCAGGGAGTGGTGTAGGTGGCGGCTTTGGTCGCCGCGTTCTCCGGCATGGGCCGGGACGATCAGCGCGCCACGGCTGGCAGGCTGATGAGCGGATCATCGCTCATCTGGCTGATGGTTTCCAGCGTCATGTATCTGGCGCGTTGGACAGCCCATTCGTCGTTTTGCTCGAGCAGGATCGCGCCGACGAGGCGGACGATGGCGTCGTCATTGGGGAAGATGCCGACGACCTCGGTCCTGCGCTTGATTTCGCCATTGAGGCGCTCGATCGGGTTGGTGCTGTGCAGCTTGGCGCGGTGCTCCTTCGGGAAGGTCATGTAGGCGAGAACGTCTTCTTCGGCATCATCCATGATGGCGGCGAGCTTCGGGACCTTCGGGCGGATTTGGTCGGCGACGGCGCGCCATTGGGTGCTTGCGGCTTCCGGCGTCTCCTGGGCGAAGGCGGTGGCGATAAAGGCGGAGACGACACGCCGACCGCTCTTGCCGGCGTGGGCGAGAACGTTGCGCATGAAGTGGACCCGGCAGCGCTGCCAGGTTGCGTTTAGCACCTTGGTGACGGCGGCCTTGAGGCCCTCGTGGGCGTCGGAGACGACCAGCTTGACGCCTCTGAGGCCACGGCGAGTCAGCTTGCGTAGGAACTCGGTCCAGATCGGCTCGGCTTCGGAGGTGCCGACCTCCATGCCCAGCACCTCGCGGCGACCGTCGTTGTTGACACCAACGGCGATGATCACGGCAACGGAGACGATGCGGCCGCCCCGGCGGACCTTTAGGTAGGTGGCATCGATCCACAGATATGGCCAGTCGCCCTCGATCGGCCGCTCGAGGAAGGCCTTGACCTTTCCGTCGATCTCCTCGCACAGCCGGCTGACCTGGCTCTTGGAGATGCCGCTCATACCCATGGCCTTGACCAGATCGTCGACCGAGCGGGTCGAGATTCCCTGCACATAGGCCTCTTGAATGACCGCCGTCAGCGCCTTCTCGGCCATGCGCCGCGGCTCCAGGAAGCCCGGAAAGTAAGAGCCCTTCCTGAGCTTTGGAATGCGCAGCTCGACGGTTCCGGCGCGCGTCTCCCAATCCCGCTCGCGGTAGCCGTTGCGCTGGGCCGTCCGCAGCGGGTTCTTCTCGCCATAGCCGGCACCGGTGGCAGCGCCCACCTCCAGCTCCATCAGCCGCTCGGCGGCAAAGCCGATCATCTCGCGCAAAAGATCGGCGTCGGGGGACTTCTCCACGAGCGCACGCAGGTTCATCATGTCGTCGGTCATCGGTGGTTCCTTCGAATCAGGTTGGTGTCAGCAACCCAACCCTACTGAAGAACATCGATGACCACCGCTTCGCCGCCCGCTCACTACCGCGCTGTTGAGGGCGCGCTCGCGAGCGGCTTCGCTACCGCCGAGCTACACCATCTGTAGGGACACGACCAAAGGAAGCAAAAACGCCACCGGCCTTGCGGGCAAGGCAGCCGGATGGAGGCTTGCAGTGGGCGGATTTCTAATGGCGCCGGAGCCGGGGAGGGTGTTTTTGAGACGATCGGGGCTGCTTAAAAACGTCCTTCCAAACCTCCTTGCCAATCGAAATGGATCGGGGGCGGAGGCGTTGGCTGCTGGCGTTGCGCGGGTTCTCCGGTCTCGGCTTCGGCCCCGGAAAGCACAAAAAACTCCGCCGGCCTTGCGGGCGGCGGAGTGTGATTTTGTAGGCCTTGAGTTTGCTGCGGTCAGATCTGCATGGCGCCGGGGCCGGGGATGGCTTTGGGCGGGACCTTGCCGAGGATGATCATGCCGAGCACCTCGTCCTTGGTCACGTCCTCGGTGCGGGCGTGGCCGACGACCTGGCCGTTCTTCATCACCGAGACGCGGTCGGCGAGGTCGAAGACGTCGTGGATGTCGTGGCTGATGAGGAAGATGCCGATACCTTCCTTCTTCAGCTGCTTGATCAGCTCGCCGACCTGCGCCGTCTCCTGGGGGCCAAGGGCGGCCGTCGGCTCGTCCATGATCAGGATGCGGGCGTTGAAGAGGATCGCGCGCGCGATCGCCACCGATTGCCGCTGGCCGCCGGAGAGTGCCTTCACCGGCTCCTTGAAGCGCTTGAAGTTGGGGTTGAGCCGCCCCATCACTTCGCGGGCCGAGGCTTCCATCGCGACGTCGTCGAGCGTGCCCCAGCGGGTCTTCAGCTCGCGGCCGAGATAGAGATTGGCGGCGGCGTCGACATTATCGGCGACGGCGAGCGTCTGGTAGATCGTCTCGATCCCGTATTTCTTGGCATCGCGCGGATTGCGGATGTCGGCCGGCTCGCCGTTGATCAGGATATCGCCCGAGTCGCGCTTGTATGCGCCGGAGAGGATCTTGATCAGCGTCGACTTGCCGGCGCCGTTATGGCCGAGAAGGGCGACGACTTCGCCGGGGTAGAGATCGACCGAGGCATTATCCACGGCGTGGATGCCGCCGAAGGAGATCGAAATGTTTTTCAGTTCCACGAGGGGAGTGCGTTGATCAGTCATGTTTGTGGCTCCTCTCACTTGGCACGGGCGCGATAGACGGTGTCGAGCCAGACCGCGACGACGAGGACGGTGCCGACGACGACGCTCTGCAGCGGTGTGTCGACATGCGCGAGCACCATGCCCGACTGCAGGGACTGCATGACGAGCGCGCCGAGCATGGCGCCGGCGATCGTGCCGGTGCCGCCCGCCAGCGACGTTCCGCCGATGACGGCGGCGGCGATGGTGTAGAGCTCGTCGAGCGTGCCCTGCGAGTTCGTCGCCGCGTTGAGGCGGGCGGTGGAAATCGCCGCCGCAATGGCCGCGAGAACGCCCATCAGCGCGAAGATGCGCACGGTGACCCAGCGGGTCTTGATGCCGGCGAGTTCTGCGGCTTCAGGGTTGCCGCCGATCGCGAAGACATAGCGGCCGAAGCGCAGGCGGGTCGCGATGAAGGTCATGATGATGCCTACGACGACTGCGATCAGCACCGGCACGGCGATACCATAAGGAATATCCAGGCCGGTTTCGGGCCAGGGAATATTGTTGGTCTCGGCATATTTCTTGGCGATGTTGATCGGCCAGTAATAGCTGTTGGCGATCGAGACCGCGCCAAGGATGAGCACGCAGCTCAGGATGGCGAGGAAATATTCAGCCCACATCGGCCGGCGCGGGAAGCCGAAGCGGCGGCGCTGGCGGCGCGAGCCGACGATGCTGGCGATGACGAAGAGGCAGGCGGCGATGCCGACGACCCAGCTCCAGGTGGCGCCGATCGAGCCCTCTGCGCCGCCGCCCATGATGCGGAAGGTCTGGTCCATCGGGGCGACCGTCTGGCCGCTGGTGACGAGCCAGGTCGCGCCGCGCCAGACGAGCAGGCCGCCGAGGGTGACGATGAAGGAGGGAACGTTGAGGAAGGCGATGATCATGCCCTGGAAGGTGCCGATCAGGCCGCCGGCGATCAGGCCGATCAGCAGCGTGATCATCCAGGTGAAGGGGCTGTCGAAGCCGATATATTCCGGCAGGATCTTGGCCTGCGTCACGCCCATGATCATGCCGCAGAGGCCGAGCATGGAACCGACCGAAAGGTCGATATTGCGGGTGACGATGATCAGCACCATGCCCGTCGTCATGATGGCGATGTCGGTCGTCTGGACCGAGAGGTTCCAGAGATTGCGCGGGGTCAGGAACAGGCCGCCGGTGATGATGTGGAAACCGATCCAGATGATGATGAGCGCGCCGATCATGCCGAGCAGGCGCGTATCGATCTCAGTGGCGCGGAAGAAGCGGGTCACCGGATTGGCTTCCGCCGTTCGCGGCCCGCTTGATGTTGTGGATTTTACCATTTCGGCCATGGGTTTGCCGTTCCCCCATTTTGTGTGGACGGACGCGCCGCGTGCCGGAGGCTGCCATCGGCGTCATCAGTCTGTTCTTCAAGTGACCATCGCGATGCTTCCGGAAACCGGTCGCGTGGCGTCGCGACGCTCTTCCGGCAGGGAATGAAAGTCCGCGATGGTGTGGTGAGGCGGAAAAAACGTCGTCTTGCCGTTCTGATCCGCATCCGGCGCCGCAGCGGTGTTTCCGCTACGGCGCCGGTTATTCTAGTTCAGCTTTGGCTTACTTGCACGCAGCGACAGTGCCGGCCTTGACGCCCTGGCAGGCTTCAGCCTTGGAAATCCAGCCGGCGTCGATGACGACGTTCAGATTTTCCTTGGTGATCGCCAGCGGCTTCAGGAAGACCGAGTTCATTTCCACGTGCTTCGGGCCGCCCTTGAAGGTCTGGGCGCCGTCGATCTTGCTCATGTCCTTGCCGCCGGCGAGGTCGAGAGCGATTTCAGCAGCGCGCTTGCCGAGTTCGCGGCTGTCCTTCCAGACGGAAACCGTCTGGGTGCCGAGAGCGATGCGGTTGAGTGCTGCCTTGTCGCCGTCCTGGCCGGAAACCGGAACCGAACCGGCGAGGCCCTGGGCGTCGAGCGCTGCGATCGCGCCGCCGGCCGTGCCGTCGTTCGAAGCAACAACGGCATCAACCTTGTTGTTGTTGGCGGTCAGGAACTGCTCCATGTTGCGCTGAGCATTCTCCGGCAGCCAGCCGTCGGTATAGGCTTCGCCGACATTCTTGATCTTGCCGGCGTCGATCGCGGCCTTCAGCACTTCCTGCTGGCCCGAGAACAGGAAGTCTGCGTTCGGGTCGGAGGACGAGCCCTTGATGAAGACGTAGTTGCCTTCCGGCTTGGCCTTGAAGACGCCCTGAGCCTGCAGGCGGCCGACTTCCTTGTTGTCGAAGGTGATGTAGAAGGCCGCCGGGTTTTCGATCAGGCGGTCGTAGCCGACGACCGGAATGCCTTCAGCAGCGGCCTTTTCGATGGCCGGGCCGATCGCGTCGGAGTCCTGGGCGAGAATGATGAGCGCGTTGGCGCCCTGCGAGATCAGCGATTCGACGTCGGTGAGCTGCTTTGCGGCTGAGGACTGTGCGTCAGCGGAAATATACTTGGCGCCCTTGGCTTCGAGAGCCTTCTTGATGGCGGCTTCGTCCGTCTTCCAGCGCTCTTCCTGGAAATTCGACCAGGAAACGCCGACGACGAGGTCTTTAGCCATGGCAACGGTATGCACGGAAACGAGGATGGCAGCGCCTGCCATCAGCTTATAAATAGACTTCATAATGTCCTCCCGAGTGAGTTGCGGCCGGCCCAGCCCATGCTTCCTCCGGCCACCGCGAAAAGCTGTCTAGAAAGGTTCGGATTTTTTTCTCGACAGTCGAGAAATTTAGTGTCAGAGATTTTTTCAACTGTCAACACTGCACTACCGGCTTATTCCCCTTGCGCAACGGAGGTCGGAGATGCAGTGGAAATCAAGGGAAGAGCGAGCAGGAGGAGAGGGCGGCATTCATGCTGACCAAGTCGAGCACGGAGCTGGTCCGGCAGAGAAACAGCGTGCTCGTGCTCTCCGTGCTGCGCCGTCACGGCGCACTCGCGCATACCGAAATATCCGATTTCACCGGGCTTTCCTCGGCCACCATTTCGGCCATCACCACTGAGCTGGAAAAGGCTCAGATCATTGAAAAATCCGAGCAGCAGGCGGCAAGCGGGCGCGGCCGGCCACGCGTTCTTCTGCGCCAGCGGCGCGACTGCGGCTATCTCATCGTCGTCATCATCTCCTCGGATGCGGTGCAATATTCGCTTGTGGATTATGCCGGCAAGCTGATCGACCGCTTCAGCGAGGTGCGTTCGCACGATCCATCAGGTGCCGCCCGCTTCGTCGCAGGCGTGCGCGCCGGGCTTTTGCGCATTCTCGAGCGCTCGGGGATCGCCCAGGAAAAAGTGCTGCTGATTTCGATCAGCAGCAAGGGGCTGGTCAATTCCACCGAGCCGGTGCTCCTCTGGTCGCCGATCTTCGGCAGCGACCAGATCGATTTCGAATCCGCACTCCGGCCGGAATGGCAGGCCAAGGTGATCCTCGACAACGAGACGCTGCTGGTCGCCGCCGCCCTCGGCGCGCGTGAGGAAATCGCCAAAGGCACGGACTTCCGCTCGCTCGCCGCTCTTTCGCTCGGTCACAGTATCGGGCTCGGCATCGTCCGGCGCGGCGGCCAGGCGGGCCCGGAGGCTTCGGCGCCGAATTTCGGGCATATGCTGCACATGGCCAATGGCGGGCTATGCCGCTGCGGCACGCGCGGCTGCATCGAGGCCTATGCCGGTTTCTACGCGATCCTGCGCAGCGCCTTCGAAGTGCCGCTCGATACGATCCCGGCAAAGTTCGTGCCGGTGGCCGAACTCGACAAGATCGCCGCAAAGGCGCGCCAGGGCCACCGCACCTCCGCCTTCGCCTTCCGCCAGGCAGGGCTGGCGCTCGGCAACGGGCTATCGCGCATGCTGAGCCTGACGGAACGCATGCCGATCGCCATCACCGGGCCGGGCACGCGTTATTACGATCTTCTCAGGCAGGGGATCGAAGAGGGGCTCGGCCAATCGCATGTCGTACGCATGGAAGGCATGCCCGAGATCCGTGTGGTCGCCGATGAGCAGATCCTCGTCTTCGAGGGGCATCTCAACCGGGCGCTATCGGTGATCGATCAGGATATCGTGATCTCGGGTGTTCAGGGCGGGGAGTAGCGGCAAAACCCCTCCCCAACTCTCCCCACAAGGGGGAGGGGCTAAGCCGCGGCGTCCGACTGCGGCAAGCATCAACCCTTTCTGCGGATGAAACCATCAAAGGGAAATCGGTGGGCGCGGCAGGTTAGTCCCTCCCCCTTGTGGGGAGGGGGTCTTAAATACGCTTTGCTATCAAACGCGAAATGGCCGGGCGGTGCCCGGCCATCTCATGCGTGGCTTTCGGTCGGGAGAGGGCCGTCAGCCAATCTTGATGAGTTTGCCTTCCTTGACCGACTTAACGGCGGCGTCGGCGAGTGCGAGCGCTGCCAGGCCGTCGGCGCCGGAGGGCGAGATCTTGGTGCCCTTTTCGATCGCGGCGATGAAGGCTGCGATCTCGTTGGCATAGGCTTCGGTATAGCGGGTCATGAAGAAATCATGCAGCGGCGGGCGGGTGTAGCCGTCGGCGTTGGCGACTTCGATCGAGACCGGGCGCTGGTTTTCGGCCGAGACGACGCCCTTGGAGCCGTGCGCCTCGATGCGCTGGTCGTAGCCATAGGTGGCGCGGCGCGAGTTGGAGATGATGGCCTGCCTGCCTGACGCAGTCTGCAGGATCACCGAAACGCTGTCATAATCGCCGGCTTCACCGATCGCCTTGTCGACGAGGACGGCAGCAGTCGCCAGCACCGAGACCGGCTCTTCGCCGAGCAGGAAGCGGGCCATGTCGAAATCGTGGATCGTCATGTCGCGGAAGATGCCGCCCGAGCGCTTGATGTAATCGACCGGCGGGGCGCCGGGATCGCGCGAGGTGATCGTCACCATTTCGACATCGCCGATCTTGCCGTCGTCGATAACCTTGCGCACCGCCATGAAATGCGGGTCGAAGCGGCGGTTGAAGCCGACCATCAGCTTGGCGCCGGTCTCTTCCACCACCTTGATGCAGGCCTTGACGCGTGCGACGTCGAGATCGATCGGCTTTTCGCAGAAGATCGCCTTGCCGGCGCGCGCGAAACGCTCGATCAGGTCGGCATGGGTATCCGTCGGCGTGCAGATGACGACGGCGTCGATATCTTTGGCCGATTCGATCGCCTCGATGGTGCGCACTTCGCAGCCGTAGGCGGAAGCGATGGCTTCGGCCGCCTGCGGAAAGGCGTCGGCGACCGCGACGAGCGTTGCATTGGCGTCGCCGCTGACGGCCTTCGCATGAACCTTGCCGATGCGGCCGGCGCCGAGAAGACCAAATCTCACTGTCATTGCAACCTCCGTTGAATTCGGAACAAATAAACCGAATTACCAAAAATCTGGAATTTTCATTCCACCTTATACGAGCCACGTCAAGCCCGCGGCTCTTTCACATTTGCAAGATTCAAACTAAAGACAAGCGGGCTCATGCCGAGGGCATGTGCGACGCATGCCGGGGCATGCGTGACATATGCGACCGCGGGATAAAGATGCAACTGATCGATCCGAACCATCCGGCATATCGCCGCCTCTGGGTGCGCATAGCCATTGTTGCCGTCTGCTTCGGCTGGACCGGGGTCGAGCTCATCACCGGCGATCCGTTCTGGGCGGTGCTCGCCGGCGCGGCGGGCGCCTATTCCTTCTATATGCTGTTCTGGACCTTCAATCCGCAGCCGCCGGCCACGGAGCCTCCTGCGCAGCCTGACGCTGACGACGAGGACGAGTCCGGGGCGACCGCCGGGAAGCCCCAAAAGGATGGGCAGGCGGAATAATCAGCGGCCGATTCGCCGCAGCGCTTCGTCGATCAGCAGGTTGGCCAGCGTCATCCGCTTCGTCGCATTGTCGCGGAAAGGCGGGGCGACGCGATCGGGATGATTGGCGCGGGCGAAGGCGCGCCGCTTTTCGCCGAGCGTCAGCGGCGTGTCGGCGGCCGAGATCGCCAGTTCGGCTGCGACCTCTGCCGGTGCGATCCGTGCGAGATGGTCCGGCATTATGGGCTGAGGCGGAAGCTCCGGCACGATCGCGGTGGCATCGAGATCGAGATTGTCGAGATAGGCCTGGCCCACTCGCTGCGAGGCGGCGGAGACACCCTGCATGACATCGAAAGCGAGTCCGGTGGCAAGGCCATGCACGCGATGGGCGGCCGGCGCCTCGGCGCCTTCCTCCTCCGTCTCGCCCTCAGCCTTCAGCCGCTCGAGGACCGATTGAAATACAGATTGTCCGAACAGCACGCGCCTTCCTTTCGACGCACGCATTAGAAGCGGGCAAGATGGCGCAGGGCTTGCCGCGCTTCAGCTGGCCTGCTTCAGGCTTTCTTCGAGGATGATGTCATAGAGCAGCCTTGCGCTCGGCGGCAGCGCCCGTTCTCTCGCGGTGATCAGGCTGTAAGGCTTGACGTTGATGTCGAAATCGATCGGCAGCATGCGCACATCCGAGGCATTCGAACTCTGGCTGGCCAGGAACTGGGCGACGTCGATGGCGATCGGAGCAATGGCATCGGTTTCGCAGACGATGGCGCAGGTCAGAAGCAGCGAGGAGGTGTTGACGATGTTTTCGGGCAACGCCACGCCGCGCGACAGGAAGATGTCCTCGATCGTGCGGCGCAGTAGCGTGCCCGGCGGCTGGAAAACCCAGTCGTAATCCCTGATGTCAACGAGGCTGCTCACCTTCTGCTTCAAAAGCGGATGGCGGCTGTGCACGATCAGGCAGGCCCGCTCGATGCCGATCTCGGTCACCTCGAAGAGGCGCGGGTTGAGATCGTCGGGAATGCGGCCGATGATGAAGTCGTGGCGGGCGGCGAGCAGCTCGCGGGCCAGCACGTTGCTGGTCTCCACCTGGATGTTGATCTCGATGCCCGGATAGGCCTTGCGGACCTTGTTGATCGCCGGCACCACGAGCCTCATGGCCGGCGCCGTCACCGCGCCGATGAAGACCGAGCCGCCCTTGCCGCTCTTGAGCTCGCCAATCTCCCGGCTCGCCTCGCGCAGCTCCAGGAGGATCTTGCGCGCGCGTCTGGCAAGTGCCGCGCCGAAGGTCGTCAGCACCACGCCGCGGGCGACGCGCTCGTAGAGCGGCGTCTTGGTGATTGATTCCATTTCGGACAGCATGCGCGATGCGGCGGGCTGCGAAATGTTGAGAACTTCCGCGGCAGCGGAAATCTGCCCGCTATCTTCGATTGCGACGATCATGCGCAGGTGATTCAGCTTAAGTCCCGCACGTAAAAGGCTGTCATCGCCGAAATTATCACTGTGGATATCGACGTGATCCATCGAAAATGGCTCTGAAACAATCGTCATGGTTGCAGCCTCCCCACTGCGTTCCATCAAAAGTAATACTTTTTAACGATATACCAAAATTGTTATGCACATTACCACTTATTCTATTTGACAGTTATAGGAATCCATACCAGTTTGCCGCCGTGTGCTGGTTGGCACTCAACACGTGTGAGATCGTGGAGGAGACCTACTTCGTTTCTCACCATCTGAAGTAACTATCCAATACGGAACCTGCCACAGTTTCGGGGCGGGCGATTTTTCGTCCGCTGCTCTATTAACAAGGGAGAGAGAAATGAAATCCATTATCTCATTGATGGCTGCGGCTGCTTTCGGCGTCGCTTCGTTCGTTGCGCCTGCTATGGCAGCGGACAAGGGCACCGTTGGTATCGCAATGCCGACGAAGGCTTCGGCCCGCTGGATCGACGACGGCAACAACATCGTCAAGCAGCTCCAGGCTGCCGGTTACGGCACTGACCTGCAGTATGGTGACGACGACATTCCGAACCAGCTTTCGCAGATCGAAAACATGGTCACGAAGGGCGTCAAGGTTCTCGTCATCGCTTCGATCGACGGCACCACGCTTTCCGACGTGCTCCAGAAGGCACACGACGCCGGCATCAAGGTCATCGCTTACGACCGTCTGATCCGCAATTCGGGCAACGTCGACTACTACGCGACCTTCGACAACTTCCAGGTCGGCGTTCTGCAGGCCGGCTCCATCGTTGACGGCCTCGGCCTCAAGGATGGCAAGGGTCCGTTCAACATCGAACTCTTCGGCGGTTCGCCGGACGACAACAACGCCTTCTTCTTCTATGATGGCGCAATGTCCGTCCTGCAGCCCTACATCGACTCGGGCAAGCTCGTCGTGAAGTCCGGCCAGACCGGAATGGACAAGGTCGGCACGCTGCGTTGGGATCCGGCAACGGCCCAGGCTCGCATGGACAACCTGCTCTCGGCTAACTACACCGACGCCAAGGTCGATGCCGTCCTGTCTCCCTATGACGGTCTGTCGATCGGTATCATTTCGTCGCTGAAGGGCGTTGGTTATGGTACTGCGGCTCAGCCGCTCCCGATCGTTACCGGTCAGGACGCTGAAGTTCCGTCGGTCAAGTCGATCATTGCTGGCGAACAGCATTCGACGATCTTCAAGGACACCCGCGATCTCGCCAAGGTCACCGTTGCCATGGTCGATGCCGTCATGTCCGGCAAGGAACCTGAGGTCAACGACAAGAAGACCTACGACAACGGCGTCAAGGTCGTTCCGTCCTATCTGCTGAAGCCGGTTGCTGTCGACAAGACCAACTACAAGCAGATCCTCGTCGACGGCGGTTACTACACCGAAGACAAGCTGAAGTAATACGAGATGGCCGGAACCCGCGCTTGCGGGTTCCGGTCTTCGATTTTATGATCGCCCGGCCGCTTGACGGCCGGAGGCGCTGGAACTTTGACTATGGACAATACCATCCTTGAAATGCGGAGCATCACCAAGACGTTCCCGGGCGTCAAGGCGCTGGAGAACGTGAACCTCAGGGTTCGCCAGGGTGAGATCCACGCAGTGGTGGGCGAAAACGGGGCCGGCAAATCGACCCTGATGAAAGTGCTATCGGGCGTCTATCCCACCGGAAGCTATGAAGGCGACATCGTCTATGAAGGCGAGACGCGCAACTTCAAGGCCCTGAAGGACTCCGAAGAAATCGGCATCGTCATCATCCATCAGGAACTGGCGCTCGTGCCGTTGCTGTCGATCGGGGAGAACATCTTCCTCGGCAACGAGAATGCCAAGAGCGGCGTCATCAGCTGGGACGAGACGTTCAACCGCACGAAGCAGCTGCTCAAGAAGGTCGGCCTGCAGGAATCTCCGAACACGCTCGTGACCGACATCGGCGTCGGCAAGCAGCAGCTCGTCGAGATCGCCAAGGCGCTGTCGAAGAGCGTGAAACTGCTCATCCTCGACGAGCCGACGGCCTCGCTCAACGAAAGCGATTCCGACGCTCTGCTCACGCTGCTCATGGAGTTCCGCAAGCAGGGCATCACCTCGATCATCATTTCCCACAAGCTGAACGAGATCCGCAAGGTCGCCGACCAGATCACGGTCCTGCGCGACGGCATGACCGTCAAGACGCTCGACTGTCACGCGGACGAGATCAGCGAAGACATCATCATCCGCAACATGGTTGGCCGCGATCTCGAAGACCGCTATCCGCCGCGCTCGGTGCCGATCGGCGAAACCATTCTCGAAGTGAAGAACTGGAACGCCTACCACCAGCAGCACCGCGACCGCCAGGTCCTGCACAATATTAACGTCACCGTCCGCAAGGGCGAGGTCGTCGGTATCGCCGGTCTAATGGGGGCAGGACGCACCGAATTCGCCATGAGCCTCTTCGGCAAGTCCTATGGCCACAAGATCTCCGGCGAGGTGCTGATGCACGGCAAGCCGGTCGATGTCAGCACCGTGCGCAGGGCGATCGACGCAGGTCTTGCCTACGTCACCGAAGACCGCAAGCAGCTTGGCCTCGTGCTCAACGACACGATCCTGCGCAACACGACGCTGGTCAATTTGAAGGCGGTGTCGAATGCGTCGGTCATCGACAGCGTCAAGGAATCGCGGGTTGCGACCGACTATAGGTCGAAGTTGCGCATCCGCTCTTCCAGCATCTTCCAGGAAACGGTCAATCTTTCCGGCGGCAACCAGCAGAAGGTGGTGCTGTCGAAGTGGCTGTTCTCCAATCCGGATGTTTTGATCCTCGACGAGCCGACGCGCGGCATCGACGTTGGCGCAAAATACGAAATCTATACTATCATCAACCAGCTTGCCGCCGATGGAAAGGGCGTTCTGATGATCTCATCGGAAATGCCCGAACTGCTTGGCACTTGTGACCGCATCTACGTGATGAACGAAGGACGCATCGTCGCTGAACTGCCGAAGGGAGAAGCAAGCCAGGAAACCATCATGCGCGCTATCATGCGCTCAGGGGAGAAGAAGCAATGACACCGATCAATCAACCCATCGCTGAGCAAGGGCGTGTCGTCTCGATCGGAGACTACGTTCGCGGCAACATCCGTGAATACGGCATGTTTATCGCGCTCATCGCGATCATGGTGTTCTTCCAGTTCTCGACCGGTGGCGTTCTCTTCAAGCCGCTCAATCTGACCAACATCATTCTGCAGAACTCGTTCATCGTCATCATGGCGCTTGGCATGCTGCTGGTCATCGTCGCCGGCCATATCGATCTTTCGGTCGGGTCCGTCGTCGGCTTCATCGGCGCCATCGCCGGCGTGATGACGGTGCAATGGCACACCAATTATATCCTGGCGGGTATCATCTGCCTTGCTCTCGGCGCGCTCGTCGGCGGCATCCAGGGCTATTTCGTCGCTTATCACAAGATCCCGTCCTTCATCGTCACGCTGGCCGGCATGCTTGTTTTCCGCGGGCTGACGCTGTTCGTCATGACGGCATCGGGAACCGGCACCAGCATCGGTCCCTTCCCGCCGGACTTCCAGCTGATCAGCATCGGCTTCCTGCCGAACCTCGTCGATATGGGCGGCATCAACTCGACCTCGATCATCCTGACCGTCGTCGGCGCCGTCACCCTCTTCTATATGGCATGGCGCAAGCGGCTCTCGAACGAGAAGCATGGCAATGACGTCGAGCCCATGGGCTTCTTCCTTGCCCAGAACATCATTGTCGCGCTCGCCGTTCTCGGACTGGGCTACCAGCTGTCGATCTATCGCGGCTTCCCGAACGTGCTTGTCGTCATGCTGGTTCTGGTGGCCGCCTATGCCTTCATTACCCGCCGCACGACGATCGGCCGCCGTATCTACGCCATGGGCGGTAATGAGAAGGCGACGAAGCTTTCCGGTATCAACACCGAGCGGCTGACCTTCCTGACCTTTGCGAATATGGGCCTGCTCGCCGGATTGGCTGGTCTTATCGTCGCGCTGCGTCTGAACTCGGCGACAGCAAAGGGCGGCTTCGGTCTCGAACTCGACGTCATCGCTGCCTGCTTCATCGGCGGTGCATCCGCCCAGGGCGGTGTCGGCAAAGTGACCGGCGCTGTCATCGGCGCTCTGATCATGGGCATCATGAACAACGGCATGTCGATCCACGGCCTCGGCACCGACTCGCAGCAGATGGTGAAGGGTGCGGTGCTTCTGGCTGCCGTGTTCTTCGATGTCTACAACAAGAACAAGGGCTGAGCGCTAAGCGCAGCCAGGCATTCGCAGTCATATGAAAGTTGAATTCCGGCTCCTGACGGAGCCGGACAGGCGGAGCTTTTTCGGGTCTTCGCCGGAACGAGAAGGATCGAAGACGTGCTTATTTCGCAAATCAAGGGTGCCAACGGAGAGATCGTCGTCGCCGTGCGCGAGCAGGGCGGCGCTGCCAAATCGGTCAAGAACGCCGGCAGCGTCTATGCGCTGGCGATGGAAGCGGCGGACGGCGGCAAGTCGCTTGCCGCGGTTATCGAAGCCCATGGTTACGGCGATGCCGTCGATCTTGAAAAGGCCTATGCGGAAGGCCGCTTCCTTCCGCCGATTACCCACCCCGATGCCGCCCACCTGCATCTGACCGGCACGGGACTGACGCATCTCGGCTCCGCGGCAACCCGCGATTCCATGCACAAGAAGACCACCGAGGCGGCCGAGGAAACGCTCACCGACTCGATGAAGATGTTCAAGATGGGCCTGGAGAACGGCAAGCCGAAGGCTGGCGAAAAGGGCGTGCAGCCCGAATGGTTCTACAAGGGCAACGGCCATGGCGCTGCTGCCCCTGGCGCGCCGCTTATCTCGCCTTCCTTCGCGCTCGACGGCGGCGAAGAGCCTGAAATGGCCGGCATCTACGTGATTGCCAAGGACGGCGCGCCCTTCCGCATCGGCTTTGCGCTGTCGAACGAATTTTCCGATCACGTCACCGAGCGGATGAACTATCTCTATCTCGCGCATTCGAAGCTGCGTCCGGCAAGCTTCGGCCCGGAAATCAGGGTCGGTGCGGCGCCTGACGATATTCGCGGCACCTCGCGCATCAAGCGCGGCGACAAGGTGATCTTCGAAAAGCCGTTCCTCTCCGGCGAGGCGAACATGTCGCACACTTTCGCCAATCTGGAATATCACCATTTCAAATATGGTCTCTTCCGTGCGCCGGGAGATGTTCATGTCCATATGTTCGGTACGGCGACCCTTTCCTTCGCTGACGGTATCAAGACGGAAGAGGGCGATGTCTTCGAGATCGAAGTCGCCGAATTCGGCCTGCCGCTGCGCAATCCGCTGAAGGTGGCGGCCGAAGAAGAGATCGCCGTCAAGCAGCTCTGATTTTCGAGGCCTGGCCGCGATCGTGGCCGGGCCGTGATGTAAACGGTAAAGGAGGCTTGTTGAGCCCATGACCATTTATCAAAACCTGATTGCCGGCGAATGGGTCGGCACGAACGCGACGAAGAACATCAACCCGTCGGATACGAACGAGGTCGTCGGCCTCTATGCCGATGGCAGCGCAGAAGACACTCGCAACGCCATCGCCGCCGCCAAGGCCGCCTTTCCCGCATGGTCGCGCTCGGGCATCTGGGAACGCCACGTCATCCTGAAGAAGACCGGCGATGAGATCATGGCGCGCAAGGACGAGCTCGGCGCGCTGCTCGCCCGCGAAGAGGGCAAGACGCTGCCGGAAGCGACCGGCGAAGTCATCCGCGCCTCACAGATTTTCGAATTCTTCGCTGGTGAAGCCCTGCGGCTGGCCGGCGAAGTCATCCCGTCGGTTCGCCCGAATATCGGCGTCGAAATCACCCGAGAGGGCCTCGGCGTCATCGGCATCATCACGCCGTGGAACTTCCCGATCGCCATTCCGGCCTGGAAGATCGCGCCGGCGCTCTGCTACGGCAACACCATCGTCTTCAAGCCGGCCGAACTGGTGCCGGCCTGCTCCTGGGCGATCGTCGATATCCTCAATCGCGCCGGACTGCCGAAGGGCGTCCTGAACCTCGTCATGGGCAAGGGCTCGGTCGTCGGCCAGGCCATGCTCGAAAGCCCCGATGTTCACGGCATCACCTTCACCGGTTCCACCGGCACCGGCAGGCGCGTCGCCGCCGCCTCCATCGAGCATAACCGCAAGTTCCAGCTTGAGATGGGCGGCAAGAACCCGATGGTCGTGCTCGACGACGCCGACCTCAATGTTGCCGTGGAAGCAGCCGCCAATTCCGGCTTTTTCTCCACCGGCCAGCGCTGCACCGCCTCGTCACGCCTGATCGTCACCGAAGGCATCCATGACAAGTTCGTCGCGGCTCTGACCGAGAAGCTGAAGACGCTCGTTGTCGACAACGCGCTGAAGGCCGGCACGCATATCGGCCCCGTCGTCGACGAACGACAGCTGAAGACCGATACGGACTATATCGAGATCGGCAAGTCGGAAGGCGCCAAGCTCGCCTTCGGCGGCGAGCTCGTTTCCCGCGACACGCCCGGCTTCTACCTGCAGCCGACGCTGTTCACCGAAGCGACCAACCAGATGCGCATTTCGCGCGAAGAGATCTTCGGACCTGTGGTCTCGGTGATCCGGGCGAAGGACTACGACGAGGCGCTTGCCATCGCCAACGACACGCCGTTCGGCCTTTCGGCCGGCATCGCCACGACGAGCCTGAAGCATGCGACGCACTTCAAGCGCAATTCGGAAGCGGGCATGGTCATGGTCAACCTGCCGACGGCAGGCGTCGATTTCCACGTTCCGTTCGGCGGCCGCAAGGGCTCGTCCTACGGTCCGCGCGAGCAGGGCAAATACGCCGCCGAGTTCTACACAACCGTCAAGACGGCCTACACGCTGGCTTAAGACAAAGCGAGATGACCCGGTCCGTACGAGGCGGTCCGGGGGTATCCTGAAGGACAGAGATTATGAAGAAGAAAGCGGAATGGCCGCGCAGGCTTAGGTCGCAGGAATGGTACGGCGGCACGAGCCGCGACGTGATCTATCACCGTGGCTGGCTGAAGAACCAGGGTTATCCGCACGACCTGTTCGACGGTCGGCCGGTGATCGGCATCCTCAACACCTGGTCTGACATGACCCCGTGCAACGGTCATCTCAGAGAACTCGCGGAGAAGGTGAAGGCGGGTGTCTGGGAGGCCGGCGGCTTCCCGCTCGAAGTGCCGGTGTTCTCCGCATCCGAAAACACCTTCCGCCCGACCGCGATGATGTACCGCAACCTTGCTGCACTTGCAGTTGAGGAAGCGATCCGCGGCCAGCCGATGGATGGCTGCGTGCTGCTCGTCGGCTGCGACAAGACCACGCCGTCGCTGCTGATGGGGGCGGCATCCTGCGACCTGCCGTCGATCGTCGTCACTGGCGGCCCGATGCTGAACGGCTATTTCCGCGGCGAGCGCGTCGGTTCCGGCACGCATCTCTGGAAATTCTCCGAAATGGTGAAGGCCGGCGAGATGACGCAGGCCGAGTTCCTCGAGGCCGAAGCCTCGATGAGCCGTTCGTCGGGCACCTGCAACACCATGGGCACCGCTTCGACGATGGCTTCAATGGCCGAAGCGCTCGGCATGGCGCTGTCAGGCAATGCCGCGATCCCGGGCGTCGATTCCCGCCGCAAGGTGATGGCGCAGCTGACCGGCCGCCGCATCGTCCAGATGGTCAAGGACGATCTGAAGCCTTCCGACATCATGACGAAGGAAGCCTTCGAGAACGCCATCCGCACCAATGCGGCGATCGGTGGATCGACCAATGCCGTCATCCACCTGCTGGCGATTGCCGGCCGCGTCGGGATCGATCTTTCGCTTGACGATTGGGACCGTTGCGGCCGCGACGTTCCCACAATCGTCAACCTGATGCCGTCGGGCAAATACCTGATGGAAGAGTTCTTCTATGCCGGCGGCCTGCCTGTCGTGCTGAAGCGCCTCGGCGAGGCTGGTCTTCTGCACAAGGACGCGCTGACGGTCTCCGGCGAAACCGTCTGGGACGAGGTCAAGGAAGTCGTCAACTGGAACGAGGATGTCATCCTGCCTGCTGAAAAGGCGCTGACCTCTTCGGGCGGCATCGTCGTGCTGCGCGGCAATCTCGCGCCGAAGGGCGCGGTGCTGAAGCCTTCGGCAGCTTCGCCGCATCTCCTGGTGCATCGGGGCAGGGCAGTCGTGTTCGAGGACATCGACGACTACAAGGCCAAGATCAACGACGACAATCTCGACATCGACGAGACCTGCGTCATGGTCATGAAGAACTGCGGACCGAAGGGCTATCCCGGCATGGCCGAAGTCGGCAATATGGGCCTGCCGCCTAAGGTGCTGAAGAAGGGCATCCTCGATATGGTGCGCATCTCCGATGCCCGCATGTCCGGAACGGCCTACGGCACCGTCGTGCTGCACACCTCTCCGGAAGCGGCCGTCGGCGGACCGCTCGCGGTCGTCAAGAACGGCGACATGATCGAGCTCGACGTCCCGAACCGCCGCCTGCATCTCGACATTTCAGACGAGGAACTGGCGCGGCGTCTCGCCGAATGGCAGCCGAACCACGATCTACCGACGTCGGGCTACGCCTTCCTGCATCAGCAGCATGTCGAAGGGGCCGATACCGGCGCCGACCTCGACTTCCTCAAGGGATGCCGCGGAAACGCTGTCGGCAAGGACAGCCACTAAACAGGGACGCATCCGAGATTGGGATCGTTGAAAAGGCGGGGTGAGAGCCCCGCCTTTGGATGTTTGCGAGGCGCGAAGCTATTCCTTCGTCATGCTCGCGGGGGCGAAAGTACGCGCTGCGAGAGCGTGCAAGGGACGGAGAGGCTGCGGCAAATTTCTTCTCCCCTCGGGGAGAAGGTGCCGGCAGGCGGATGAGGGGGCTACACGGCGTGCCCTTTCCACAAGCTATTCCGCCAAGCCGACGGCAATGCCTACCCGAGACGTAGATTAGTCGAACCAGTACTGTCGAAGCACGCATGGGAGTTCTTGAAAGACCAGCGCCGGCGGCCCCCTCATCCGCCCTACGGGCACCTTCTCCCCGAGGGGAGAAGGGGAAAACGAGAGGCCGCGTTCTGTCCTTCGGTGCCGCTCAGCTCTGGCTCTGGCTTTGCATCTGGCCGCTGTCTTCTACCTTCACCGTGACCGACAGCGTTTCACCAGGCGTGCCGATGCGCATGCCTGAAATCGGCGCGGCGTCGCGGTAGCAGAGGCCGGCGGCGAGCCTGATGTAGCGCGCATCCGGGCAGATCTCGTTGGCGGGATCGAAGCCGACCCAGCCGAGGCCGGGAATATGGGCTTCGGCCCAGGCATGGGTCGCCGCCTGTTCGACCTTTTCCTCCATCATGAGGTAGCCGGAGACATAACGCGCCGGCACCTTCAGGGCGCGGGCGGCGGCAACGAAGACATGCGCATGATCCTGGCAGACGCCGCTCTTCTTCTCGAGCACCTGTTCCGCCGTCGTCGCCGTGTCGCTGGTGCCGGGCTTGTAGTCGACGACCTCATGGATCGCCGCCATCAGAGCATGCATGCGGGCGAGTTCGTTGTCGCCACTGACGCTCTTGATCAGTTCCTTGACCAGCTTGCCGCCCTTTGTGAGCGGCGTCTCGCGCAGGAAGAGCCAGAGTGGGCAGAAACCGGTATGCGGGCCGGTGACGCCGTTGAGATCAGCCGTTTCGACCTCGCCTTCGGCGAGAATGCGCGTCACCTGCTGTTCGCCTTCGAGCGAGACCAGGTTGACGTGATTGCCGTACTGGTCGTCATATTCGACCTCAGGTGTGGCGCCCTCGACCTTCAGCGACCAGCCGAGCACCTTCTGGGCTGATGTCGTCGGCGGCGTCAGTCTCAGCCGTTGCAGGGAGAACTGCGCCGGTTCGTCGTAGCGGTATTCGGTGAGGTGGCTGATCTTCAGTCTCATATTTTCATCCGCTTAAACGTAGAACCGGTAGCCGTTGGAAATTTCCATGCCGAGCTGGTTGTTGCGCGAGACGAAATCCTCCAGGAACTCATGCAGGCCCTGATCCATGATGTCGCGGATCGCCCGCGTCTGCAGCGTGGTGCGGATCGCGTCGGCCGTATCGTGGGCGGGAAGCCGCTCCTCGTAATCCTGGGCGAGATAGCCGAGATTGCTGACGATCTTCTCATAGCAATAGGCCAGCGAGCGCGGCATCTGCACATTGAGGGTCAGAAAGTCGGCGATGTTCATCGCCCGGTATTCGCCGTCATAGGCCCAGCTATAGGCGCGGTGCGCGGAGACCGAGCGCAGGATCGATTCCCACTGCACATTGTCGAGCGAGGAGCCGACCGCCGAGACCGACGGCAGCAGCACGTAGTATTTCACGTCGAGGATGCGGCTCGTATTGTCGGCCCGCTCGATGAAGGTGCCGATGCGGGCGAAATTATAAAGCTCGTTGCGCAGCGTCGAGCCATGGAAGGCACCGCGGATGAGGCCGGCGCGGCGCTTGATGACGTCGATCACCTCGGGCAGATCGGCCGCCTTCACGCGCTTTTCGAGCAGCGCCTTCAGCTCGATCCAGCATTCGTTGGTCGCTTCCCAGGTCTCCCGCGTCAAGGCGGTGCGCACCATGCGGGCATTGTTGCGGCCGGATTCGATGCAGGACATGACGCTCGACGGGTTGGAGCGATCGCGCAGGAGATAGTCGATCGCATCGGCATTGGTCAGCTTTGCGTGGCCCTCGTCATAGGCCTCGCGCACGCCCGCACTTTGCAGCACGCCGTCCCAGTTGTCGTCGCCGGCGCTGCTGCGGGTCAGCGACATGCGCAGCCCGGCATCGACCAGGCGAGCGATATTTTCGGCGCGCTCGATGTAACGAAACATCCAGTAGAGGCCGTTTGCCGTTCTTCCGAGCATCAGTCCTCCAGTACCCAGGTATCTTTGGTGCCGCCGCCCTGGCTGGAATTGACCACCAGCGAGCCCTGCTTCAGCGCTACGCGGGTCAGCCCGCCCGGAATGATCTGGACCTTGTCGGAAACCAGCACATAGGGGCGAAGGTCGACATGGCGCGGCGCGATCCCCTTGTTGACGAGGATCGGCACGGTGGAGAGCGACAGCGTCGGCTGGGCGATGTAGTTGTTCGGCTTGGCCTTCAGCTTCTCGGCGAAATCGGCGCGCTCCTTCTTCGAGGCCGTCGGTCCCACAAGCATTCCGTAGCCGCCGGAGCCGTGCACCTCTTTGACAACAAGCTCTTCCAGGTGCTCGAGCACGTATTTCAAGCTCGATGCTTCCGAGCAGCGCCAGGTCGGCACGTTTTCGAGCAGCGCCTTGCGGCCGGTATAGAATTCGACGATCTCGGGCATGTAGGAGTAGATCGCCTTGTCATCGCAAATACCGGTGCCCGGCGCATTGGCGATGGTGATGTTTCCGGAGCGGTAGACGTCCATGATGCCAGGAATGCCGAGCGCGGAATCGGACCGGAAGGTCAGGGGATCGAGGAAGTCGTCATCGACGCGGCGATAGAGCACGTCGATCGCCTCATAGCCGCGGGTCGTGCGCATCTTCACCTTGCCGTCGATGACGCGCAGATCCGAGCCCTCGACCAGTTCGACGCCCATCATGTCGGCGAGGAACGAATGCTCGTAGTAGGCGGAATTGTAGATGCCCGGTGTCAGGACGGCGACGCGCGGCTTGCCCGCGCAGCCGGGAGGGGCGAGCGAGGCGAGGCTCTGGCGCAAGAGGTAGGGATAATCCTCGACGCGCTGCACCTTGTTCGCATGGAAGAGTTCCGGGAACATCTGCATCATGGTTTCCCGGTTTTCCAGCATGTAGCTGACGCCGGAAGGGGTGCGGGCATTATCCTCCAGCACGTAGAACTGGTCTTCGCCTGTTCGCACGATGTCGGTGCCGACGATATGGGTATAAACGCCGCCGGGCGGGCGGAAGCCGATCATCTCGGACAGGAAGGTGACGTTGTTCTCGATCAGCTCGCGCGGAACGCGACCGGCGCGGATGATCTCCTGCTTGTGGTAGATATCGTCCAGAAAGGCATTGAGCGCGATCACCCGCTGCTCGATGCCCTGGGCGAGCTTGCGCCATTCGCGGGCGGAGATGACGCGGGGGATGATGTCGAAGGGAATAAGCTTTTCGGAGCTATCGGCGTGACCGTAGACCGCGAAGGTGATGCCGGTCTTCCGGAAGATGTTCTCCGCATCGCGGGACTTGGCAATCAGATGCGCCCTGTCTTGGCTGTTGTACCATTCGAAATATTTTTCATAAGGCGGGCGAGGACTTTCGTCCCCAGTCATCATTTCATCAAATGCCAAAGGTGCGGCTCCCCTTTTTTGTTCATTTGAATACAACGTTATGTGCAATGCAAGAACCATGCGCAGTTCGGGGAAAAGATTTTGCGTTGCGGGAAAAAGGTCAAAATCCGGGCATTTGGAGCGATGAGGCGAGGCGTGCGGGACGGCTGCTTCGCACAGGCTGCGCAAAATATGAGCAGGTGATTGTTTTTCGTTCGGTGAGGTGGGTGCGAAGCGCAGATCAACTGCACACGCTTTTTCCTGTGGCCAGGCACGCCGTCCACCCAGCCATCAGCGAAATTTCAAATAAGCATCAATGCTTCGCCTTTGACTGCGACCGCAGGAGGCGGCTATCAGCACGGCATCCTTTGTCATCAGAGCCGCCCATGTCCCTTGACCGCTTCGCCCCCGCCGTCTTCGTTTTTCTCTGGTCCACGGGATGGGTGGTGGCGAAATATGCGGCGCTGCATTCCGAGCCCTTCACCTTTCTTTCGATACGGTACGGGCTGTCGGCCCTGGCTTTCCTGGCGCTCTGCCTGGTGATGCGGGCGCAATGGCCGAAAAGCCGGGCGACATGGCTGCGCGCCATCTATTCCGGCTTCTTCCTGCATGGTTTCTATCTCGGCGGTCTCTGGTGGGCGATCGCCAATGGTGTGCCTGCCGGCATATCGGGTATCATCGCGGCGCTGCAGCCGCTGCTGACGGCAATGGCGGCACCTTTTCTCGTCGGCGAGCGGCTGCAACAGACGCAGAAGCTCGGCCTTGGCCTCGGCTTCGTCGGCATCGCCATCGCCATTTCACCGAAGCTTTTCGGCCCCGCAACGGCCGATCTCAGCCATGCCGCGCTGCCGCTGGCGATCAACCTCATGGCGATGGGCTCCGTCACCTACGGCACGCTCTATCAGAAGAAACACCTGCAATCCGGCGATCTCAGAACCATTGCGACGCTGCAATATGTCGGCGCGCTGATCCTCACCCTGCCGCTGTCGCTGATCTTCGAGCACCAGCATTTCGATGGTTCGGCTCAAGCCTTTGGCGCGCTCGTCTGGTCGGTCTTCGGCCTGTCGATGGGCGGCGTCGGGCTGCTGCTTTATCTGATCCGCCGAGGGCAGGTCTCACGCGCCGCCTCGCTCATCTACCTGATGCCGCCGACCGTCGCGCTTGAGGCCTTCCTTGCCTTCGGCGAACCGCTCACGCTGCCGCTGATTCTGGGCACGGTGATCGTCGTGACGGGCGTCTACCTGACGAACCGCCGGGCAGCCGGGCAGCAAAGGCCGGCAGAGGCGTAGACAACGAAAAAGGCCGGGGAGAACCCGGCCTTTCCGCTTTTCAGTCGATCGATGATCAGGCGCGTTCGCGGCGCTGGCCACCGTTGCGGGAGCCGGAGCCGCCGCGGCGGTTGCCACCATTGCCGTCGCGGCGCTGTTCGCCGCCCTGGGCCTGCTGCGGGCCGCGATCGTCGCCGTGCTTGCGGGCCGGCCGGCCGTGGGCATGGCGGCCGTTGCCGCGATGATGACCGCTCGGCTCGCCATTGGCATGATGGCCATTGGGGCCGCCATGGGCCGGGCGCTGCGACTTTGCCGGACGGAAATCGGAGGTCGAGGCCAGATCATTGTCGGGGCCGAGATTCGGAGCCGCTTCGCCGCGGCGCTGGCCGCGGAAATCTTCATTCCGGCCGGGGCGCTCGGGACGCGGACGGCGCTCACGGCGTTCTTCACCGCCGGCGCGAACTTCGCTGCCGCTGGCGCGAGTTTCGCTGCCTTCGCCTTCACGGCGCGGGCGGCGGTCCTGGCGGCTGCCGCGATGCTCGGAACGGTTCTGGTCGCCACGGCCTTCGCCGCGACCACTGCCTTCGCGACCCTGGCCGCCGCGGTTGCGGTTGTTGCCATTGCCATTGCCGCGGCGAGGGCCGCTATTGCTGATATGGGCCGGCGGTTCGCCGCTCGCGATCGTGATGTCGATGCCCATCAGGCGCTCGATATCACGCAGCAGCTTGGCTTCATCAGGTGCGCAGAAGGCAATGGCGATGCCGTCGCGCCCGGCACGCGCCGTGCGGCCAATGCGATGGACATAGGCGTCGGGCACTTCCGGCAGATCATAGTTGTAGACGTGGCTGACGGCCGGGATGTCGATGCCGCGGGCGGCAACGTCGGTCGCGATCAGCGTCTTGATGCTGCCGTCGCGGAAGGCCTTCAGCGCCCGCTCGCGCTGGCCCTGGCTCTTGTTGCCATGGATCGAGGCGACGGAATAGCCGATATTGTCGAGGTGCTTCATCAGCTTCTCGGCGCCGTGCTTGGTGCGCAGGAAGACGATGGCGCGGCCATCGGGGTTTTCGGTCAGCGACTTGCGCAGCAGTTCCGTCTTGTCGTTCTTGCCGCCGACGAAGTGGACATACTGTTCGACCTTGTCAGCAGCCTTGCCGGGAGGCGTGACTTCGACCTTGACGGGATCGACGAGATATTCGCCGGCGAGATCGGCGATCGCCTTCGGCATGGTGGCCGAAAACAACATGGTCTGGCGCTTCTTCGGCACCAGCTTCGCGATCTTGCGCAGATCATGCACGAAGCCGAGATCGAGCATCTGGTCGGCTTCGTCGAGCACGAGATAGCGCACCGTCGTCAGCGTGATGGCGCGGCGGTTGACGAGATCGAGCAGGCGGCCGGGGGTGGCGACCAGGATATCGGTGCCCTTTTCGAGCTGCAGCTGCTGCTTGTTGATCGACACACCGCCGACGACGACGTTGATGCGCAGCGGCGACTTGCGGATGAACTTCTTCAGGTTCTCGGCGATCTGGTTCACCAGCTCGCGGGTCGGCGCCAGGATCAGCGTCCGTGTCGTACGGTTGTCGGGGCGGCGCTCGTCGGCGAGCAGCTTTTCGATGAGCGGCAGGCCGAAGGCGGCTGTCTTGCCGGTGCCGGTCTGGGCAAGGCCGATCAGATCGCGGCCTGATATGAGGAGAGGAATGGACTGTTCCTGGATCGGCGTCGGCGTTTCGATGCCGAGCTGGAACAAGGTGGCGACGATCGGCTTGGAGACACCAAGCGATTCAAAATTGGTCAAGGCATAACCTTTCGGGGCGCCACAACGACTAGCGCCGGAACGCACCATGCGATCCGGTTTCATTCTGGCGTCAAGAACCCCGCGTGAAGTGGGAACTTGTGAGTTGGAAAAAGCTTTCCAGCGCTTCTGGCCGCTCTTGGGAGTGCGGCGCTCTGTCGAAATGCGCTTTTGTCCCTTCTTCCTGCGTTTCGTATTTTCGAGCAGGGGCACGCTCACGCGGCGGCCGGAAGGGTGAAAGCTGAGCCGCATTTGGGCTAGTTTGCTGGGAAAGTCAAGTGCAGTGCACAAAAAGCGTTAATCTCGGTCGAGCAAGGGCATTCTCAGCACGAAGCTTTGCGAGGCGCTTTCCGCGCCGTTGACGAGGATGGCGATGCGGTGTTCGCCGGGATAATAGCGCCGCGTCGTGATCGGCCGGATGGCGTGGCGGCGTTCGATCGCCTGGCTTTGGCCGGGCGCGAGCGTGACGGTCTTGCATTTGAAGACCTTGGGCGAGAGCGAGCCGTCGGCTTTCACGTGATGGACGACGTAGTCGATCATCAGCGGTTGCGTGGTCTCGCCTGTATTGGTCAGGCAGATTTCGAAATCCAGCCCTTCGCCGAAGATCACCTCGCTGTTGGCGAGCCGCAGTTCGCAGGCGAGCGAGGTGGCCGCGCCGAAACCGAAATTGGCGAGCGCCTGCGCGTGGCCTTTCTTGAGCAGCGTGCGCGAGGCATGTTTCAGCAGCCACCGGCGTTCGGTGGAGGCACCCTCGATGTGGCCGGCAACGAAGCCGGCGACCAGATCGGGATGATCCTTGGCGATATCGTTCAGGCTATTGGCGACGGAGCGGCGCACATAATCCTCGGGATCGTCCATCAGCGCGGTCAGGACGGGCAGGATCGGCGCCGGGTCCTTGACGAGCTGCGGCAGGCGCATGGCCCAGGGCAAGCGCGGCCGCGTTCCCTCGCTTGCCAGCCGGCGCACATGCCGGTCGGGATCGCCGACCCAGCCGGAGATGACGGCAAGCGCCCGATCTTGGTCGCGATGAATGAAGGGGCGGATGCCGAATTCCGCGGTGAAATGCGGCGTCAGCGCCTTCAGGAGATCTAGGCCGAGATCGAAATGATCGGGGCCGCGGGCGGCGATGAACTGATTGACCGGCAGCAGCATCCAGCTGGACAGTCCAGGCCGGCTGGGGGTGGGCAGGCTTGCCTTCAGGATGGCGGCGGCTTCAGGAAAATCGTTGGGAAGGGTGACAAACAGCGCGTCCCGGATCAGCGCCGAGCGCGCCATCAGTTCCAGGGCCGGGAGGCTGTCAGTTGCCAGCGCCACGAAGCGGCTCCGATCGAAGGACGGCGCGTTGGCGGCGATGTGATCGCCCATCTCGGCGACCAACGCCTCATGCAGCAGGTTCTTGAGCGGTTCCGGCATGGTGATCCTCCCTCTTTGGGAGGATTGGACCGGCGCCGCCGGGAGGTCAAGCGGCGCCGGATGCGGTTTCTCTATTCGGTGCAGACTTTGACGCGGTAGGGGTCGCCCCAATCGTCGTGCCGCCATTCGAGGTGGCAATAGGACGGCCGGTAATAGGTCCGGTAAACCGGATAGGGGCGATAGGCGTAGGCGGGGTAGGCAGGATAAGCGGGACGGGCGGCCTCGGACAGCAGGGCGCCGCCGACGACGCCGGCGGCAAGGCCGCCCCAGAAGGCGTCGCGCGGGCGGGCATCGGCGGTGGTGGCGGTGGCGAGCGAGGCGCCGGCAAAGGTCAGCGCGATCAGGCCCGTTGCCATGGTCTTATGAAGAACGGACATGCTATTTTCCTTTCATGGTGGCTTCCATAAAGCCGTGTCGAGACTCGGCCGGGATCGCGGCGGCGCGATGGCCGCGCAAGCGCTTCCCGCATTAAATTTTCGTCATGATTTCAACGGATGCCGGCATGGAAAGGAACGATGACGGAGCGGGACTTTCCGCCGGTCGCGCCGGCCTTTCAGTCCCGTGCAAGTCGCGGCTGCCAATGTGAGGCGCCTTCAACTTGGTGAGTCGGCTCGCAAAATTCCGCCACCAAATTTATGGTTAAAACCTTGTTAAAAGCCTTGGCGTTATAGTGTTTGTAGTTGATATTTCATTCATTGCGGGAGCGACAATTTCTTGAAATCAGCCGGGGACATTCTGGAATTGGCTTGCCGCCGGATCGCTGATCTGGACACCCCGGCCTATGTCAAGAACAGCGAGCTGCGCTATATCGCCGTCAACGAGGCCTATGCCGACTTCTTCGGCCGCGAGATTTCCGATTTCATCGGCAGGCGGAGCCGCGAGCTGTTCGATCGTCCCGAGGAAGAGGATCGCGAGGACAGGGAACGCCGGGCGCTGGTATTCGGCACCGAGGAAACGCCATCTGCTTCGATGCCGCAGGCCTCCACCACGAGCGCATCGAGATCGAAAGCTTCTCTCCGTCGCCGGATCGGGCCTATGTGCTCGGCATTTTCGAAGTGCGCGAGCGCCGCGCCGTTGCCGTTGGTGTCGGCAACTTCAAGACTGTAAACGATTCCGGAATTGCCGGTGATTTCGCCGAGGTGCGGGAGGCGCTGGAAAAGCTCGATCATCCGATCGGCATCTTTGCGAAAGACGGCCGGCCGCTGGTCGTCAATTCAGCCTATCGCAACGGGGAGAAGCCTGCGGGCGCCAGCGATTCGCCCTGGGGTGAGAGCGTCGACGAACTCGACGTTCTGCGCACCGTCCTGGAGGACCTGCCTGTTGCAGTCTTCGTGCGCGACGACGAGCACCGCCTGGTTTATGCCAACAAGTATTATGAGACCTTCAGCGGCCATTCCCGCTCCGAGTATTTGGGGATGACCGAACATGAAATGTTCGGTCGGGAAGGTGGCGAGGCGATCTACCAGGAAAACCGGCTGGCGCTGGAACAGGGCGTATCGGTGGAGCTCGAGAGCGAGATGCCGAGCAAGAGCGGCCACATCTATCCGGTCATCTCACGCGTCAACCGCGTCATGACGTCGGATGGGCGAACCTATGTCGTCGGCTCCTTTTCCGACATCTCGCCTCTCAAGGAACGCGAGAAGGCGCTGATTGCTTCGCGCAAGCAGGAAGAAATACTGCATCGGGATATCGAAAGCATCCTGCGTTCGCTGCCGGTCGGCGTGCTGATCCTCGATAACGACCACCGGATCGTCTACGGCAACGACGAATTCTACAGCATCTGGGAGCTGCCGCTCGACGATCGCTTCGACGGCCGCCCTTTCCTCGACGTCATCCGCCGCAACCACGAGCTCGGGCGCTACGACGGAACGCAGGCGCCGGAGGAGATCTACGCCTTCCGCAAGCACCTGTTCGAAGCCGAAGAGCCCGAGCCGATCGAACTCGGCTGGGCAGGCGGCAAATCGGTGATCTTCGACAGCCGCCGCCTCTCCAGCGATCGCATTCTGCT
The DNA here is from genome assembly GCF_024721175.1 of Rhizobium sp. Pop5. NCBI lineage: Bacteria > Pseudomonadati > Pseudomonadota > Alphaproteobacteria > Hyphomicrobiales > Rhizobiaceae > Rhizobium > Rhizobium sp. Pop5. The sequence continues at coordinate 2,873,017 of NZ_CP099399.1, read as the reverse complement.
GACCTATTCGGATATCTCGGCAGTACGCGAACGGGAAAATGAAATCCACGAGGCGCGCGCGGCGCTCGAGCGGCTCGGCGAAATGATGCGCGATGCGACACATGCCATGTCGCAGGGCATCGCCATCGTCCAGGACGGCGTCATCAAGATGTCCAACGAGGCGATGGCCGACATCCTGCAGATCCCGCCTCACCATATCGAGGCCGGGCGGGACTGGCTCGGCATGTTCGAATTCTGCGCGGCGCGCGGCGATTTCCACGATGCCGCCGACGAGATATTGCAGGAGTGGCGCGCCAATATCGCGACCGGGCAACCGATTTCCGCCGTCTTCCACATCGGCGGCGAGCGCTGGGTGAACATGGATGCGACGGTCAGCCGGGGACAGCATTGGGTGGCGCTGTTCACCGACGTCACCGAACTCAAGAGCCGTGAGGAAGAACTGCGCGAGCTCCTGTCGCGCGCAGAAGCCGCCGACCGCGCCAAATCCGAATTCCTCGCCAATATGAGCCATGAAATCCGCACGCCGATGAATGGCGTGCTCGGTATGGCGGAACTGCTTGCCAAGACCAATCTCGATACGCGCCAGAAGACCTTCATCGATATCATCGTCAAATCAGGCAATGCTCTGCTGACTATTATCAACGACATCCTCGACTTCTCGAAGATCGATGCCGGGCAGATGAAGTTGCGGAAAGCGGCCTTCGATATCACCGAAGCGGTGGAGGACGTGGCGACGCTCCTCTCCTCGCATGCGGCCGAGAAGAATATCGAGCTTCTGGTGCGGGCAGCACCGGATCTGCCTGCCGCCGTGATCGGCGACGCCGGGCGTTTCCGCCAGATCGTGACCAATCTGGTCGGCAACGCCGTCAAATTCACCGAGCGCGGCCATGTCTTCGTCGATGTCGGCTTCGAGACGATCGCCGGCGGCGAGATCATGGCGACGATCCGCATCGAGGATACCGGCATCGGCATTCCGAGCGAAAAGCTCGCATCGGTCTTCGACAAGTTCTCGCAGGTCGACGCTTCCTCGACCCGTCGGCATGAGGGAACGGGGCTCGGCCTTGCGATCACCGCCGGCCTGGTCGATCTCTTCGGCGGCTATCTCGACGTCGATAGCGAATGGGGCAAGGGCTCGGTCTTCACCGTCAACCTGCCCTTCGCAGTGGCGGCCGCCCGCCTTGAGCCGAAGCCGCTGCCGATCAATGTGCAGGGCGCACGCATCCTCGTTGTCGACGACAATGAGGTGAACCGGCGCATCCTGACCGAACAGCTTTCGCTCTGGGGATTCGACGGCGTCGCCGCCGAGGGCGGCGGCACCGGTCTTGCGATCCTGGAGGCGGCAGCCGATCTCGGCGTCACCGTCGACGCCGTCGTGCTCGACTATCACATGCCGGACATGAACGGCGCCGATGTCGCGCGCCGGCTGCGCGCCGACCCCCGTTTCGTCGAGCTGCCGATCATCTTCCTGACCTCGATGGATATTTCGGGCACGGAAAAGGAATTCGCGGCACTGAACGGCCATGCGCATCTGATGAAGCCGGCGCGCGCCAACGTGCTGCGCAACACCGTCGTCGAAGTGGTGCGCGCCCGTCGCGTCAAGCAGGTCTCGGAAGCCGAGATCGCCCGGCTGCAGGCCGAGGCGGCAGCGCCGGCGCCTGAGTCAGCGCCCGTGCCGCAGACGCGCGCAGCCGAATTCGTCGACGTGCTCGTCGCCGAGGACAACGAGGTCAACCAGATCGTTTTCACCCAGATCCTGCAGGGAACCGGTCTTTCCTTCCTGGTCGTCAACAACGGGCAGGAGGCGGTCGCCGCCTGGCAAAGCCACACGCCACGCATCATCATGATGGACGTCTCGATGCCTGTCATGAACGGCCATGAAGCGACCCGCACGATCCGGAAACTGGAACAGGGGCAGGGCCGCCGCGTGCCGATCATCGGCGTCACCGCCCATGCGCTCGAAAGCGACCGCGACCTATGCCTCGACGCCGGCATGGACGACTACATGTCGAAGCCGATCAGCCCTGAATTGCTGGAGGAGAAGATCCGGCAATGGCTGGGCAAGGATGAGCAGCTGCCGGAGCGTACCAGCTACTGATCTATCGGCTTGCCGAAGGTGCCTTGACGCCGCAGAGCATTTCTCGCTTGCCGGCGAAGCCTTTGCGGCGCTCGACGGCGAAACCGGCAGCGATGAGGTTGCGGCGGACGAAACCGGCCGCGGCATAGGTGGCGAAGGTGCCGTCGGGCACGGTCTTTTCGTTGACCGCAGACATCAGTTCCTCCGACCACATGTCGCCGTTGCGCGATGGGGCGAAGCCGTCGAGATACCAGGCGTCGAAGCCAGGCTCTGCCGCTGCGACGCCGTCCAGTGCCGCGCCGCAGACGACGCTGAGCCGCGTCTGGGCATCGAGATCAAGCGAGACGGTACCCACAGGCGTCTGCGGCCATGCCGCCGTCAGCGCCTCGCGCTCGGCATCGATCTCCGGCCAGTGCGAGAGCGCTCGGCCGATCTCTTCGCCACGCATCGGGTGGAGTTCGAAGGAGATGAAATGCAGATGCTGGCCGCTTATGCGGTGCAGCTTCCATTGCCGCCAGGTTTCGGCGAAGTTGAGGCCCGTGCCGAAGCCGAGTTCGCCGATCACGAATGCCTCTCGTCTGTTCCAGCGCTCCGGCAGGCCGTTGCCGGCGAGGAAGACGTGGCCGCATTCAAGCCGCCCGTCTGTCTGGCAATAAAAATGATCGCCAAAGGCGGTGGAATAGGGCATATCGCCGTCGCGCCATTCGAGCGGCTGCGGCGCGCCCGCGCCAATCTGATCTGGATTCATCTCTGCCATGGAACAAGCCGATAGTCCTGCGCCGGCGTCCGGTCAATCGTTCTCAGACTTGCTGATTATCGGCGGTGGCATCATGGGTCTCTGGGCGGCCGTCCATGCCGAACGGCGCGGCATGACCACCATTCTTGCCGATGCCGGCAGATTGGGAGGAGGGGCGAGCGGCGGCCTGCTCGGAGCGCTGATGCCGCATATGCCGGACCGGTGGTCGGAGAAGAAGCAGTTCCAGTTCGATGCCCTGGTTTCGCTCGAAGGCGAAATCGCAGCGCTTGAAGCCGCGACCGGGCTTTCGGCCGGTTATGCGAGGTCGGGGCGGCTGATTCCGCTGCCGAAACCGCATCTCAACCACATCGCCCGCGCGCATTCCGAGGATGCCGAACGCCATTGGCGGGCAGGCGAGCGCCGCTTCCACTGGCATGTGCTCGACGAGCCTGATGTCGATGGCTGGGTCGAGGAATCGGCCGGTGAGAACGGCTTCGTCCACGACACGCTCGCTGGCCGCGTTGCGCCCCGCTCGTTGATCGGGGCATTGGTCGCCTTCCTGCGGCGGGCAAAACATGTGCGCATCGTGGAACATGCTGTTGTCGCGGGTCTCGATCCCGATCGAGGCACGGCCGAGATCGGCGGCGAAACCATTGCTTTCCGTCACTGCATCCTGGCTGCCGGTCATCAGTCCTTTCCCCTGCTGCAGGATCTGACGCCGGGGCTGAGGCAGCCGCTCGGCCAGCCGGTGAAGGGCCAGGCGGCGCTGTTGAAAGCGGATATCGACCCGGCGCTGCCGACGATCTTCCTCGACGGGCTCTATGTCGTCGCCCATGAGGGCGGACATGCCGCGATCGGCAGCACCAGCGAGAACCGTTTCGACGATCCTTTTTCGACCGATGCCCAACTCGACGTACTGATCGATGCGGCGCGGGCCATCGTACCGGCGCTTCGAAACGCACCTGTCGTCGAGCGTTGGGCGGGGCTTCGCCCGAAGGCGATCGACCGCGACCCGATGATCGGCCGCCACCCCGATCACCCGCGCCTTATCGCCTTGACCGGCGGCTTCAAGGTCAGCTTCGGTCTCGCGCATCGGCTGGCGGAAGCGGCGATATGTATCGCAGGCGATGCACATTGCGAATTTTCGCTGCCGGAAAGTTTCGCGATTTCAAGCCATATCGCAGCGGCTTCACGTTAAACGTGAATTCGTTGCTGCTCTGCTTCGTTATTCTGTCATGCAAATCACCTATCTGCTTGCGCATCGACAGCGCCGGATCGTAATGGCGCTCACTTCCTTGATGGAGGAAATTGCATGCGCTATGCCATTTGCTTCACGCCTCCGGCGAGCGACCCGCTGTCGCTCGTGGCCGCCAATTGGCTTGGCCGAAACGTGTTTTCTGGCGATGTGACGGAGCCCCCGGCGGTTCGCGGCCTCGGCATTCACGAGATCGCCTTCCATACAGCCGTGCCGCGGCGCTATGGTTTTCACGGTGTCCTGAAGGCACCGTTCCACCTGCCCTCCGACATGTCGGAATCTCAACTCCTGCGCGATCTTATGCGTTTCTCCGGAACGGTGCTTCCCTTCCGGATGCCGCGTCTCGAAGTCGCCAGGCTCGGGAATTTCTACAGCCTGCTGCCAAACATCCCCTGTGAGCAGATCCAGTATCTCGCCTCCGCGATCGTGCAGGAATTCGACCGTTTCCGCGCGCCTCTCAGCGAAGCAGAAATCGAGCGCAGTGATCCCGACGGGTTGTCGGCCGCGCAGTTCGCCAATCTGCACCGTTGGGGCAATCCTTACGTGATGGAGGAATTCCGCTTCCACATGCCGGTGACAGGCCCGATCAACGCGGTCGACATGCCGCGCATCGAACCGGCGCTGCGGACGATCTTCGAACCCGTGCTGAGCGAGCCGATCATGGTTTCGAACGTGGCGCTGATGATCGAAGAGGGCGCCGGCGGTCCCTTCCGCGTTCATTCGCTCCATCCGATGGGCAAGGTCAGCGCGCGCAAGATCGCCTGAGAATCTGCGCACTAAATATTTGTTCCATAACGGGAAAATTGCGTTGCGCAGTTTCCGTCTCGACATTCCGGCTGCGAATGATACCGTTCCCCGTCTTTTCAGAAGGTGATTTAATGGTATCCGAGACCTATCCGCGCAATCTCGTCGGCTACGGGCGCCAGACGCCCGATCCGAAATGGCCGGACGAGGCGCGCATCGCCGTGCAATTCGTCATCAACTATGAGGAGGGCGGCGAAAGCTCGATCCTGGACGGAGATCCGGCATCCGAAAACCTGTTGTCGGAGATCGTCGGCGCGGCGGCATGGCCGGGACAGCGCAACCTCAATATGGAATCGATCTACGAATATGGCTCGCGCGCCGGCTTTTGGCGGCTGTGGCGGATGTTCACCGATCTCAAGGTGCAGGCGACCGTCTATGGCGTGACGCTGGCCATGGCCCGCAATCCCGAGGCCATCGCGGCGATGAAAGAAGCCGGCTGGGAGATCGCCAGCCATGGTTATCGCTGGCTGGAATACAAGGATTTTCCCGAGGATCTTGAGCGCAAGCACATCCTCGAAGCCGTGCGCCTGCACACCGAACTCACCGGTGAGCGGCCCTACGGCATGTATCAGGGCAAACCATCAGACAACACACTGCGGCTGGTTCAGGAGGAGGGCGGCTTCCTTTATTCCTCCGATTCCTATGCCGACGACCTGCCATACTGGGTGAAGGGCGTCGACGGGAAACCCTTCCTAATCATTCCCTATACGCTTGAAACCAACGACATGCGTTTCGCCACGCCGCAGGGCTTCAATTCAGGCGATCAGTTTTTCACCTACCTGAAGGACGCATTCGACACGCTCTATGAGGAAGGCAAGGACGGCAGCCCGAAGATGATGTCGGTCGGCCTGCATTGCCGGCTCGTCGGGCGTCCCGGTCGGGCGGCGGCGCTGAAGCGCTTCATCGAATATGTGCTGAAGCACGACAAGGTCTGGATTCCGCGCCGTGTCGAGATTGCCGAGCACTGGCACAAGCATCATCAGCCGGATGCGCTCTGATGCTGTCGCGCGCGGATTTTGTTTCCCGCTTCGGCGGTGTCTTCGAACATTCCCCTTTCATCGCCGAGCGCGCCTATGATGCGGGCAGCGTGAAGGAACCGCTGACCGCATCAGGCGTGCATGCGGCGCTTGCCGCCGTCTTCCGCGCGGCAAGCGGCGAGGAGCGCCTCGGCGTGCTCCGCGCCCACCCCGACCTTGCCGGGCGCCTTGCTATATCAGGCGAACTCACCGAGGACAGTCGCAAGGAGCAGGCTGGTGCCGGTCTTGACCGCCTGAGCCCGGCCGAGCATGCCCGCTTTACCGAGCTCAATTCGACCTATGTCGAAAAATTCGGCTTTCCCTTCATCATCGCCGTCAAGGGGCTCGGCAAGGACGATATCCTGTCGGCCTTCGAAGCGCGGATCGGCAATGGCCGGGACGAAGAATTCGGGACCGCGGCTGCTCAGGTCGAGCGGATCGCGCTGCTGCGCCTGACCTCGTTGTTGCCGGAGGCTGAATGAAAGAGCGGCGCACCATCGACTATCTCAATGAGATGTATGAAGCGGCATCAGAAGCGCTGTCTTTCATCGGCGGAATGGATGAGACGGCGTTCGCCGGAGACAAGCTCACCTTCAAGGCCGTTGCCTTCTGTCATTTCACCATCGGGGCGGCAGCGTCTCGCCTGCTGGTGACACATCCGGAATTTGCGACGGAACATCCAACCCTGCCATGGACGAAAATCTGCGGCACGGGCAATCGTATCCTCGAAGAGGTTTTCGATCTCAATCCGTCGGATATATGGGAGGCGACATACCGAACGCTGCCGGAGCTTCTTTCGGCGATCGATGCCGTCCGCTATTGGCATGCCCAAGGTGAGTGAAGTCATGCCCGAATGTCTCGACATCCGCCCGCTCACCAAATCCGCCTTCGCTCCCTTCGGCGAGGTGATCGAGGCCGATACGGCCTCGATGCGGCTCATCAACGGCGGCACGACGGAGCGCTTCCATGCGCTCGCGGTGGCGGAAGCGACGGGCGAGGGCGCGCGCGTCATCATCAATCTCTTCCGCGGGCAGCCGCGCAGCTTTCCCTATGCGGTCGACATGATGGAGCGCCATCCCTTCGGCAGCCAGAGTTTCTCGCCGGTTTCCGGCCGCCCCTTCCTCGTCGTCGTCTCCGAGGACGTGAATGGACGCCCCGACAAGCCTCAGGTGTTTCTGGCGCGCGGGGACCAGGGCGTGAACTACCGCCGCAATGTCTGGCATCATCCGCTGATGACGCTCGGCCAAGCCTCCGATTTCCTGGTCGTCGATCGCGAAGGGCCTGATAATAATCTGGAGGAATTCTTCTTCGAAATCCCCTTCATCATCAAAGAGCCAGCCCTATGACCGGACTGACCACGCATGTTCTCGATACCGCGCTCGGCAAGCCGGCTGAAGGCCTGAGGATCGATCTCTTCCGGATCGACGGCGAGATGCGCAGGCATCTGACGACTGTTGTGACCAATGCTGACGGAAGGGTCGATGGCGGCCCGATTCTCGTCGGCGAGAATTTCCACGTCGGCACCTACGAACTGGTCTTCCACGCCGGCGATTATCTCAGAGGCTGCGGCACGCCGCTGCCGCATCCCGCCTTCCTCGATCTCGTGCCGATCCGCTTCGGCATCGCCGATGTCAACGCGCATTACCATGTGCCGCTGCTGATTTCGCCCTATGGCTATTCCACCTACAGAGGCAGCTGAATGAGGTTCGCTGCGATCGCCGACATTCACGGCAACCATCTGGCGCTCGAGGCAGTGCTTGCGGATATTCAGGTCCAAGGCATTGAGGAGATCGTCAATCTCGGCGATTTCTTCAGCGGACCGCTGGAGGCCGGCCGGACGGCTGATATGCTGATGCCGCTTAATCTGACATCGGTTCGCGGCAACCACGACCGATACCTGATCGAGCAGGATCCGGCCGCCATGCATGCCTCGGATGCCGCTGCCTATCGGCAATTGACGCCATCCCACCTCGACTGGCTGCGCAGCCTGCCGTTCGATAGCGTCTATCGTGGCGAAGTCTATCTCTGCCATGCCACGCCTAAGGACGACAATCTCTACTGGCTGGAATCGGTTTCGCCGGAGGGGCATGTCTTCCTGAAACCGATCGAGGCGATCGCGGCACTCGCCGAAGGCATCGACCTGCCGCTGATCCTCTGCGGCCACAGCCACCTCCCGCGCGCCGTCCGCCTCTCAGACGGCCGTCTGATCGTCAATCCCGGCAGCGTTGGCTGCGCGGCCTATGACGACGAGCTGCCCTGCTACCACAAGGTGGAAGTCGGCCATCCGCTGGCGAGCTATGCCATCCTGGAAAACACCGCGGCTGGATGGATATGGCAGTTCCGAACCGTTGCCTATGACCACATGGCGATGTCGGCACTGGCCGCCGAAAGGGGCCGTGCCGACTGGGCGAGTGCGCTGGCGACGGGCTGGGTGAGATAACCCGGGTTGGCCATAGCTGCGATCATTCCTTCGTCGGTGCCTGAAGGGCGGCCGTTTGCGCCTCGCGAATGCCGGCGCCGATGCGGTTGATGATGGTCCATAGGAGAAGAAGGGCCACTACTGCCCAAAGCCACGACGTCCAGCCCGCAAACTTACCGCCAGCGGCGACATAGATGCCGAGCGCGCCGAAAAGTACTGCACGGTCGCTCTTGCCCATCGGCCCGTCGTAACGTCGGCTTGCCCCGACCGTTTGACCCAAAACGCCGGCAAATTCCGTCAGCGCCGAGAGGAATATGACTGATATCGCCGGCATCAAGCCGCTCGGATCGATGAGCGCAAAGGGCAGATACAGGGCGGCATCCGACACGACATCACCGATCTCGTTCAGATAGGCGCCCAAAATACTCTTCTGCCCGTGTTCGCGGGCGAGCATGCCGTCTATGGCATTGAGGCCCATGCGCAGGAGAAACCATACCGGCACCAGCAGGAACCAATGCGGAAGCGGAGCGACGGTCAAAAAGAGGCCAAGTGCAACCGACACGGCGGCGGCAACTGAAGTCACTTGATTGGCGGTAACGCCTCGCGCCGCGAGAGAGCGCACCAGAGGGCGAAGAATATTCTGAAATCGGGACTTCAGCTGATAAACAGACATGCTACCTCAGTGGAATTTCGCGGCATTGGAAAAGTCTATCCCGGCTCCGGCGGTGCGGTTCGTCATACTTGTGGGAAGCCCATACTTCATATTGGTTCTCGCGTAAGACTTACATTTGTGACTAGACTTCTGCAATAAATTCAAATCACTATTCCGCCAATGGTTGCAACCTATCCACCGATCAGAATTGGAGAAGACCGTGCTGCAAACTGCCGATAGCGTGCAACCGTCCTCGACGGCCAGACCAGTGCGTGAATCCGAATTTGTATCGCATGACGGCACTCGGCTCTTTTATCGGGCGTGGCCTGCGACCGGCGCAGCACCGAAGGGCGCAATCATTCTTCTCCATCGCGGCCACGAGCACAGCGGCCGCGTCGCCCATCTCCCCGCCGAGCTCGGCCTCGATGATTTTGCCTTCTACGCCTGGGACGCACGCGGCCACGGCCGTTCACCGGGAGAGCGCGGCTATTCGCCATCCTTTGCCGCCTCGGCGCGTGATCTCGATTGCTTCGTCCGCCATGTCAGCGAGACAAGCGGTACTGCGGTCGAAGACATCGCCGTCATCGCGCAGAGCGTCGGCGCGGTGCTGGCCACCACCTGGGTGCACGACTACGCGCCGCCGATCCGTGCGCTGGTGCTGGCCTCGCCGGCCTTCAGCGTCAAGCTCTACGTGCCCTTTGCCAAAGAAGGCATTGCGCTCTGGGAAAAGCTTAAAGGGACATTTTTCGTCAATTCCTATGTCAAGGCGAGGTTTCTGACGCATGATCCCGAGCGCATCGCCTCATACGAATCCGACCCGTTGATCACCAGGCCGATTGCCTCCAATATTCTGGTGCAGCTCTATGAGGCGGCAGCCCGCGTCGTCGACGACGCCCGCGCCATCACCGTTCCGACCCAAATGCTGATCTCCGGCAGCGATTGGGTGGTGCGACACGCGCCGCAGCACCGGTTTTACGAGAACTTGGGCAGCCGCATCAAGGAACGGCATGTGCTTGCCGGCTTTTACCACGACACACTTGGCGAAAAGGACCGTGCGATTGCGCTCGCCGAGATCCGCCGTTTTATCGATGCGCGTTTCGCCGAGCCCCAGGCGCCTGCCGACCTTCGCACCGCCCATATTCAGGGCTATACCAAGGACGAGGCCGACCGGCTCGCGAGCCCTCTGGACGCCATATCCCCACGCGGTATCTACTGGGCGCTCAGCCGTCTCAACATCAGGCTCGGCGCGCTGGTGTCTGAAGGTATAAAGACTGGCGTCAAGACCGGTTTCGATTCCGGTTCGACGCTTGATTACGTCTACGAGAACGAGCCGCGCGGGCTCGGTCCCGGCGGGCGATTGATCGACAAGGTGTTCCTCGAGGCGATCGGTTGGCGCGGCATCAGGCAGCGAAAGCTGCACTTGCAGGAGCTGATCGACAATGGACTGCAGCGCCTGAAAGCAGCCGGCCGCAGTACGCATATGCTCGACATAGCGGCCGGGCACGGCCGTTATGTCCTCGATGCGATCGAGACGGCTGCCGTGCGTCCCGGTAGTGCGCGGCTGCAGGATTATTCCCCCGTCAACGTCGAGGCCGGCCGCAGCAGCATTGCCGCGCGCGGATTGAGTGATTTCGTGAGCTTCCGCCAGCAGGATGCCTTTGACGGCGAGGGGCTGGCAGCCATCACGCCGGCTCCGGATCTCGCGATCGTCTCCGGCCTCTACGAGCTGTTTTCCGACAATGCGATGATCGCCGCCTCGCTCGGCGGGATCGCCCGCGCGATGCAACCCGGCGGTCTGCTCGTCTACACCAACCAGCCATGGCATCCGCAACTGGAGATGATCGCCCGCGCGCTCACCTCCCACCGCGGCGGCCAGGCGTGGGTGATGCGGCGGCGGACGCAAGAAGAAATGGACCAGCTGGTCGCCGCTGCCGGATTCCGCAAGATTGAACAGCGCATCGACCAGTGGGGCATTTTCACCGTCTCGCTGGCGGAGAGGATCTGAGGGCAAAGCGTTGGGGCAGGCACATTCCACTCTTTCGCAGGCAGCGCCGGTCCTGAAGCGGGCGGCGCTCTGGCTCGTTTTCCTGGCGCCGTTCTTCTATCTGAGCTATGGCGGCGCCAATTGGCTGGCATCGCAACGCGCCCATGTGCCGAACATCGCCTTCGCATGGGAAAGCGCCATTCCGTTCATCGCATGGACCATCGTTCCATATTGGTCGATCAATCTGTTCTACGCACTCTGCCTGTTCATCAACACGACGCCGCGCGAGGTGGATATGCTCGCGAGGCGCTATCTGACGATCCAGTTAATCGCGGTCGCCTGCTTTATCGCGTTTCCGCTCGAAGCAACCTTCGTGCGGCCGGCAACGAGCGGCCTGCCTGGTTTCATGTTCGCGGTCCTCGGTGGCTTCGATAAGCCGTTCAACCAGGCGCCGTCGCTGCACATCGCGCTGCTCGTGGTGATCTGGGATCATCTGCGCGGCCGGCTGCCGCACAGGGCCCGGCTTCTCTGGCACTTCTGGTGCTTCCTCATCGGCGCCTCCGTGATGACGACATGGCAGCATCACGTCATGGACATACCGACCGGTGTGCTGCTCGGCCTGTTTGCCGCCTGGCTTTTTCCGCGCGATGCCGGTTCCCCTCTTGCGAATTTTGCGTTGAGCGGCGATCCGAAGTCGCGCCGTCTCGGCATCTGCTATCTGTGCGGCGCCGTCGCGTTTCTCGGCCTGACAGCGCTCTTTACTCCTCTGTCGGCCGCGGCACTTTTCTTGCTCTGGCCGGCCGTCGCGCTGGCGATCGTCGCAGTCGGATATTTCGGCGCCGGCCCGCAAATCTTCCTGAAACGCCCCGATGGCCGGGCCGCGCTGGCCAGCCGTTGGCTGCTGGCGCCCTACCGGCTCGCCGCTGCCGTCAATGTTTGGCTCTGGACCCGCAGAATGCCGCCATCCGTGGTGATCGCCGATGGCGTTCATCTCGGTCGTTTTCCGCGTCGCCATGAGGCCAACCGTTTTGCCGCCGTGATCGACATCACCGGGGAATTTCAGCGCCCGAACGGGACGCTCGCGCGCTGGTCCAGCTTTCCCACCCTCGATCTGACAGGCCTCGACAAGATCCAGACCCAAGCGGCGGCGAACCTCATCGAGGCTGCGCGTCACCAGGGACCGGTCCTCGTCTGCTGTGCGCTCGGTTTCCAGCGGAGCGCCGGCGTCATCGTGCGTTGGCTGCTCATCAGCCGGCGTTGCGATAATCCAGCCGAAGCGCTGCGGCTGATCGAACGGGCGGGGTGGCGTGTCTATCTGCCCGTCGAAAGTATCCATGCCGTGGCGGAGGGCTTGCAATGACGCAGTGGAATGCCACGGCCGCGGCGGCTGCGCGAAATCTCGGCCGCAATTCAATCTTCTGCGGGCTGGCAGCGCTGCTGCCGCTGGTTGTCGGCCCGATCGCCGTCGAACATCGCGGTCTCGCTCCATCGCTCGGCTGGCTCCTGATCCTTGCGTTCTGCCTGGTCGTCCTTGGGCTGGCGATCCATCTCCTTTTCGATGCGCTGTTGTTTCGTCTCGCGTCGAGCCATGAGACGGAGGCCGCCGGTCTTGCCGCCGTCGACGACCTGCTGTTCCGGATGCAGCTTCGCAAGCCTGACAGGACACTGCGTGGCCTCGATATGCGGATTGCAGGGTCGCGCCGCATCGTCTGGCGGCAGCGTTTTGCACTTGCCATCAGTCTCGTCACCTTTGCGATCCTTCTGTTCAATGCGACCGATGGCCAGCCGCTATGCTGAATAGAACGGCAGGTGATTGAAAGTGCTCGCCAGCATATCTGACGAGCCTTGCCGCGCCATTACCAGCAGATCATTGCCGTCCTGAAATGATCGACGAGTTCATGTCGTTGATGTCGCGCTTGCCGCAGAGCGCCATGGTGATGTCCATCTCCTTGCGGATGATGTCGAGCGCCAGAGTGACGCCTTCCTTGCCCATGGCGCCGAGGCCGTAGAGGAAGGGGCGGCCGATATAGGTGCCCTTTGCGCCGAGCGCCACGGCCTTCAAGACGTCCTGGCCGGAGCGGATACCGCCGTCGAGATGGACTTCGATACGATCGCCGACGGCATCGACGATTTTCGGCAGCATGCTGATCGAGGAGGGGGCGCCGTCAAGCTGGCGGCCGCCATGGTTCGAGACGATGATCGCATCGGCGCCGGTGTCGGCGGCGGCCCTGGCATCTTCCGGGTCGAGAACGCCCTTGATGATGAGCGGCCCGCCCCATTGCTCCTTGATCCAGGCGACATCAGCCCAGGAGAGGCGCGGGTCGAATTGCTCGTGCGCAAACTTGGGCACGGAGGCGACATTGGCGACGTTCTTCGCATGGCCGACGATATTGCCGAAGAATCGGCGCTTCGTCTGCAACATCTCCAGGCACCAGAGGGGCCGGGTCGCCATCTGCCAGATATGTTTCGCGGTAAATTTCGGCGGTGCCGAGAGACCGTTGCGCAGGTCCTTATGGCGCTGGCCAAGGATCTGCAGGTCAGCCGTCAGCACCAGCGCCGAGCATTTCGCGGCCTTGGCGCGGCGGATGAGGTCGAGCACGAAATCCTTGTCCCGCATCACGTAGAGCTGAAACCAGAAGGGGCGCGTCGTCACCGAAGCGACGTCCTCGATCGAGCAGATGCTCATCGTCGACAGCGTGAAGGGAACGCCGAATTCTTCGGCCGCGCGCGCCGCCAGCATCTCGCCATCGGCATGCTGCATGCCGGTCATGCCGGTTGGCGCAAGAGCCACGGGCATGGACACTTTCTGGCCGATCATCGTCGTCTCAAGCGTGCGGTTGGTCATGTCGACCAGCACGCGCTGGCGCAGCTTGATCTCACCGAAATCGCTCTCGTTCGCCCGATAGGTGGATTCCGTCCAGGCGCCCGAATCCGCATAGTCGAAGAACATCTTCGGCACGCGGCGCTGGGCGAGTTTTTTCAGATCGGCGATGGTGAGCGGAGTGGCCATGAATGGAACCTTCACAACTGAACGCGACTACCTGCGTAACATGGAATATGCCACAATGTTACGTGAATTCTGCGGTGTCAGGCAGCTTTTCGGCCACGGATCGGCCGGATCAGGTTATCCAGGGGAATGCCGAGATGCTCATGCAACTGCTCGAAGCACCGCTTTCAAAGCGACGCCCGCCACATAAGTCTCCGCGATCGCCCGGTCATCGCCCATCGTCTGCAGGAGGAAGAGTTCCTCGGGCAGCGTCTTCACCGTTTCCATCTTCAGCGCCATGGCCGGTGTCGCGGCGGCGTCGAGGACGACGAGGTCGGCTTCGGTGCCGGGTTCCAGCGTGCCGATCCGGTCGGCGAGTGACAGTGCCTCGGCATTGCCGCGCGTCATGAGGTAATAGCTTTCCAGCGGGTTCAGCCGCTCGCCGAGCAGCTGCTGGATCTTGTAGGCCTCGTCCATGGTCTTGAGCATCGAATAGCTGGAACCGCCGCCGATATCGGTCGCGACACCGATGCGGACCGGCTTTTCGCGGCGCGAGAGCGCCTTCAGCGGAAACAGGCCGGAGCCGAGGAAGAGGTTCGAGGTCGGGCAGTGGACGGCGACCGCACCTGTCTCGCTCATGACATCGGCTTCACGCTCCGAGAGGTGGATGGCATGGCCGAAGAGGCTTTTCGGCCCGAGCAGGCCGTAGCGGGCATAGATGTCGGTATAGTCGATCGCCTCGGGATAGAGCTCGCAGGTGAATTTGATCTCGTCGTGGTTTTCCGAAAGATGCGTCTGGATGTGCAGGTCGGGAAATTCGCGGGCAAGCGTCGCCGTCGCTTCCATCTGCGCCGGCGTCGAGGTGATGGCGAAGCGCGGGGTGATGGCGACATGGTTGCGGCCCTTGCCGTGCCAGTCCGCGATCACCTGGCGGGTCTCGTCATAACCCATCTCGGGCGTGTCGAGCAGGCCCTGCGGGGCGTTGCGGTCCATCATCACCTTGCCGCCGACCATGCGCATGTTGCGCTTCATCGCCTCGGCGAAGAAGGCGTCGGCGGAGGTCTTGTGCACGGAGCAATAGGCAACGGCCGTCGTCGTGCCGTGGCGGATCAGTTCGTCGTAGAAATGCGTCGCGATCCTTTCAGCATGGGCGGTTTCGACGAAGCGGCATTCCTCCGGGAACGTGTAGGTGTTCAGCCATTCGAGCAGATTGGCCGCATAGGAGGCGATCACCTGCATCTGCGGAAAATGCAGGTGCATGTCGATGAAGCCGGGCATGATCAGATGCGGCCGATGGTCGATCTCGGCCGTGCCCTCGGCTGCCTTCGCCTTGACGTCGGCATAGGAGCCGGCCGCGGCGATCAGCCCGTCCTCGATCAGCAGGCCGCCATCCTCCTCGTAGAGATAACTCTGGCCGTCGGCGAGGCTCAGCGGCGCGCGATGGAAGGAGAGCAGGCGGCCGCGGAGAAGTGTCGTCGTCATTGTTTCTTGCCTTCGACTGCGCTTTCGAACCAGGCGACGAGCAGCTTGCGTTCGTCCGGCGTAATATCGGTCACGTTGCCGGGCGGCATCGCATGGCTGCGGCCTGCCTGTATATAGATTTCTCGGGCATGGGCGGCAATTTCCGCGTCGTCTTCGAGCCTTACGCCCTTTGGCGGTCGCACGATACCCTCATAGACGGGCTCGGCGGCGTGGCACATGGAACAGCGCGTGGAGACCAGCTGTTTGACGGCGGGAAAGTGCGGATCGCCGGCGAATTGCTGGAAGGCGGGCGCCACTGCCGCCGCCTCCGTCTCGCCCGTCAGCTGCTTTGGCGCGGTCGAAAGCCACATAATCAGGATGAAGAGAATGACGGTGACGATCCACGTCCAGGTCGGCCGGCCTTTCTTCGCATGCGTGGTGTTGAACCAGTGGCGGATCGTGACGCCCATCAGGAAGACGAGCGCCGCGATCACCCAGTTGAACGCCGTGCCAAAGGCCAGCGGATAGTGGTTCGACAGCATGAAGAAGATGACGGGCAGCGTCAGATAGTTGTTGTGCAGCGAACGCTGCTTGGCGATCTGTCCGTATTTCGGATCGGGCGTGCGGCCGGCGATGAGGTCGGCGACGACGATCTTCTGGTTCGGGATGATGATCATGAAGACGTTGGCCGACATGATCGTCGCGGTGAAGGCGCCGAGATGCAGGAAGGCGGCGCGGCCGGTGAAAAGCTGCGTGTAGCCCCAGGCCATGAAGACCAGGACCACATAGAGCACCGCCATCAGGCCCCAGGTGTTGCGGCCAAGCGGGGATTTGCAGAGCAGGTCGTAGACGATCCAGCCGAATGCGAGCGATGCCAGCGAGATCAGGATCGCGACGGGCGGGCTGATGTCGAGCACGTGCCGGTCGATGAGGAAGAGGTCGGCGCCGCCGTAATAGACGATGCAGAGCATCAGGAACCCGGAGATCCAGGTGAAATAGCTTTCGTATTTGAACCAGGTCAGGTGTTCCGGCATCTGGGCGGGCGCCACCAGATACTTCTGGATATGATAGAAGCCGCCGCCGTGGACCTGCCATTCCTCGCCATAGGCGCCGGGCGGCAGATGCGGGCGTTTCACCAGTCCGAGGTCGAGCGCGATGAAATAGAAGGACGAGCCGATCCAGGCGATCGCGGTGACGACATGGAACCAGCGCGCCGCGAAGGCCAGCCATTCCCATGCTATTGCATATTCATACATCGAGTTCCCCTATCTTCCTCCGACTCGCGACATTGCGGAAATTTTGGCGGGGAGGGAAGAGGAGAATGAAGGACCGCGCATGCGGCGGTTTCCGCAACGGCCGCAACCGGCCAAGGCCGCGTCGCCGATCTTACCTGGCGTGCCTAAAAGCTGCCGAGAAGGCTGTGCATTATCTCCGGCTTATACTTGGTCTGCCAATCCAGCAGATCTTGAAACTGTGACAACTAGATTACAGTTATGTTGCAGGCCGCCGGAATAAAATAAGAACCGTTGCATGTCGGCGGCGCATTCATCAACGGAGAAGATGCCCATGCGCAGTATTCTGACGTGTGTGATGATTGCGTATGCGTCGCTGGCGACGGCTCACGACGCACCTTCGGGGTGGAGTTATGACCCCTATTGTTGCAATGGCGACAGTCATAATGGCGATTGCCAGATGATCCCTTCCAAAAGCGTGGCGGTGACGCCAGGCGGATATCGTGTGACGCTGCTGCCGGGCGACCACCGGCTGGTCACGCATGCTCACGTCTTCCTGCTGCCGATGACGAAGGCGATGCAATCCGGCGACAACGACTATCATCTCTGTCTGTTCCCGAACGAGGATACGCCGCGCTGCTTCTACGCGCCGGAGATGGGATATTGAAGCCACACGACGGGATCGGACCCGGCTCACCCACCGGGTCCGTCGTCTGATTTAATTGCCGGCCGCCTTCATCTCTTCGAGAATCCAGTTACGGAAGGCCTTGATCTTCGGCACGTTGCGTCGGTTTTCCGGATAGGCGAGCCAATAGGCCTTGCCGTCGCTGCGGGTCAGTTCGAAGGGCTGATAGAGCCGGCCGAGCGCGATTTCAGCCTCGTAGAAAGCCGGATGCAGGATGGCGACGCCATGCCCGGCCATTGCCGCATCGGCTTCCATCGCCTGGGAGCCGAGCTGGTTGCGCGGGCGCCGGTCGAGATCCGTCTCCGTGACGCCGGCTGCCTCGAACCATTGCTTCCACCAGATATCGCCGGCATCGAAGAGATCGAGTTTCAGGAGATCGCGCGGCTCCTTGATGCCGCCTGCCGATTCCGCCAGCTTCGGGCTCAGCATCGGCGTGAACTCCAGGCCCATCAGCCGGTGCAACGTCAGCCCCGGCCAGTTGCCGTCACCCCAGCGGATGCCGACGTCGATCTGCTCGCGGGTAAAATCGATGATGTCGGAGGTCGCCTGAAAACGCACCGCGATCGCCGGATGCTTCAAATGGAAGGAGCCGAGGCGCGGGGCCAGCCATTTCGAGGCGAAGGTATGGGTCGAGCTGATGGCGAGCGTGCCTTCGACGCTGTCGCGCGCCGTCGCCATCGCGTCATGCAGCATGGCGAAGGCTTCGGTCACCTTCGGCGCCAGCCGCTCGCCCGTCTCCGTCAGTGCGATCTGACGCGGACGGCGGAGGAAAAGCGGCTCGCCGACATTCTCCTCCAGCAGTTTGATCTGATAGCTGACGGCCGTCTGCGTCATGCCGAGCTCCTCGCCCGCCTTGGTGAAACTGCCGAGCCGGGCGGCGGTCTCGAAGACGCGTAGCGCATTCAGCGGAAATTGCTTTGAGAGTTTCATGGATAAGTTCTCTTGATGTAAGCAGACGGTTGTTCGATTGGAATTGCAGCATTTTTGGCGACAAACTGCAACTCGTACCATCAAACCATCGAGGTGATGCCATGGATTGCCAAGCTATCGACCAAAGCCGCCCGCAGCCGACCATCGGGATTTTCCAGCGCATCGGCGGTCGGCTGGCGCGGATATGGCGCATGTCCCGGCTCGATCTCGACGCAGCACCCGACCGCGTCAAGCGCGATCTCGGCTTTCTCGACGGACGCGATCCCTATTACGAGGATGAGCGCATGCGGTAGGCCGCAAGCGCCGTCAGGATTTCGGCGGCGGTCATGGCGGCGATCACCACGGGGCGCTTGTCCCTGACCGCGGAGCCGCCGATCGGCAGCGTCAGCCGCTCCATCCAGCCGCGCTCGCCGCCGCCTTCACGGGAAAGCCAGCTTGCCAAGGTGGCGCGTTTGGTGGATGAGCCGATCATGCCGGTATAGGCGAGATCGGTTCTTTCAAGCGCTTCGCGGGCGATGAGAAAATCAAGCGCGTGGTCATGGGTCAGGATGACGACCGCGCCGCCGGCAGGAATCTCCTTCGCCAGCGCTTCCGGCATCGGCACGAGCCGGGTCCTGGTTTCATCAGGCAGGTTGGCGAGTTCCTCCTGCCTGGTTTCGACGACCGTCACCGACAAGGGCAGCGGCGCAAGAGCCGCCGCCAGCGCCCGGCCGACATGGCCGGCCCCGAAGAGAAAGACCTCCGGCAGATGCTCGATCTCGCCGGCAAGCCTTGCCTCCAGTTCGTCTTTCAGAGTGCTTGTCAGCCGGCGAAACCGCAACTGGGTACGTCCGCCGCAGCACTGGCCGATCTCGGGGCCGAGGGGGATGTCCATGGTCCGTGCCCCGCCGGTTCCGGCCAGCATTTCCCGCGCATTGGCGATCGCCATGAACTCGAATTGTCCACCACCGATCGTGCCCCATAGGGCGGTTGGCGAGACAAGCATGAAGGCGCCAGCTTCGCGTGGAGTGGAACCCTGCGTGGCTGTTATGTCGACGAGGATGCTGTCGGGGTGGGCGGCGAGGAAGGTGGGGAGGTCGGTCATAGAGCGGCCTCGTAACCTACGGAGTATGCCGCGAAGACCCCCTCATCCGCCTGCCGGCACCTTCTCCCCGCTGGGGAGAAGAGGTATGTGGCGACGTCCCACTCCTCAGCACCTGCAATGGGACGGTGGCGCGATATGCTTGCTCCCCTCTTCTCCCCAACGGGGAGAAGGTGGCCCGAAGGGTCGGATGAGGGGGCTTGGTTCAAGCGCATTATGTTTTCAATTTCTCCGTACGAACGATCGCAGGATAGAAGCGAAGGATATCATCGCGCTGGAATATCCGCCTTTCAAGTGCGGCAAGGATCGTCTCGAGGACTGCTCTTCGCTCCTGGGTTATTTCATGATTCCAAAATCGGAGGATTGAATATCCAGCCTGGTTTAGCCACCAGGTCCGAGCCATGTCAGACATATTGTCGGCGTGTTGAAATCCATCGATTTCGATAATCAGTCGCTCTTCCCGGCATAGAAAGTCGGCGATGAAGGCTCCAAGTGGAACCTGTCGTGCAAACTTATACCCATTCAACTGCCGATTTCGCAGATCACCCCAAAGCCGATATTCTTCCTCGGTTTCGGTTCGGCGCAACTTGCGAGCTTGGAGAGTTTTGCCGGGACGTCTCTTCCTAATGTCTTCGGGATCAGGCATCCGAGCGATCTTCTACACCCGCTTCATCCGCTCCACCGCCATCAGCACCCGTTCCGGTGTCGCCGGCGCATCGAGCCTCGGGCAGACCCTGTAATCCGCCACGCTTGCCACCGCCATCGACAGCGCTTCCAGCACCGAGATCGCCAGCATGAAGGGGGGTTCGCCGACGGCCTTGGAGCGGCCGATGGTAGCCTCAGTATTCTCGGACCATTCGGCAAGCCGCACGTTGAAGATCTTCGGGCGGTCGGAGGCGAGCGGGATCTTGTAGGTCGACGGCGCGTGGGTGCGCAGTCGCCCCTTGTCGTCCCACCAGAGTTCTTCCGTCGTCAGCCAGCCCATGCCCTGCACGAAAGCGCCCTCGACCTGTCCGAGGTCGATCGCCGGGTTCAGCGAGCGGCCGACATCGTGGAGGATGTCGGTGCGGTCGATCAGATATTCGCCGGTCAGCGTGTCGATCGAGACCTCGGTGCAGGCAGCGCCATAGGCGAAATAATAGAAGGGCGTGCCGCGACCCGCCTTGCGGTCCCAGTGGATCTTCGGCGTCTTGTAGAAGCCGGCGGCCGAAAGCTGGACGCGGGCGAAATAGGCCTGCTTGATGAAATCGGGGAAGGCGATCTCGGTCTCGCCGACGCGCACCCGGTTCGGCAGGAAGACGACCTCGGAGGGCGCCACATCCCATTTCTCGGCGGCAAACGCCACCAGCCGTTCCTTGATCTGGCGGGCGGCGTCATAGGCGGCCATGCCGTTTAGGTCCGAGCCGGAGGAGGCGGCGGTGGCCGAGGTGTTCGGCACCTTGGCCGTCGTCGTCGCGGTGATTTTCACCCTAGAGATATCGACCTGGAAGCTGTCGGCCAGCACCTGCGCCACCTTGGTGTAGAGGCCCTGGCCCATTTCGGTGCCGCCATGGTTCAGGTGGATCG
This sequence comes from Rhizobium sp. Pop5, assembly GCF_024721175.1. Taxonomy (NCBI): domain Bacteria; kingdom Pseudomonadati; phylum Pseudomonadota; class Alphaproteobacteria; order Hyphomicrobiales; family Rhizobiaceae; genus Rhizobium; species Rhizobium sp. Pop5. The sequence continues at coordinate 2,852,136 of NZ_CP099399.1, read as the reverse complement.
AGCCGTCCTGATAGATGTGGACGAGGGCGCCGGCCTGGTTGAAGGCGGTCATGGTGAAGGAGATGCCGAACTTGACCGGCGTCAGCGCGATGCCCTTTCTGATATAGCGGCTATCGCGGTTGAAGGCGATGATGGCGTTGCGCCGCGCCCGGTATTCGGCCGTTTCCTCCAGTTCTTCGACGACACGGGCGATGATATTGTCCTCGACCTCCTGATGGTAAGGCGTCAGCGTGCGCCCGGAACCCGGCTGGCCGTAAAAATTCAGCTTGCGGATATCGAGCGGGTCCTTGCCGAGGGCATAGGCGATCTCTTCGATGACGCGCTCGGCGCCGAGCATGCCCTGTGGGCCGCCGAAGCCGCGGAAAGCCGTGTTGGAGACCGTGTGCGTCTTCAGCGGCTTCGACTGCAGATGTACATGCGGATAGAAATAGCTGGAATCGGCATGGAAGAGGGCGCGGTCGGTCACCGGCCCCGAGAGATCCGAGGAGAAGCCGCAGCGCGCCGCGTAAGTCGCGTCGACCGCGTGGATGCGGCCCTCCGCATCGAAGCCGACTTCGTAATCGACCAGAAAGTCGTGACGCTTGCCGGTGGCGCTCATATCCTCGTCGCGATCGGGTCGGAACTTGACGGCGCGGCCGAGCTTCTTGGCTGCGATCGCCGCAAGTGCTGCGAACTGATTGCCCTGGGTTTCCTTGCCGCCGAAGCCGCCGCCCATGCGGCGCACGTTGACTGTCACGGCGTTGGAGGGGATATCGAGCACATGGCCGACGATGTGCTGGATCTCGCTCGGATGCTGCGTCGAAGACCAGACGGTGACCTCATCGTCCTCGCCGGGGATCGCCACGGCGATATGGCCTTCGAGATAGAAATGCTCCTGTCCGCCGATGCGCATCTGGCCCTTCAGCCGCATGGCGGCGTTCGGCATTTCCGTTTCCGGCTCGCCGCGGTGCAGCGTCATGGGAGTGATGACGAGTGGGCTGCCATTGGCGAGCGCGCCGTCAATATCGCTCCAGTGCGGAAGGTCGCGGTATTCGATCTTTGCGAGGCGCGCGGCGCGGCGGGCGGCGTCGCGCGTTTCGGCGATGACGGCAAAGATCGGCTGGCCGTGGAACTGAACCAAAGTTTCGGCGAGCAGCGGCTCGTCGTGGCTGCCGTTGGAACTGACGTCGTTGACGCCGGGCACGTTCTTGCCGGTGAAGACCCAGACAACGCCGGGATGGGCGGCAACGGCGGAAAGGTCGATGCTGAGGATTTCGGCGTGCGCTCGATCGGAGAGGCCGAGGGCGCCGTGCAGAAGGCCTGCGGGTTCGGGGATGTCGTCGATGTAGTCGGCGGTTCCGCTGACGTGTTTGTGCGCGGAATCATGGTGCAGCGAGCCGTGCATGGGGCCTGAGATGACGACTTTGGGGTCTTCGAAGGTGGACTTGTCCATTAGATCAGTCCTCCGCGAAGGGAGTTAGGGAATGCGGCTACTCCGCACTCCCTCATTCCTGTGCTTGTCACAGGAATCCAGCCACCGCGCGTCCGCGCGGTGAATGACTCGCTGAAGCTGATAAAAGGGTCTTCCGCGCCCAAGGACTTGGGCGCACTGGATTCCTGTGACAAGCACAGGAATGAGGGAGGGGAGGAGACCGCGGCTGCTCCTCTCATCAAGGCTTGCATTCCGGGCGTGCTGACTACCGTCTTCATCACGCCACCTCCTCAAACCGTTTCAGTTCCGCTGGCGCGCCCACCGTCTCGAGATAGAACCGGGTCAGCAGGTTCTTCGCGGTCAGCTGCCGGTACTCCGCCGTGGCGCGCCAGTCGGTCAGCGGCTGGTAGTCGGCGTCGAAGGCGGGGCGGGCGACCTCGATCGTTGCTTCCGTCCAGGGCTTTCCGATCAGTGCAGCCTCCACCGTGCGGGCGCGCTTCGGCGTTGCCGCCATGCCGCCGAAGGCGATGCGGATGTCGGTGACCATTTCGGCCTCGTCGCGGGTGAGCAGGAAGGCGCCGAGGACGGCGGTGATGTCCTCATCGCGGCGCTTGGTGATCTTGTAGGCGGCAAAGCGGCTGGTTCCCTTGGGGGTGGGCACGAAGACGCTCTCGACGAATTCGCCGGGCCTGCGGTCCTGCCTGCCGTAGGCGATGAAGAAATCCTCGAGCGGCATTTTTCGCTGGCCTTCGAGGGAGCGCAGCGTCAGCGTCGCGCCGAGCGCGATCAACGGCGGCGGGCTGTCGCCGATCGGCGAGCCGTTGGCGATGTTGCCGCCGATCGTGCCCATATTGCGCACCTGTTCGCCGCCGATGCGGTCGATCAGCCGCCCGAGCGCCGGGATCCTTTTGGAGATGGCCGTAAAGGCGCCGGTATAGCTGACGCCGGCGCCGATGGTGATGCCATCCTCGCTCTGCGTCACCGATTGCAGTTCGCTCAGGTGATTGATGAACACGACGGGGCTCAGCCGGCGCATCTGCTTCGTCACCCAGAGGCCGACATCGGTCGAGCCGGCGACGACGGTCGCGTCGGGCTCCTGCGAGAGGATTTCCGCCAGCGCCTGGATCGAGGCCGGTACGATCAGCCGGTCTTCATCCTTCCCGATCCTGATGGTGCCGTTCGCCTGCATCGCCCAGAGCCGCGCGATGATTTCCGAGCGCGTCCGTTCCAGCGGGTCGAAGAGGGCGCTTGGCCGCATCAGGCTCACCTGCTCAGCGGCCTTGACGATCGGCTCATAGCCGGTGCAGCGACAGAGATTGCCTTGCAATGCCTTTTCGATCTCTCGGCGGCCGGGCTTCTCCGTCGTGAGCCAAAGCCCATAAAGCGACATGACGAAGCCCGGCGTGCAGAAGCCGCATTGCGAACCGTGGCAATCGACAAGCGCCTGCTGCACCGGATGCAGTGCGCCGTCCCTGCCGGCCAGATGCTCGACCGTCACCACATGGGTGGCGTGCAGCGATCCTAAGAAACGGATGCAGGCATTGACGGATTCATAGGTGAGTTTGCCGTCGGCGAGCCGCCCGACAAGCACGGTGCAGGCGCCGCAATCGCCTTCCGCGCATCCTTCCTTGGTGCCGGTCAGGCGCCGATTCAACCGCAGGAAATCGAGAAGCGTCTCGGTCGGCCTGACATCGGAGAGGGCGATGTCCTCGCCATTCAGGATGAAGCGGATGCTGTCGTTCATGATATTCCCGGTTGTTTTTTCCAAATGGTTAAGCCGCCGTCCAGCCACCGTCAATCGAGATATGCGTTCCCGTCACCTGGCGGGCAGCGTCGCTCGCGAGATAGAGCGACAGCGCGCCGATCTCCTCGGCCTTGACGAATTCCCGGGTCGGCTGCGCCTTGAGGATGACCTCGCTCTTCACCTGCTCCTCGGTCATGCCGCGGGCTTTGGCGGTATCGGGTATCTGCTTTTCCACAAGCGGCGTCAGCACATAGCCGGGGCAGATGGCATTCACGGTGACGCCAAACTCGGCAAGCTCCAACGCTGCCGTCTTCGTCAAGCCTAATATACCATGTTTTGCCGCTACATAGGCGGATTTGAACGGAGAGGCGACGAGCCCGTGCGCCGAGGCGATGTTGATGATGCGGCCATGCTTCCTTTCCTTCATCAACGGGATCGCGGCGCGCATGGTGTGAAAGGAACTGGAGAGATTGATCGCGATGATCTGATCCCATTTCTCGATCGGGAAATCCTCGATCTTTTCGACATGCTGGATGCCGGCATTGTTGACGAGGACATCGACGGTGCCGAAAGTCTTCGCCGTCGTTTCGATCAGGTCGGCAATTTCGGCGGGCTTGGTCATGTCGGCCGGATGATAGATTGCCCGTCCCTTCGACAATGATTCAAGCCGTGCGACGATCGTCTTGATGTCTTCAGCATTTCCGAAGCCGTTGATGACGACATTGTCGCCCGTTTCGGCAAAGGCCGTGGCGATCGCAAGGCCGATGCCGCTGGTGGAGCCGGTGACGACGACTGATCTGCTCATGCTGTTTTCTCCTGACATCGCGATGCTGCGTTGCAACGTTACGGGCGAGGTTATGCCCAAAGCCGGCGGCCTGGCAATTCCGCTTTATTCGCTTTTCTCGCCCGCATCCGTGTCCTATTGATTTGTCACGATAATCAACGTGCCAGAGCATTTCCGTTTTTCTCCGAATCACGGAAATGCTCTATCTCTTTGTTTCACGCAATTCCGGACGCAAAACCGCGGTGCACTTTTGCTGGAATTGCTCTAGCGGGAGGGACTTCATGAGCGGATATGTTCTGGCGATCGATCAGGGAACGACATCGACTCGGGCGATCGTTTTCGACGGCGACATGCAGGTCGCCGGCAAGGGCCAGAAGGAATTCACCCAGCTCTATCCGCGCTCCGGCTGGGTCGAGCACGATCCCGAGGAGATCTGGGATTCTGTCGTTTCCACCGTGCACATGGCGCTGCGCGAAGCCAAGGTGACGGCGAAGGATATTGCCGCGCTTGGCATTACCAACCAGCGCGAGACGGTGGTCGTCTGGGAGCGCGACACGGGCCGGCCGATCCAGAACGCCATCGTCTGGCAGGACCGGCGCACGGCAAGCTATTGCGACAATCTCAAGCGGCAGGATCTGGAGCGGGTTTTCACCAAGAAGACCGGCCTCATCCTCGATCCCTATTTCTCGGGAACCAAGCTCTCCTGGATGCTCGCCAATGTGAAGGGTGCGCGAGCACGCGCAGCCAGAGGCGATCTCTGCTTCGGCACGATCGACACATTCCTGATCTGGCGGCTGACCGGCGGCAAGAGCTTCGTCACCGATGCCACCAACGCCTCGCGCACGCTGATGTACAACATCGCCGAAAACGCATGGGACGAGGATCTGCTCGACATCCTGAGGGTGCCGGCCGCCATGCTGCCGGAGGTCAAGGATTGCGCCGCAGATTTCGGCACGGTCGACCCTGATATCTTCGGCGCTGCCGTCCCGATCCTCGGTGTTGCCGGCGACCAGCAGGCGGCGACCATCGGCCAGGCCTGCTTTGCGCCCGGCATGCTGAAATCGACCTACGGCACCGGCTGTTTCGCGCTGCTCAATACCGGCGCCGATATGGTGCGCTCGAAAAACCGGCTGCTGACGACCATCGCCTACCGCCTGAACGGCGAGACGACCTATGCTCTCGAAGGCTCGATCTTCATCGCCGGTGCTGCCGTGCAATGGCTGCGCGACGGTCTCGGCGTCATCGGCAGCGCCGCTGAGACCAACACACTTGCCGAAAAGGCCGATCCGACGCAGGAGGTCTATCTCGTGCCCGCCTTCACGGGCCTCGGTGCGCCCTATTGGGATGCCAAGGCGCGCGGCGCGATCTTCGGGCTGACGCGCAACAGCGGCCCGGCGGAACTCTCCCGCGCCGCACTCGAAGCCGTCTGCTACCAGACCCGCGATTTGCTCGACGCCATGCAGAGGGACTGGAAGAACGGCACTGATGATACGGTGCTGCGCGTCGACGGCGGCATGGTCGCCTCCGACTGGACGATGCAGCGCCTCGCCGACCTGCTCGACGCCCCGGTCGACCGGCCGGTAATCCTGGAGACGACGGCGCTGGGAGCAGCCTGGCTCGCCGGCAGCCGGGCAGGGGTCTGGCCTGATAGAGACGGCTTTTCGGCGACGTGGAAACGCGATCGGCGCTTTACGCCTGACATGGACGAGAAGGTGCGGGCGGCAAAGCTCAAGGGCTGGAAGAATGCGGTCAAGCGGACGCTGAGCGAGGGATGACGAAAGGACAGGTATTCCTGTCAACTCAGCCAGTTCTCGACATCGCGGACACCATAGGCCACTGCGACGACGAAGATGCCGTCAGGCATGGGTTCGTAGATCGCGATATAGCGCCCTTCAATGAGAAGGCGCGATGTTCAAGATGGCGCTCCCGCTTCATCGATAATTTTTTAATGCGGCCTGTCGGGTAAGCGGTTACTCCTTCGTCATTCGGAAAGAGGAGTGATCGATGCTTTACGCAATCCTGTGTTACGCCCATGAGGAAACCGTCTTCGCCTGGAGCAAGGAGGAAGAGGCTGCCGTCATGGAAAAGCTCTACGCCGTGCAGGAGCCGCTCGCCAAAGCCGGCAAGCTGGGGCCTGTCGGCCGGCTGATGCCGACGACGGCGGCGACGACCGTGCGCAAGGGCAAGGACGAGGCTCTCGTCATCGACGGGCCTTTTGCGGAAACGAAGGAGGCGCTTCTCGGCTTCTACGTGGTTGACTTCGATACGCTCGATGAGGCGGTCGCCTTCTCGAAGCAGCTTTCTTCGGTCAATCCCGGTTCCACCTCTTACGAAATTCGGCCTTTCTACGTGTTCAGGCCGGGAGATGCTGCATCATGACCGACATTGCCTGGATCGACCTCGCGCTTGCTTCTGCCCGCCCCAAGGCGCTCGGCGCGCTGCTGCGCTATTTCCGCAATCTCGATACCGCGGAAGAGGCGTTCCAGGAGGCATGCCTGAGGGCGATCCGGACCTGGCCGGAGAAAGGGCCGCCGCGCGATCCAACGGCCTGGCTGATCTTCGTCGGGCGCAACAGCGGCATCGATGCCGTGCGCAAGCGCTCGAAGCTGCAGGCCCTGCCGGATGAAGATACGATCTCCGATACGGAGGATGCCGAAAGCGATATCGCCGAGCGGCTTGATGATTCCAACTATCGCGACGACATCCTGCGGCTTCTCTTCATCTGCTGCCATCCCGATCTGCCCGCGACCCAGCAGATCGCGCTGGCGCTGCGCATCGTCTCCGGCCTTTCGGTGACACAGATCGCCCGCGCCTTCCTGGTGTCCGAAAGTGCCATGGAGCAGCGCATCACCCGCGCCAAGGCACGCGTCGCCAAGGCGGGGGTGCCTTTCGAGACGCCGAGCCCCGAGGAGCGGGCGGAGCGGCTTTCGATCGTCAGCACCATGATCTATCTCATCTTCAACGAGGGCTACAGCCAGGCCGATCCCAAACATGATGCGACCGCCTTCAGCGACGAGGCGATCCGGCTTGCGCGCCTCATGCTGCGCATTTTTCCCTCCGAGCCGGAGATGATGGGGCTGCTTGCGCTGATGCTTCTGCAGATCTCGCGCCGGCCGGCGCGCTTCAGTGCCGAGGGGGAGATCGTGCTGCTTGAGGATCAGGACCGCTCGCTCTGGAACCAGCTCTTCATCAACGAGGCGCTGGCGCTGCTCGACAAGGCGCTGCGTCATCGCCGGCCTGGGCCCTTCCAGATCCAGGCGGCGATCGCCGCGATTCATTCCCGGGCAAAACGCGCTGAAGATACAGACTGGGTCGAGATCGATCTGCTTTATCGCGCGCTGGAGCGTATCCAGCCGTCGCCCGTCGTCATGCTCAATCGGGCGGTGGTGATTTCCAAATTGCAGGGGGCGCAGGCCGCGCTCGATGTCGTGGAACCGCTCGGCGAGAAGCTCGACGGCTATTTCTACTATCATGGTCTGCGCGGCAATCTGTTGAAGCAACTCGGCCGCAACGGCCAGGCGCGCGAAGCCTTCGACCGCGCCATCGCGCTTGCCCAGTCTGCGGCGGAGGCTGCTCATATCCGCCACCAGATCGACAAGATGCAGGAAGAGGCGGCGCAGCCGGTCGCAAAATAATTCAAGCATGCTGTCGCAATGCCGAACTTCGACACGTCCTTGTAACAACCTGAGACGAAACAGGTTTCATTCAAACGGAGAGATGTTGAAATGACCGCCAGCACGCAGCATGAACTTGTCCTCGTTCGCGAATTCGATGCCCCGCGCGAGAAGATCTACCGGGCATGGACCGATCCGGAGCTGCTGAAACAGTGGTTCGTACCGCGCCCCTGGGGCGTGGCGGAAGCAAAACTCGACGTCCGCCCCGGCGGCGCCAATGTCATCGTGATGCAGGATCCCGAGGGCAATCAATACCCGAACCGCGGCGTCTATCTCGAAATCATCGAGAACGAAAAGATCGTCTTCACCGATGCCTATACCAGCGCCTGGGTGCCGGCCGAAAAACCCTTCTTCACGGGCGTCATCCTGCTCGAAGAACTCGGCAACGGCAGGACGAAATACACCGCCAAGGCGCTGCACTGGCGCGCCGAGGACAAGGAAGCGCACGAGAAGATGGGCTTCCATGAAGGCTGGGGTAAGGCTGCGGACCAGCTGGCGGAACTGCTGGCGAAGATGTGAGCAGTGGAGACGGCGCGGTGAAGGCCGCGCCGTCCCGACGCTTCAAGCGCGGTGTGAGGCAGCTTGGGAGGTGATTCCGCCGATACCTGGAAGTCGTTGAAACTAGCTGGAATTGGTAATTTGGTCGCGTTCGCGCCTCTGTCGACGCGGAATGCGTCCTGTGCCAATCTGCCGGCATGAAGGGTTATGTCTACATTCTTGCATCCGCACGTAACGGCACACTCTACACCGGTGTGACACGCGACCTGGCCGGGCGACTATACGAGCACCAGAATGAACTGACGCCAGGCTTTACGTCGAAGTATGGAGTCAAGACGCTGGTCTGGTTCGAGGAGCATGATTTGCTGACGACCGCGATCACGCGGGAGAAGACGATCAAGAAGTGGCCGAGGCAATGGAAGCTCAATCTGATCGAGCGGGAAAATCCTCAGTGGGAGGATATTTCGTTTCATCTGCTGGGGCTGTGAAAAGTCTCTCGTCGCGCGGACGCGCGACTGCTGGATTCCTGTGACGAGCACAGGAATGAGGGAGTTCTTGGCACTCAAAGTGTTCAACAACAACTGCTTCACCCAATTAGCATCTGATACTAATGCTTTGAATGATAATGGATATGAGTGGCGGGGTGCGCACTTCTTGCTCCCTCATTCCTGTGCTTGTCACAGGAATCCAGCAGCGCCGTGTCTACGGCGCAAAGACTTCTAGCGAGCTGCCGGCCAAGCCTGAGCGACATCGTCGAACCATCCAACCGCTATCAAGATTCTCGAACATTCCGTTCCATAGTTTGTATTTGCGTTCGCTCTTGGCGATCCTTATCTGCGGGTCGAGTTCAACGGGATGCCGACAATGGAATTGGGGCTTTATACCTTCGCGGACGTCAATCCTAATCCCTCCCGCGCCAAGGGAGCGGAAGGGGCAGAGCGGCTGAAGCATCTGATCGAGGAGATCGAGCTTGCCGATCAGGTGGGGCTCGACGTCTTCGGGCTCGGCGAACATCATCGGCCGGACTATGCGGCGTCAGCTCCCGCGGTGGCGTTGGCAGCGGCGGCCGTCAAAACGAAGAACATTCGGCTGACGAGCGCAGTCACCGTGCTTTCCTCGGATGATCCGGTGCGTGTCTTTCAGCAATTCTCGACCCTCGACCTGATCTCCAACGGCCGGGCTGAGATCATGGCGGGGCGCGGCTCCTTCATCGAGTCCTTCCCGCTGTTCGGCTACAATCTCGAAGATTACGACCAGCTTTTCGAAGAGAAGCTCGATCTGCTGTTGGCGCTGCGTGACAGCGAGACGGTCGACTGGAGCGGTGAGCTTCGCGCGCCGATCCGCGGTCGCGGCGTCTATCCCCGGCCGCTGCAGGATCCGTTGCCGCTCTGGGTCGCCGTCGGCGGCACACCGCAGTCGGTGGCGCGCGCCGGTGCTCTCGGCCTGCCGGTGGCGCTGGCGATCATCGGCGGTGAGCCGCGCCGTTTTGCGCCGCTCTTCGATCTCTATCGTGAGGCGGCGCGTCGGGCTGGGCAGGACCAGGCGAAGCTGAAGACCAGCATCAACGTTCACGGTTTCATCGCCGACACGACGGAAAAGGCGGCCGAGCAATTCTACGGGCCGCAGGCCGAAGTGATGAACCGCATCGGCCGCGAGCGCGGCTGGGGACCGACCAGCCGGGCGCATTTCGACATGTCGCGCGGGCCGAACGGCGCGCTCTTCCTCGGCGATCCCGAGGTGGTCGCCGAAAAGATCATCGCCCATCACGCGCTTTTCAAGAACGATCGTTTCCTGCTGCAGATGGCGATCGGCCTGATGCCGCATGATCAGATCATGCGCGGCATCGAGCTCTACGGAACGAAAGTGGCGCCGATCGTCAGAAAGGCATTGACTGAAAAGGACGAAGGGGCGAAAGCCACAGCTTGAGGTGGCCGCGGCTGCCCTCTACCAGCCCGGAAAAGACGAATGGTCATCGTAGACGACGACGAACTGGTGAAGCTCAAGGAAATCGGCCGCATCTGCGCCAACGCCATTCAGGTGATGGCCGCGGCGATGGAGCCCGGCATGACGACGCTGGAGCTCGACCAGATCGGCCGCAAGGTGCTCGAGGATGCGGGTGCGCGCTCGGCACCGGAGTTCTGCTACCAATTTCCGGGTGCGACCTGCATCAGCATCAACGAGGAAATCGCCCACGGCATTCCAGGCCCGCGCGTCATCCGCGCCGGCGATCTCATCAATATCGACGTCTCGGCTGAGAAGGACGGCTTCTTCGCCGATACCGGCGCTTCCTTTGCCGTGCCGCCGGTCAAGCCGAAGATCGAACGGCTCTGCCGCGATGGCAGGCGGGCGCTCTGGGTCGGTCTCAATCAGGTGAAATCGGGCGAACCGCTGGCAAAGATCGGCACTGCCGTCGGCGCTTTCGCGCAGAAGAACCGCTATACGCTGGTCGCGAACCTCGCGAGCCACGGCGTCGGCCGCTCGCTGCACGAGGAGCCGGCCGAGCTTTCGACCTGGCCGGACCCTTCGGAAAAGCGCGTGATGACTGATGGTCTCGTCTTCACCGTCGAGCCCTTCCTTTCGCTCGGCGCGACTTGGGCCGAAGGCGGCGACGATGCCTGGACGCTCTATGCCGATCCGAAGGCGCCGACCGTGCAATACGAGCATACGGTGGTTGCAACGCGGAATGGGCCGATGATTTTGACGCTGCCGGATGAGCGGGGGTAGGGCTGAAACCGTATTGGGGAGGCCGCGCCCTTTGGGGATTCCGATGGTTGTCGCGATCAGCCGCGTCTCCCTGGCACTTCGTCGGGCGCTCACTTCTCCTCCCTCATTCCTGTGCTTGTCACAGGAATCCAGCCACCGCGCGTCTGCGCGGTGAATGACGCCATGAGCAGTTGAAAAGAGTCTCCTGCGCCCAAGGACTTGGGCGCACTGGATTCCTGTGACATGCACAGGAATGAGGAGGGGGAGGTCGGCTCATCCATTAACTCACTCAGCTTTGGTGGCCAACCTTCGTGCTCACCCCCGCGTCTCAGGCCTGCCGCCCTGCAGGATCTCCGTGGCGGCGCGTTCCAGGATGCCGGCGATGCGGGCGGCTTCGGGTTTGGACCAGGGATAGCGCATCCGAAGCGCTGAGCGCAGCAGCATGCGGGCCGCGCGGATATCGCCGCCGTCCTGCATGAAGTCGCCATCGTCGCCCTCGTCGGCGCCGTGACGGTCGCTTTCGAAGACGCGCTTCACATAGGCCATCTTTTCGCCGATGCGTTCGAGCTTGGCGAGCGTATGCAGAATCATCTCGCGGTTTTCGGCGACGCGGCGGCGGCCGGCCTCGGTGATGCGATAGAGCTTCTTGGCGCCCTCATTCTCCACTTCGGCAAGGCCGGTCTCTTCGAGATAGGTGAGCGCGGGATAGATGACGCCCGGGCTCGGTACGTAGAAGCCGCCGGAGCGCTCCTCCAGGATCTTGATCAGTTCATAGCCATGGCATGGCCGCTCATCGAGCAGAGCCAGGATGACGAGCTGCAGGTCGCCCGCTGCGAACTTGCGGCCCATGCGGAAACCACCGCCGAACATGCCGCCTTTAAAACCTCTCATGGTTTTTCCTTTCATCGTTGGATATATCGTTGACTATGTCGTAAAACATATATCGTAAGATAACTCATTTCAAGGGCGGTGGTGGAAATCCGATCTTTCGCGGAATTGATCGATCGATCAGAATTACTCGTTTGTGGCGAATGCGCTGCGGCGCGATAAGCGCTGCATGCTTTCCCGTCCTCCTCGCTCCGCGCCCAATCTCGTTTCCACTGCCGCTGCCGGCGCCGTCGCGATGGCGGCGGCCATGGGCTTCGGGCGCTTCTCCTACACGCCGATCCTGCCCGGCATGATGAGCGGCGTGCCGATTTCGGCGGCCGATGCCGGCCTCATCGCCTCGGCGAATTTCGTCGGTTATCTCGTCGGGGCCGTACTGGCCGCCTATGGCTGGGCGGCAGGACGCGAACGGATGGTGGCGCTGCTGGCGCTCTTTGCCACGGCGATCCTGCTTGCGGCCATGGCGGCCACCGATTCCGTCGTGGTCTTTGCCGTGATCCGCTTCCTCGCCGGGCTTGCGAGCGCCTTTGCGATGGTCTTCACCTCGTCGATCGTGCTCAGCCATGGGGCGGCCGCCGGCAACGACCATGTGCAGGCGGCGCATTTCGGCGGGCCGGGGGCAGGGATCGCGCTTTCCTCGGTGATGGTGCTCTTGATCGGCTTCGGTTTTCACGACGGGCCGGACGGCTGGCGCGCCGACTGGATCGGCGGGGCTCTCTACTGCGCGGCAAGCCTCGTCGTGGTCTGGTGGCTCTTGCCATCGGAACCTGCGCAATCGGCAGGGGCGGGCAAGGAGCCGGCGCTCGTCTGGGGCCGGCCGATGGTGCTCGTGACGCTGTCCTACGGGCTGTTCGGCTTCGGCTACGTCATTACGGCAACGTTTCTCGTCACCATCGCGCGGCTGTCTGCGACGGGACCCTTCGTCGAGTTTCTCTGCTGGTTCATCGCCGGGCTGACATCGGCGGTCGCGCTCTTCGCCTGGAAGCCGCTGGTGAGGCCGCTCGGGCTGGGTGGCGTGTATGTCGCCGCCCTTGTGGTCGAGGCTGCCGGCGTGCTTGCGACCGTGGCGTTGCCGCCGTCGGTCGCGCCGCTGATCGGCGGGGCGCTGTTCGGGGCGACGTTCCTCGCGATCACCGCTTACGGGCTGCAGATCGGCCGCAAGCTTGCCCCCGAAAGCCCGCGGCGGATTCTCGCGATGATGACGGCGGCCTTCGGCGTCGGCCAGATCGTCGGGCCGATCGTCGCCGGCTGGATCGCCGAACGTTCAGGCAATTTCACCGTGCCGACGGTGATCGCCGCCGCGGCACTCCTTGTCTGCGCGGCGCTTGTCATGCCCATCATCAAGAAAATCGTTTAGCCCGTTACATCTGCGTAACAATCGGCCGAACCCATTGCTGCTTCCTTCGAACTGCCTTAGTTTCCGGCACAATCAGTGTTCCGACACTCCCGAGACTCACAGTTCAGGAAAGCAAAGCCTCCCGTGTTTCATTCCTTCTTTCCCCAGCCGAAATCTTTCTTCATTTCGCTTGTCGTCTGGACACTAATTTCAATATTGGGCTGGTATTTCCTCGCGGCCGGTCTCGGCGCGTCGTTTGGCTTTGCACCGGTTCCGGAAGAGCAGCAGCCGATCGATCTCTCCTTCTTCCTGCTGCCGGAAAATATCTGGTTCTACAGCTATTTCTTTCTGTCGGCGCTGATCTTCTGCGGCTCGTGGCATCTGATAGCGCGGAACCATCCCTGGAAGCTGTGGTCGATCTGGGGTTCGGCGCTGATTATCTTCGTGACCTATTTCGGCGTCCAGATCACCGTCGTGATCAACAATTGGCGCCGCCCGTTCGGTGACCTTCTCCAAAATGCCTTGTCGAAGCAGCCGGGCATTTCTGTCGACAATTTCTACAGCCTGATGTGGGTTTTCTGTCAGATCGCCTTCCTCAGCATGTTCGTGTCGATCATGACCGACTTCTTCACGAGCCACTACATCTTCCGCTGGCGCACGGCGATGAACAATTTCTACATGTCCAAGTGGGAAAAGCTGCGTCACATCGAAGGTGCTTCGCAGCGCGTTCAGGAAGACACGATGCGCTTTTCGAGCACCCTCGAGGGTCTCGGCATCAGCCTTATCAACTCGGTCATGACACTCGTGGTCTTCCTTCCGATCCTGCTGGCGCTGTCGCATTACGTGACCGAACTGCCGGTCATCGGCCCGCTGGCGAATTCGCTCTTCTGGCTGGCGCTTTTCTGGTCGGCGTTCGGCACGCTGCTGCTCGCGGTGGCCGGTATCAAGCTGCCGGGCCTGAACTTCCGCAATCAGCGCGTCGAAGCGGCCTATCGCAAGGAACTCGTTTACGGTGAGGACCATGCGGAAAGAGCCCAGCCACTGACGGTCAGAGAGCTCTTCAACAATGTTCGGCGCAACTACTACCGAATGTATTTCCACTATATGTATTTCAACGTCGCCCGTTATTTCTACATCCAGGCGGACGCACTCTTCGTGATCTTTATGCTGGTGCCGACGATCGTGGCGGGCACGATCACCTACGGTATCTTCCAGCAGATTTCGACCGCCTTCGGCCAGGTCAGTAACTCGTTCCAGTATCTGGTCAATTCCTGGACGACGATCATCGAGCTGCTCTCCATCCACAAGCGCCTCAAGGCCTTCGAGGCGGCCATCGAAGACGCGCCGCTGCCGGCGATCGACCGGCATTATCTCGAGCGGGAAGCCGGCGTCGTGCATGTCGATGGGTGATGGGTGAGACTGGATGAGTGGGGCTTCAATGCCTGCTGTGCCGAGCGGCCCCCTCATCCGACCCTTCGGGCCACCTTCTCCCCGCTGGGGAGAAGGGGCTGCAAGTGGCGGGGTCGCGGTTCCCCCTTCGCCCCAGCGGGGAGAAGGTGCCCGTTAGGGCGGATGAGGGGGCCGCACGGCACCACCCCTCGTTCAAAAAGCTTCCCGTCAGAGCCCTGAAGTCCGCTCCAGCTTTCCGCGCGCCTCGATCATCGGGATCGCTTCCGAATAGCTGACGCAGGCCACGTCCGCGCGGTGGCAGACGTCGCTGACCAGTCGGTCTAGCGCGCGCCAATAGGCGCCACCGTTCATTTCGACGAAGTGGAAGCCGAGCTGGAGGGGGATGCGGTTGCCATTGTACTGGCGGTCGAAGGCCTGGGAGAAGGCGGCGTAGGCGCGATCCTCGAATTCCTTCGAATCGGCGCTGTCTTCCTCGCCCTTGGAATGGCGGACGAAGAGATTGTAGTCCATGCCGATGATCGGCTTTTCGCTCGGGCCTTCGGGGATCAGCGGCAGGCCGAAGCGGATGATGCCGTCTTCCTCGACAGGCATGGCCGGGCCCTTGGTGACGAGGCTGGCATCATAGGAAAAGCCCGCCTTCTTTTCGGCGGCGATCATGTCGGCGCCCGCCGTTGCCGAGAGATAGGGCGCGCGAAATCCCTTGATGCCGTGATTGACGAGATCCTGCCAGCCGGTCGGCTCCGCAAGGCCGACGCCCTTCCAGGCATTCTTCAGCGTCGCATGAAAGGTGGCGTATTCGGCCGACCAGTCGGCTTCGCTCCACTGGCGGCCGTCGAAATGACCGCAGGCATGGCTCGATATGTCGTGGCCTTCGAGATGGGCGTGCCAGATATTGCCGAGGCGCTCGCGGATTTCGTCATCGCTCTGTGCGAAGCCGACATTGGATTTTCCGCGTTTCTGATGCGGCGCCTGATACGCCTTCTTCGCCGCCTCGTTCATCAGGAAGGTGCAGGAGAGGAAATAGGTGAAGTGGGCGCCGTTCTTCGCCGCCATCTCGCGGCTCTTCAGCCAGAGCGCATTGTCGTGGGCGCCGTCGAAGGAGATGATGACGAGCTGTTTCGGCCGGTCGGTCGCTTCCGCCATCGCGGGAAGAACGAACGAGGCAGCCAGACAGGTGGCGAGAATAAGACGAGACATGGGCACCGCGACAATTTGTTCGCGGTTTCCCTCCGATAGAATTGCGGCGAAGCTGCGGTCTTGCTGGCATTTTTTCCCGCCAACCGCTAAGCCATGACAAACGGCACGGAAGGGATGCGCAATGACGCTGCTTATCGTCGGAATCATACTTTTTCTTGGAGTGCATCTGGTGCGGGTGGTGGCTCCGGATCTGCGCCGCTCGATGATCGCAAGGCTCGGCGAAAATGGCTGGCGGGCCGGCTATTCGCTTGCGAGTATTCTCACGCTGATCCTGCTGATCTACGGTTTCGGCCAGGCCCGGCAGGTGACCGGCATGCTCTACAATCCGCCGGTCTGGATGGCGCATATCACAATCACGCTGATGCTGATCGCGATCATCTGTCTCGTCGCCTCGCTGCTGCCGGCGGGGCATATTGCGACTAAGACCAAACATCCGATGGTGCTCTCGGTGAAGATCTGGGCGCTGGCGCATCTGCTGGCCAATGGCGAAACGTCGTCGGTGTTGCTGTTCGCGGCCTTCCTCGCCTGGGGCGTGATCGTGCGCATTTCGCTCAAACGGCGGCAGCGGGCGGGCGAGATCACGCTCCGGCCCTTCGTCTCGGCGAAATACGACCTCTATGCCGTCGTCATCGGCATCGTCGCCTGGGCGCTGATCATCTGGAAGCTGCACGAATGGTTGATCGGGGTTTCGCCGCTCTAAAGCGCGTCGCGGTTAACTTGATTCACGCGACGCGCTTTAGCTCTTTGTTTTTATGCATGTCGTTATCCGGGAACCGCTGCACCCTTCCCGGCGACATGCATTGGATGTAACGAATCTTTCACATCCCCCTTACAACGGCGGCAAAATGGGGTAGAAGGCCCGGCAATATGCATCTTGCATAGTATGGGTATTTCCGCGGCCGGAGACGAGAATGGCATTCAACGACGACAGCTTCATCCGTGAAGTCAATGAGGAATTGCGATCCGACCAGATGAAGGGTGCCTGGCGCCGCTTCGGCCGCTATATCATCGTCGTCGCCATCCTGATCGTCGTCGGCACCGCCGGCAAGGTTGTCTATGAATATTGGGACGACAACCGCTCCTCCAGCGCCGGCGACCAGTTCCTGGCGGCGATGAAGCTCGCCGACGAGAACAAGAACGACGAAGCGCTGGCCGCGCTCGACAAGCTGGAGAAGGAGGGCCATGGCGCCTATCCGGTGCTGGCGCGCATGCGGGCCGCGACCGTCCAGGCGCAGAAGGGCGATGCTGCTGCTGCGATCGCCGCCTTCAACGAGATCGGCAAGGACAATGGCGTTCCGGCTGCGGTGCGCGATGCCGCGAAAATGCGCTCCGGCTGGCTGCAGATCGAGAATGGCACCTATGAGCAGGTTTCGGCTGCGATCGAGGAAATGGCCGTGCCGGGCAACGCCTTCCGTCATTCGGCGCGCGAAGCGCTCGGCCTTGCCGCCTACAAGGCCGGCAATATGGCGCAGGCGCGCCAATGGTTCCAGTCGATCGTCGATGATACCGACAGCCCGCGCAATGTTGCCAATCGCGCCCATATGATGCTTGATCTCATTACCGCATCCGGCAAGGCGCCCGCCGCGCAGGGCTGAGTTTTAAGGAAAAAGAATGAGTTTCACGGTCGCGATCGTCGGTCGTCCGAATGTCGGCAAATCGACGCTTTTCAACCGGCTGGTCGGCAAGAAGCTGGCGCTGGTCGACGATACGCCGGGTGTGACCCGCGACCGCCGGCCCGGCGATGCGCGGCTGATGGGCCTCACCTTCACGATCATCGACACGGCCGGTCTCGAAGAGGCCGACGAGGAAAGCCTGCAGGGCCGCATGCGCGCCCAGACGGAAGCGGCGATTGATGAGGCCGATCTCTCACTCTTCGTTGTCGACGCCAAGAATGGCCTGACGCCTGTCGACACCGCCCTTGCCGAAATGCTGCGCCGGCGCGGCAAGCCGGTGGTGCTCGTCGCCAACAAGTCCGAGGCGCGCGGCTCCGACAGCGGCTTTTACGATGCCTATACGCTTGGCCTCGGCGAGCCGACGCCGATTTCGGCCGAACACGGGCAGGGCATGCTTGATCTGCGCGACGCGATCGTCGAGGCGATCGGCAAGGACCGGGCCTATGCCAAGGAGGATGTTGCCGTCACGGACGTCGATATTCCCCAGGGCGCGGATGAGGGCGATGACGAGGACGAAGAGCCCGTCTATGACGACACCAAGCCGCTCCGGGTGGCGATCGTCGGTCGTCCGAATGCCGGCAAATCCACGCTGATCAACCGGTTCCTCGGTGAAGACCGGCTGCTGACCGGGCCTGAAGCGGGCATTACCCGCGATTCCATCTCGGTCGAGTGGGACTGGCGCGGCCGAACCATCAAGATGTTCGACACCGCAGGCATGCGCCGCAAGGCGCGGGTGACCGAGAAGCTGGAGAAGCTTTCCGTCGCGGATGCGCTGCGCGCCATCCGCTTCGCCGAAACCGTCGTCATCGTCTTCGATGCGACGATCCCTTTCGAGAAGCAGGATCTGCAGATTGTCGACCTCGTGCTGCGCGAAGGCCGCGCGGCGGTTCTCGCCTTCAACAAGTGGGATATGATCGAGGACCGGCAGGCGGTGCTGGCGGATCTCCGCGAAAAGACCGACCGGCTTCTGCCTCAGGCACGCGGCATCCGCGCCGTGCCGATCTCCGGCCAGACCGGCTGGGGTCTCGACAAGCTGATGCAGTCGATCATCGACACGGATAGGGTTTGGAACAAGCGCATTTCGACGGCGCGGCTCAACCGCTGGCTGGAGACGCAGCAGATCCAGCATCCGCCACCGGCTGTTTCCGGTCGCCGGATCAAGCTGAAATACATGACGCAGGTCAAGGCCCGCCCGCCGGCCTTTATGATCTCCTGCACCCGCTCGGACGCGCTGCCGGAATCCTATACGCGCTATCTGATCAACGGGCTGCGCAACGATTTCGACATGCCGAGCGTGCCGATCCGTATCCATTTCCGCTCGCCGGATAATCCGTTCGAAGGCAAGAAGAGGCGGACGTAGGGCGCCCGTTGGCGCCTTGTGGAATATCCGTTTGTGTTGTGCTTGGGGTTGCCCCACTCTGCCCTGCCGGGCATCTCTCCCACAAGGGGGGAGATCGACTCGCGGATTGCATCTCCCCAAACAATTGATGTTGGAGCGGGCGGCCCAGCCGACCTCCCCACCTGTGGGGGAGATGCCCGGCAGGGCAGAGGGGGTGTCCAAGGCACGGCGTCTATATGATCGCCCTGAACCTAAGCCACGCTCTTATTCAACGCCTCGCGCAAGGCCACGATCTCGGCCTGTAGCCGAGTTAGATCCGCCGCATCACGGCCGCTCGCTTCCACGATACAGCCGGGAATGCCGATCGCTTTTTCCTTCAGGCGCATGCCTTCCTCGCTCAAGCGGATGACGACGACGCGTTCGTCCTCGGTGCTACGCTCGCGCCTGATGTAGCCTGCGCTTTCCAGGCGTTTGAGCAGAGGGGTCAGCGTGCTCGATTCCAGGGAGAGCTTTTCGCCGAGGCCGCCGACGGTCTGGCCGTCCTGTTCCCATAGCGCGACCATGGCAAGATATTGCGGGTAGGTGAGGCCGAGCGTGTCGAGAAGCGGCTTGTAGACGCGGTTCAGGGCATGGCTTGCCGTATAGACGGCGAAGCAGATGAAATTGTCGAGCTTCAGCTGATCCTGCATGGTCACCTCCAGAACTGAGCGAATTTATATCGTGCGATAAATAATTGGAAGCGATTTTTATGCATGGCAGGCATGTCGAAATTCGAATTGCTCGATAAATAATCGTGCGCGATATAAAGATGTGTTCAGTACGGACACCGAACCCGAGAGGACAAGACAATGTCGACCGTCAAGACCGCAGTTTCCGCAGCAGCACTCCTGGCAGCCTCCGCCGTCGGCGCGCTGGCCGATCCAGTCCTCGAACCGACGACGCAGAAATTCATCGACCGTCTTGCCGGCGGCAAGCCGATCTACACGCTGTCGCCGGCCGATGCCCGCAATGTTCTGGCCGGCGCGCAGAAGGGCGACGTCAAAAAGCTCGCTGCAAAGGAAGAAGATAAGGTCATCAAGGCTGGTCCGACCGGCAGCATCAAGCTGCGCATCGTCCGCCCGGAACATGCCAAGGGCACGCTGCCGGTCATTCTCTATTTCCATGGCGGCGGCTGGGTGCTCGGCGATGCGGATACGCACGACCGGCTGGTGCGCGAGATCGCCAATGGCACCGATGCCGCCGTCGTCTTCGTCGATTATGAACGCTCGCCGGAAGCCCGTTATCCCGTTGCCATCGAGCAGGCCTATGCCGCGACCAAATATGTCGCCGAGCATGCCAAGGAGTTCAAGATCGACGCCAGCAGGCTGGCGGTTGCGGGCGACAGCGTCGGCGGTAACATGGCGGCGGTGGTCACGCTGCTTGCCAAGGAGCGCGGCGGTCCTGCGATCGATCAGCAGGTATTGTTCTATCCCGTCACCGACGCCAATTTCGATAATGGCTCCTATAACCAGTTCGCCAATGGTCCTTGGCTGACGAAGGAAGCGATGAAGTGGTTCTGGAACGCCTACCTGCCTGACGAGGCCAAGCGCAAGGAGCCTACGGCTTCGCCGCTGCAGGCGTCGCTGGAGCAACTGAACGGCCTGCCGCCGGCTTTCATCATCACCGATGAAAATGACGTTCTGCGCGACGAAGGCGAAGCCTATGGCCGCAAGCTCAGCCAGGCCGGCGTCAAAGTCACGTCAATGCGTTACAACGGCACGATCCACGACTTCGTGCTCTTGAA
Source organism: Rhizobium sp. Pop5 (assembly GCF_024721175.1). NCBI lineage: Bacteria > Pseudomonadati > Pseudomonadota > Alphaproteobacteria > Hyphomicrobiales > Rhizobiaceae > Rhizobium > Rhizobium sp. Pop5. The sequence goes on along the minus strand of NZ_CP099399.1, from coordinate 2,831,699 downwards.
CGCTATTGCCGAAACGCCTGCCACGCGCAGCGCGATTGCCGTCGCGAACGACACGCTTCGCAACGCTTTGCACAAGTAAGGCGATCAGAGTTCTTTGTCTTCACGCAATTCCGGACGCAAAACCGCTTCACCCTTTTGCTGGAATTGCTTTAGTCCGAGGACGGGAGAGGCCCGGCGGTTTCGCCGGGCTTTCGGCTTCTTGGAAGCGACTTGGCGAACTGCCAGGCCTTCTTCCATTTCGGCGTGATCACGCCGTTGGCGGCGCGGATGTTGTTGATGAATTGCAGCGTCGCCGCTTCCCAGGAATATTGCATGGCGAGCGCATGCGCCTTCTCCCGTGAAGCGGAGAGGGCGGCAAGGCAGGCGGCGCGCAGGTCCGTATTGAGTGCGCCGACCTCGCTGTCTTCGCCGATAATGTCGAGCGGGCCGGTGACCGGATAGGCGGCGACCGGGACGCCCGAGGCCAGCGCTTCCAAGATGGTGTTGCCGAAGGTGTCGGTGAGCGAGGGGAAGACAAAGACGTCAGCCTGGGCATAGGCCTGCGCCAGCTCCTCGCCGAATTTCACGCCGGCGAAGAAAACATCAGGATATTGCTTCTCGAGCTCGGCGCGCGCCGGGCCGTCGCCGACGACGACCTTTGAGCCCGGCAGATCAAGATCGAGGAAAGCCGGCAGGTTCTTTTCGAGCGCCACGCGGCCGACGGTCATGAAGATCGGGCGCGGCAGGCTGAAGGGTTTTTCCTCGAGTGCCATCGGACGGAACTGTGTGGCGTCGATGCCGCGGCTCCAGGGCATGAGATTGCGGATGCCCTTTTCTGACAGCTCGTGCGCAAGGCTCGGTGTCGCCACCATGCAGCCGGCGCCGCCATTGTGGAACCAGCGGACGAAGGAATAGAGCCAGCTCTTCGGGATCGGCAGGCGGGCCGCGACATATTCCGGAAAGCGGGTGTGGTAGCTCGTCGAAAACGGCATGCGGTTCTTCAGGCACCAGCGGCGGGCGGTCAGCCCCAGCGGCCCTTCAGTGGCGATATGCACATAAGAGGGATTGTGCTTTGCGATCTCGCGGGCGATGCGGCGGTAACTGGCGATCGACAGGCGGATCTCGGGATAGGTGGGGCAGGGGATGCTGTTGAAGCGCTCCGGCGTGACCATCGAAACTTCGACGCCCATCTTTGCCAGCTCGCGATTGGTGTTTTCGATCGAGCGCACCACGCCATTGACCTGCGGATGCCAGGCATCGGTGACGATCACCAGCCGTTCCGGCAGTTTGCCGGCGGAGGCGGCATTGGCCCAGCTCTCGCCGCTGTAAGTGTTTGCCGGACGTTGCAGCATGTCGTGATTTCCATCCGCGTTGCAGTGATCTGTCAACGCTCAACCCCAAAGCGGGGTTCCGGAACGGCGATTCCCGCTTGCCTATTTTGAGGCATGACCATGATGGAAATATTACAGCCGCTTGCCAATGCTTTCAGGCATCTAGCGGCTCGATCGCCGCGAATATGTCAGCGGCCGACCATGTTTTTCAGGCAAAAAGAATGACGGCGCCGGTCGAGGACCGGCGCCGCTTGGGAGGTTAGGCGGCAGCGGAAGCAGAACCGGCGAGCGGAACTTCCGAAATCGTCTTCAGAACCTGCGAAGCGATCTGGTAGGGGCAGCCCTGCGAGTTCGGGCGGCGATCTTCCAGATAGCCCTTGTAGTCGTTCTTGACGAAGGAGTGCGGAACGCGGATCGAAGCGCCACGGTCGGCAACGCCGTAGGAGAACTTGTTCCACGGAGCCGTCTCGTGCTTGCCGGTCAGGCGCTTGTCGTTGTCAGGACCGTAGACGTTGATGTGGTCCATCAGGTTCTTTTCGAACTGCGCCATCAGCGCTTCGAAATAGGCCTTGCCGCCGACTTCGCGCATGTACTTGGTCGAGAAGTTGCAGTGCATGCCCGAACCGTTCCAGTCGGTGTCGCCGAGCGGCTTGCAGTGATACTCGATGTCGATGCCGTATTTTTCGGTCAGGCGCTGCAGCAGGTAGCGTGCCATCCAGATCTGGTCGGCAGCCTTTTTGGAGCCCTTGCCGAAAATCTGGAATTCCCACTGACCCTTGGCCACTTCGGCGTTGATGCCTTCGTGGTTGATGCCGGCAGCCAGGCAGAGATCGAGATGTTCTTCGACGATTTCGCGGGCCACGTCGCCGACGTTCGAATAGCCGACGCCGGTGTAGTAGGGGCCCTGCGGAGCCGGGTAGCCCTGCTCGGGGAAGCCGAGCGGACGGCCGTTCTGGTAGAAGAAGTATTCCTGCTCGAAGCCGAACCAGGCATCTTCATCGTCGAGGATGGTCGCACGAGCGTTGCTCGGGTGCGGCGTGACGCCATCGGGCATCATGACTTCGCACATGACGAGCGCGCCGTTGGTGCGGGCCGGGTCGGGATAGATGGCGACGGGCTTCAGCACGCAATCGGAGCTGCGGCCTTCGGCCTGCATGGTCGACGAACCGTCGAAGCCCCAGAGCGGAAGCTGTTCCAGCGTCGGGAATGCGTCGAATTCCTTGATCTGCGTCTTGCCACGCAGGTTCGGTACCGGAGTGTACCCATCGAGCCAAATATACTCGAGCTTATATTTTGTCATCGTGACTCTCTCAAATGCTACGAAGGTGAGCAAATCCGGAGACGATCTCGGCGCGCAAACGCATCCGACCGCCAGGGGATGCATCTATTGAAGCATGTAGCGTGCCAGTTTGATGCCTTGCGAAAGAAAAATCGCGAATCAGCCGGCCGCGACGCTTTTTTCGCTTCCCCCGAAAGCAGCCCGGGTTCACGGCCGAGGGCTGAATCATCAAGGAAGACCAGAAATTTCGGCCTTGGAACCGGATGAAAAATTGGGCGTTAGCTGGAAGTGATGAAGTGTTGAACAAATAGGCGGAAGCTTCCGCCGTAGACAGCACAGCGATCAATCATTGCGGCAGTTGTGCGCATATTTTGTGCAATTTGCATAAACTATGTGCATTGTGCTATGGTTTTGGTGCCAAATGTTGATGCGCGAGCTGAATGGAGGCGATCTGATGCCCACCGGTTTCCATCGTGAATCCGCAACGATCTACCAGTTTCCCGTCAGGCCGCCGCGAACCGCCAGCCGGTTCGAACGCGCCCGGGTGATGGAGCGCGAGGCAGCCGAAGTCTGCGATGCGGCCCTCGATAGCTGCTGGTATCACGACGAGGCGGTTCGCGAGACCGATCGGCCGACGAAATCCTGATTTCCCGTTTCACCTGGGGAGCAGAAATGCCCTAAGGCGGGGAGTGCCCGCGCGTGGCGTTCTTATGATGTCGTCATGCGCGGGCTCAGGCGCCCAAACCAAGCTTTTCCTTTACGACCAATGCGCCGTGTTCACTGACGACCCGGGCTGCGACGCCGGCGGCGAAGCGGGCGGCGGCGGGCGCATCGCCGGTTTCCAGATATCGGGAGAGGAAGGCGCCGTTGAAACTGTCGCCGGCGCTTGTCGTATCGACCACCTTCTTCACCTTCTCGGCCGGAACGAAGCTCTCCTCGCCGGCAAAATTCAACCTGACGCCTTCTGCGCCGTTCTTGACGACGATATTGGCGGCGCCGAGCGCGCGATAGCGGTGGATGGTCGCTTCGATGGAATCGTCGCCGAAATGGGCCGCTTCGTCGTCGAAGCTCGGCATGACGAGTACGGCGGAGCGGGCGCCTTCGCTGATCGTCGCGTGCATCACGTCGTAGCTCGCCCAGAGGCGGGGACGGATGTTGGGATCGAAGACCACGAGTTTGCCGGCGGCCTTGGCGCGGCGGACTTCGGCCAGCAGCGTCGCGGCGTCCTCCTGCGGAAGGATGGCGAGGGTGATGCCTGAGAAATAGACGACGTCGGCGCTTTCCACCGCCTCGCGTAGGCGATCAGGATCGGCGGCGAGGCTGCGGGCAGCCGAATTGTCGCGCCAGTAGCTGAACGAGCGCTCGCCGTCCTTCAGGCTGATCATATAGAGGCCGGGCGTCTTGCCCCTGATGCGGCGGATGAGGCTCGTGCCGATCCCCGCCTTGTCGATAAAGGCCACCATCTCATCCGACATGGCGTCGTCTCCGAGGGCGGTGAAATAATCGACGGACCAGTCGGGGCCAAGGCAGGCGCGGGCATACCAGGCGGTATTGAAGGTATCGCCGGCAAAACCCTTGCGCAGCAGACCGTCGCCTGCCTGCGAGAGCTCCACCATGCATTCACCGATCGATAGAAACCGTCTGCTCACCTTGTCCTCCCGTCATGAGCGCCGCTGATTCAACAGGCAGCTCCATCGTTTGATTGACGTTTCATCCGCTGATACGCGGAGCCGGGCGGAGTGACAAGCGCCGATCCGATCTTACGAGGAATGAAAAGCCCGCCTCCACGGACGAAGCGAAGGAGGCGCAGGCGACGGATGGTTATTCGTGGATGGTATAGCTGCCGAGTTCGCAAAGGTCCTGCGTGTCTTCGGTGGTGTCGAGATCCGAGTTTTCGTCGAATTCGAAGCGCATGTCATATTTGCAGACGGTGCGGCCATCGGCGATGGTGATGTTCACGGTCTCACCCGGATTGAGAACGTTTTCGCCGAAGACGTCTTCTTCCCAGCTGTTGACGCCCGTCGGCGAGCTGTAGAAGCGTGTCAGGACGGAATTGGTGCCGTTGGTGAGCTGGAACTTCAGATCTTCGGCATGCGATGATACGGCTGAGCAGGCGACGATCGCGGCTGCCAGCGCGATCAATCCAGATAGTTTCGATTTCATGTATCGTTCCCCTGGCCCATGATTAGGCCCGAACGCGATAGCATATCCGCAGCTAAATCTTCGTTATCATAGACTATAGATTCCGAGATAAGTCTGTTTTCGGAACACTTGGTCCTGGCGATGAACAGGCAAATGTTCGGAAAGGGCGAAGGCCACTTCAGGCGGCCTTCGTTCCATTCACGGCCTGTCCATATGATAGCAGGCGGCCTTCTGGCCGAGGCGGACTTCTTCGGTCGGCGGCATTTCAGTGCGACAGATGTCGGTCGCTTTCCAGCAGCGCGGCGAGAAGACGCAGCCTTTCGGTGGATTGAGCGGCGAGGGCGGATCGCCCTGCAGACGGATGCGGGTGCGCAGCCGCGCGAGCTTCGGATCCGGAATCGGTGCTGCGGAAAACAGCGCCTGCGTATAGGGGTGAGCCGGATGATCGAAGACGGTGGCACAGTCGCCTGATTCAACCACGCGGCCGAGATAGAGCACCAGCACGTCGTCCGAGATCAGGCGCACGACCGAGAGGTCGTGGCTGATGAAGATCAGCGTCAGGCCGAATTCCTTGCGCAGCTTGCGCAGGAGCGTGATCACCTGCCCCTGGATCGAGACGTCGAGCGCCGAAACCGGTTCGTCGCAGACGATGAGCTTCGGCTTGGTGACGACGGCGCGGGCAATACCGATGCGCTGCGCCTGGCCGCCCGAGAATTCGTGCGGATAGCGGTTGATCATCTCCGGCACGAGGCCGACGGCACTCATGATCTCGCGCACGCGCTGGGTGCGCGCGGCCTTCGAAAGCTTGGGCTCGAAGACGGTGAGGGGCTCGGCGATGATGTCGCCGACCGTCATGCGCGGGTCGAGTGAAGCGATCGGATCCTGGAAGATGATCTGCATGTCGCGGCGCGCGGCGCGCATTTCCTCGTCCGTGAGGTCGAGAAGATTGCGGCCCTGCCAGAGGATGCGGCCTTTCTGCGATTTCAGGAGGCGCAGGATGGAGCGGCCGAGCGTGGATTTGCCGCAGCCAGATTCGCCGACGATGCCGAGCGTGCGGCCTTCGGCGAGATCGAAGCTGACATTGTTGACGGCGGTGAGGAAAACCGGCGGCTTGAAGAGGCCTTTTGCCGGCAGTTCGAACTGGGTCGTCAGGTTCTCGACCCTCAGTAGCGATCGATCAGCCATGGTTCAGCAACTCCTCGCGACGGGGGAACGGATGGTAGCAGGCCGCACAATGGCGCGGCGCCAGCGTTTCGAGGGAGGGCGGACGGTCGATGCAATCGTTCTGCACTTGCGAACAGCGCGGCGAGAAATTGCAGCCCTTCGGCAGATGCTGCAGGTTCGGCGGACGGCCGGGAATGACGACAAGGTCGTCGACATCCTGGTCCGGGCGCGGGATCGAGGCATGCAATGCCGCCGTATAAGGATGGGCCGGATTGTCGAAGAGCTCGTCGACGGGCGCCTCCTCGACGATGCGGCCGGCATACATGACGGCGACGCGGTCGGCGAGGCCGGCGACGACGCCAAGATCATGGGTGATCATGATGAGCGCCGTGTTCATCTCCGCCGTCAGATCGTTGAAGAGATCGAGGATCTGCGCCTGGATGGTGACATCGAGGGCGGTCGTCGGCTCGTCGGCGATCAGGAGCTTCGGCTTCGTCAGCAGCGCCATGGCGATGACGATGCGCTGGCGCATGCCGCCTGACAGTTCGTGCGGATAGAGATGGAAGCGTCGCGTCGGGTCGGGGATGCCGACGCGCTTCAGCATGTCGAGGGCGGCGGCAGATGCGGCCCGCGCCGTCAGACCGCGGTGAACCTCCAGCTGTTCCGTCAACTGCCGGGAAATCTTCAGAGACGGGTTCAGGGCGGTCATCGGGTCCTGAAAGACCATGGCCATGTCCTTGCCGCGGATCTGGTCGAGTTCGCGCGGTTTCAGCGACAGCACGTCCTTGCCTTCAAGCCGCGCCTGTCCCGTCGTCCTGCCGTTCTTGGCGAGCAGGCCCATGATGCCGAGGAAGGTCTGGCTCTTGCCGGAGCCGGACTCGCCGACGATGGCGATGCGCTCGCCGCGCCGGACGGTGAGGTTCATGTTCGAGACCGCCTTCACCTCGCCGTCGGGCGTGGCGAAAGTGATCGAGTAATTCTCGAGTTCGAGGAGGATGTCTTTTTCCTGAGGCATTCTATCGATCCTTCGGGTCGAACGCGTCGCGCAGGCCGTCGCCGATGAAGAGCAGGCTGAGCAGCAGGGCGACGAGGAAACTTGCCGGGAAGATCAGCAGCCAGGGCATGCTTTCCATGGCGTCGGTTCCCTCGGCGATCAGCGTGCCGAGCGAGGTCAGCGGTTCCTGCACGCCGAAGCCGAGATAGGAGAGGAAGCTTTCCGTTGCGATGATTTCAGGCACGGTCAGCGCCGCGAAGATGACGACGGGGCCGACGAGGTTCGGAATGATGTGCTTGACGATGATCTTGAACGGCCGCTGCCCGGATGCGCGCGCCGCCTCGATGAATTCCCGGTGTTTGATCGAGAGCGTCTGGCCGCGCACGATACGGGCCATTGTCAGCCACTCCAGCGCGCCGATCGCGGCAAAGAGCAGGTAGACGTTGCGGCCGAAGATCACCATCAGCAGGATGACGAAGAGGATGTAGGGAAGCGCGTACATGATATCGACGAAACGCATCATGATCGCATCCAGCCTGCCGCCGATATAGCCGGAGATCGCCCCATAGAGCACGCCGATGACGACGGAGACGACGGTCGCCGTCAGCGCCACGGCAAGCGAGACGCGGGTGCCGTAGAGGACGCGTGCGAGAAGATCGCGGCCATTCGGGTCGGTGCCGAAATAATGGCCGGTCTCGATTGAGGGCGGGATGCGGAAAGCCGCCCAATCCGGGTCCTCGTAGTTGAAGGGAATGAACCACGGGCCGAGGAAGGCGGCGAGGATCAAGAGGCCCAGGACGGCGATCGAGAGCACGGCCGCCTTGTTGCGCCCGAGGCGGCGCAGCGCATCCTTGGTGAGCGAACGGCCTTCGGGCGCGAGACCTTCCGCCTCCAGAAGCTCCTGGGCAAGAAGCTCGCGTTTTGCGGGATTGAGGATCATCGGTTTCTCACTTTCGGGTCCAGCCAGGCATAGGCGATATCGACCAGAAGGTTCAGGAAGACGATCAGCACCATGTAGAAGATGACCGTGCCGAGAACCATGCCGTAATCGCGGTTCAGCGCCGCGTTGACGAAGTAGCGGCCGATGCCGGGCAATCCGAAGATGCTTTCGACAACCAGCGAGCCGGTGAGAAGGTAGCTTGCCGCCGGACCCAGATAGGAAACAACAGGCATCAGCGCAGGCTTCAGCGCGTGGCGCATGACCGTCAGGCGCGGGCCGATGCCCTTGGCCTTGGCGGTGCGGATGAAGTTCTGGTTCATCACCTCGATCATCGAGCCGCGGGTGATGCGCGAGATGCGACCGGCATGCGGCAAGGCCAGAACGACGATCGGCAGAATGAGGTATTTGATCGAGCCGTCACCCCAGCCGCCGACCGGAAACCAGGCGAGATGGATGCCGAAGATCAATTGCAGGATCGGCGCGATCAAGAAGTTCGGCAGCACGACGCCGACCAGGATGAGCGCGCCCAGAATATAATCCGGCGCCTTGTTCTGATAGAGGGCGCCAAGACAGCCGACGGCCACGCCGACGATGATGGCAATCAGGAAGGCGGCCGTGCCGATGGTGAAGGTATAGGGCAGGCCGATCATGATCTGCTGGGCGACGGTGAAGTCCTCGCTGGCGAAGGACGGGCCGAGATCGCCCCTGAGCAGATCGCCGACATAGATCAGGTACTGCTGGATCAGCGGCTTATCCAGATTGTAGTGGCTAGCGAGGTTTTTGAGGATGACCGGCGGCAATGGCCTTTCGCCATCGAAAGGGCCGCCGGGGGCAAGGCGCAAAACAAAAAACGAGGCTGTTACGGCGATCCACATGACGGGGATCGTCGACAGAAGGCGACGGAGGGCGTATTTGATCATGGTCGTGGGCCGGTCCTTTCCGCTACGCGCGGAAAGGACCGTTTTCCCTTACTCTTTCATCGACAGCCAGCGGGTGCGGTGGATGTCCTGAATGTTATCGACGAAGCCTTCGATCTTCGGCGAAACGACATTCTTCGAGACATAATAGTAGATCGGCAGGGCGGCGGATTCATCCAGCGCAAGCTGCTCGGCCTTCTTGAAGATTTCGGCGCGCTTCTTGAGGTCCGTCTCGGCGTTGCCTTCCTTGATCATCTTGTCGTAATCAGGATTGGACCAGCGGCCGTAATTCATCTGCACACCTGTGACGAGCAGGTTCAGGAAGTTGTCCGGGTCGTTGTAGTCGGCGAGCCAGCCGGCGCGGCCGATCTCCACCTGGCCGCGCTGCATCTGGTCGTAATGCACCTTGGTTTCGGCATTGACGAGTTCGACATCGACGCCGAGCGGCTTCCACATGGACGCGATCGCGACGGCGATGCGCTTATGGTTGTCGTTGGTGTTGTAGCTGAGGACGGCGTGGAGCGGCTTGTCCGGTCCGAAGCCGGCTTCTGCCAGAAGCTTCTTGGCCTCTGCGACCTTATCCTTATAGGGCAGGTCCTTCCAGCTGACATAGGCCGGTTCGCCGTAATTCGCCGTGCCCGGCGGAACCCAGGAATAGGCCGGCAATTCGCCGGTGCCGAGGATCTGCGGACCGATCACTTCGCGGTTGATCGCCATCGAGAGAGCCTGGCGGACGCGCTTGTCGCTGAAGGGCGGCTTCTGCGAGTTGACGACATAATAATAAAGGCCGGAGAAGGGGGCGACATGCGCCTGGCCCGGCAGGTTCTTCTTCATCCACTCGTACTGGTCGGTCGGGAAGTCGGTCATGATATCGAATTCACCGGCGCGGTAACGTTTCAGTGCCGCTTCCTGATCTTCCAGCACGAAGAACTTGGCGCCGTCGATCTTCAGATCCTTGGTGCCGTACCACTGATCGTTCTTGACAGTCGTAACATGCGAGCCCGGAACCCACTCGACCGGCTTATAGGGGCCGTTGGTGACGATATTGCCGATCTTGACCCAATCCTGGCCCTTCGCTTCGACGACATGCTTCGGCAGCGGATAGGCCGTGTAATGCATCAGGGCATTGAGGAAATAGGGTGTCGGGTTCTCAAGGGTGATTTCGAGCGTCTTGTCGTCGATCGCCTTGACGCCGAGCTGGTTGAAGTCGGTGATCTCGCCCTTGTTGATCTTTTCGGCGTTCTTGATGGTGAACTGCAGATAGGCATAGTCGGCGGCGTTCTTCGGGTCGACGAGGCGCTGGAAGGCGAAGACGAAGTCTCCTGCCGTTACCGGCTGGCCATCGGACCACTTGATGCCGTCACGAAGCTTGAAGGTATAGACCTTGCCATCCGGCGAAATGGTCCAGCTTTCGGCCTGGCCGGGGACCGGGTTGTCCTTGGCGTCCTCGGTGACGAGGCCTTCGAAAATGTCACCGGCGATACGATTCTCCCAGTCGCCTGAAAGTTTCTGCGGATCGAGCGACTGCGGGTCGCCACCATTATGAATGTTGAGCGTGGCCGCGTGCGCCGAAAAAGCCAGCAATGTGCCAAGCATCGCAGAGGCAAGAAATTTTTTCGTGAATTGGTTCATGGTGGGTCCACCTTTCTAGGCTTTGCGCCTTTATTAGACATTTGTTCCCGAGTTTGACCTTTTACGTGCAGGTCAGCGCGCACCTTATCGCAAAGGCTTTGCGTTGCAACCCCAAATCCGGAGGGTGGATCTGGGTTGTGGACAAGCCTATATACGTCTCCCCCTTGCCGGTTCGCGACGAGACGTTGCGGCGCCTGTCAGGCCATTCATGACGGCTTCACATGGTTGTCTTTTGTTGCATCCGCTTTAGTGTGGCGGGCGCGAATAGGGCAGGAGACATGGCCGATGGCATTGCAGGCAGGCGGGAATGCGGACTGGTGGCGGGGTGCAGTGATCTATCAGGTCTATCCGCGCTCGTTTCAGGACACCAACAGCGACGGGCTCGGTGATCTCAAGGGAATTACCCGCCGGCTGCCGCATATCGCCAGCCTCGGCGTCGACGCGATCTGGCTCTCACCTTTCTTCAAGTCGCCGATGGCCGACATGGGCTACGACGTTTCCGACTATTGCGATGTCGACCCGATCTTCGGGACGCTCGCCGATTTCGATGAGATGATGGCGGAAGCGCACAGGCTCGGCATCAAGGTCGTCATCGACCAGGTGATCTCGCACACATCAGACCGGCACCCCTGGTTCGTCGAGAGCCGGGCGAGCCGCACCAATCCGAAGGCGGACTGGTATGTCTGGGCCGATCCGAAGCCCGACGGTACGGCGCCGAACAACTGGCTCTCGATCTTCGGCGGGCCGGGCTGGGAATGGGACGGCGTGCGCCGGCAATATTACCAGCACAATTTCCTAACCTCGCAGCCGGATCTCAACTTCCACAGCAGCGAAGTGCAGGACGCGGTACTGGAGACCGTGAAGTTCTGGCTCGACCGCGGTGTCGACGGCTTCCGGCTGGATACGGTCAATTATTATTTCTGCGACAAGCAGCTGAGAAGCAATCCGCCGCACGAGCCCGATACCAGTGACGGGGGCCTCGATGCGCCCGACTCCAACCCCTACGGCATGCAGAACCATCTCTACGACAAGACGCAGCCGGAGAATATCGGCTTCCTCAAACGTTTCCGGGCACTGCTCGATCGGTATGAGGATCGCGCGACCGTCGGCGAGGTCGGCGATGGCGCGCGCTCGCTGAAGACGGTGGCCGCCTATACGAGCGGCGACGACAAACTGCATATGTGCTACACGTTCGACCTGCTCGGACCGGATTTCACGGCCGCCCATATTCGCGGTTGCGTCGAGGCTTTCCAGAAAGCAGTGACCGACGGCTGGGTCTGCTGGGCCTTCTCCAATCACGACGTCATGCGCCATGTCAGCCGCTTCGCGCTGAGCGAGGAGGAGCGGCCTGTCATCGCCAAGCTCGCGATCTCGGTGCTGGCGGCGCTGCGCGGCTCGATCTGCCTCTACCAGGGCGAGGAGCTCGGCCTGCCGGAGGCGGAACTCGCCTTCGAGGATCTGCGCGATCCCTACGGCATCCGCTTCTGGCCGGCCTTCAAGGGCCGTGACGGATGCCGCACGCCGATGCCCTGGGAAGCCGGCAAGGCGCATGCCGGCTTTACCTCGGCCGAAAAGAGCTGGCTGCCTGTACCCTATGAGCAGGCCGCACTTTCCGTCGATACGCAGCAGAACAGCGACAGTTCGGTGCTGCATCACTATCGCCGGACGCTCGCCTTCCGGAAAAGCCACCCGGCGCTTGTCGACGGCGAGATGACGTTCATCGACACCAACCAGGACCTCCTCGCCTTCATCCGCGAAAAGGGCGGCGAAAAACTGCTCTTCGTCTTCAACCTGACGCGCGAGCCTGCGGAGTTTCAACTTCCTGCCGGCATGGTGCTGGGCGCTCCTTTGTCCATGCCCGGGTTCAAAGCTGTCGCCGGCATCAAGACAGTGCAACTCGACGCGCTTGACGCCTTCTGCGCTCGGATCAGCTAACTCGGTCGTCAGCTGATCAGCGCGAAGCGATCGACGTCCACCATCCCCTTGTCCGAAATCTTCAGGTGCGGGATGACAGGCAGTGGCAGGAAGGCGAGCTGGAGGAAAGGTTCCTCCAGCGTGGCGCCGAGCGCGAAGGCGGCTTTGCGCAGATGGTGCAGCGTGTCGCGGACGGTCTCGTAGGGTTCGAGGCTCATCAGGCCGGCGACGGGCAGGGCGATTTCGCCGGTGACCTTGCCGTCTTCGACGACGACGAAGCCGCCCTTGATCTCGCCGAGGCGGTTTGCGGCGCGCGCCATGTCGTCCTCGCTGACGCCGACGACGCAGATATTGTGGCTGTCATGACCGACGGTGGAGGCGATCGCGCCTTTCTTCAGGCCGAAGCCCTGGACGAAGCCGTTGGCGTGATTGCCGTTCTTGCCGTGGCGTTCGATGACGGCGACCTTGATGATGTCCTTGGTGAGATCGACCGTCGTTTCATTGCCTCTGACGGGCAGGCGGTAGCGGCGGTGCTCGGTGATGATCTTGCCCGGCATGACGCCGATCACGGATGTTTCGCCCTCTCTGGCAGGCACGCCGAAATGGGCGGCGTTGACGGGCCGGGCCTTGACGCTGTCGAGGCCGATCGGGGCAACCGGCTTGCGCGTGGCAAAGAGCGTGTCGGTGACGCGGCGGCCGGCCGAGAAGACCATTTCGGCGCGGCAGTTTTCCAGGCTGTCGAGAACCACCAGATCGGCGCGCCATCCCGGCGCCACGAGGCCGCGGTCCCTCAGACCAAAAGCACGGGCGGCTGAGATCGAGGCGGCGCGGTAGATCGCCAAAGGCTCGACGCCGTTGGCGATCGCCGTGCGGATCATATGATCAAGATGGCCCTGTTCGGCGATGTCGAGCGGATTGCGGTCATCGGTGCAGAGCGCGATGTAAGGCGAAAGCCGCTCGGTGATGATGGGGATCAGCGCTGCGAGATCCTTGGAGACCGAGCCCTCGCGCACGAGGATATGCATGCCCTTGCGGATCTTTTCCAGCGCTTCGGCCGCGGTCGTGCATTCATGCTCGGTGCGGATTCCGGCTGCGAGATAGCCGTTGAGGTTGTTGCCGGAGAGAAGCGGCGCGTGACCGTCGATATGGCTGCCCTGAAAGGCGTCGAGCTTTGCCATACAGACGGGATCCTTATGGATTACCCCGGGAAAATTCATGAATTCGGCAAGGCCGATGACCTTGGGATGGTCGCGGTAGGGCAGGAGGCTCTCGATCGGCAGGTCTGCGCCCGCAGTTTCGAGATGTGTGGCCGGTACGCAGGAGGAGAGCTGGACGCGGATGTCCATGATCGTTTCCAGCGCGGAAGCGAGGAAGAATTCGATACCTTCCTTGCCAAGCACATTGGCGATTTCGTGCGGATCGCAGATCGCGGTGGTGACGCCGTAGGGCAGGACGCAGCGGTCGAATTCATGCGGCGTGACGAGCGAGGATTCGATGTGCAGGTGCGTGTCGATGAAGCCGGGCACGACGATCCGGCCCGAAATGTCGATTTCGGTCTCGCCCTCATAATCGCCCGACGTGCCGACGATGCGGTCGGCGCCGATGGCGATGTCGGAGCGTACGAGCTCACCGGTGACGAGATCGAAGAAGCTGCCGCCCTTCAGCACGATATCGGCGGGGATTCGGCCCACACCCTGGTCTATGAGACGTTCGAGTTTGCTGGTCATGGCTTCGCTCACATTGCAACCGATTCCGACGTTATAGCCGATCTCAGGCGACATGCGATGCCCACAAACGAAACCGGGCGCCTTACGGCGCCCGATCACTGTTTTGCGTCGTAGCTTACTCAGCGGCGACGATCTTGCCGCCTTCCCACTTGTAGAGCGAGAAGCTCTGCGAGGTGAGGTCGCCGGTTTCGCCATAGGTAAGCTTGCCGATGGCGGTCGGGATTTCCATGCCGCCCTTTAGCGCGGCCGCGACGGCTTCCGCATCCTCGGCGCTGCCGGCCTTCTCGATGCCGGCCTTCAGAACTTCGACGGCGGCATAGGCGTTCAGAGTAAAGGCTTCGGCCGGGATATTCTTGGCGGTGAGCGCATCGGCGGCAGTCTTGGAGTCCGGGCTCTTGGTGGCGTCGGAAGCATTGGTGAACAGCGTGCCTGCTGCCGCATCCGTGCCGATTGCCCAGAATTCGGTATTGGAGAGGCCGTCGCCGCCGATGATCATCGCGTTGGCGGAGAGGTCATGCAGCTGGCGGGCGAGGAGGCCGCCTTCCGGATGATAGCCGCCGAAATAGACCACGTCGACCTTCTCGGACTTGATGCGGGTGGTGAGCGCGCTGAAATCCTTGTCGCCGGGTGTGATCGCATCGTTGACGACTTCGGTGATGCCGCCGGCATTCAGCGTCGCCTTGAAGGCATCGGCGAGGCCCTTGCCGTAAGCGCCCTTGTCGTTGACGATGGCGATGCGCTTGTCCTTGAAATTCTTCAGCACGTATTTCGCGGCCACTTCGGCCTGCTGGTCGTCGCGCCCGCAGGTGCGCAGTATGTTGGTAAGGCCGCGCTTGGTGAGATCGGGGGCCGTCGCCGTCGGAGTGACCATCAGCACGCCGTTTTCAGCCAGTACGTCCGAAACGGGGATCGCGACGCCCGACGTGACCGGGCCGACGACGAAACGGATGCCGTCGCCGACGACCTTGTTGGCGGCGGAAACGCCCTGCTTCGGTTCGCCGGCATCGTCGGTCAGTTCGAGGACGACCTTCTCGCCGAGAATGCCGCCCTTCTTATTGATCTCGTCGACGGCGGTCTGGGCGCCGTTCTTCACCTGGTCGCCATAGGCGGCGACGGGGCCGGTCAGCGGTGCGATCAGGCCGATGGTGATATCGGCATGGGCAAGCGGAGCAAAGGCGAGCGACGCGATGAGGGTCGCCGTCAATGTCTTGAGGGTCATTGTCTGTCTCCTTGGATGGGGTCGTTCCGACCCACGATGAGATGCCGCGCCGGCTTTCCCGATCATTCAACGGCCTCCGGGCCGTGCCAAGGACGATCGATAGCGGCGCGATCAGCGAGCCGCCGGCCATATTTGACTCGGGGAGGCTCATGAGGAGATTTTTAGGAATTTTGGCGGGATTTCGCAAGTTCATAACAAAACGGACTGAAAATCAGGTCGATTTGGCTGAAAATGCGCTCGAATTGGTCAGTTTTCTTGCGTTTCCGTCGCTTTTTCAAGCCGGGCGCGAGGCCGTAAACTTTTGTCGAGGTCGAGCCTTCGTTCTTGCAGGCGACTTTATCGTTCCCATTAACCGTTAATTTGGCTGCGTGTAGTAGAAGCATTCGATACCCAAATGAGTGAAATGAAAAAGAACTATACAAAGATTACATAGACATATCAGGAAATAGAGTTCTGGATGCTCAAGCGTATCGACGCCAGCCAGGTGCGTATCGGAATGTTTGTTGAGGTCATCGAAGGCCTTTGGCAGGATCCCCTTTTATCCAAGCGTAGATTTTCCCTGCAACGCGAGATCGATGCCGCGAAAATCCGCAAATGCGGCACCGCCACCGTCGTCATCAATACGAGCAGGGGTTTCGATACCAACGGCCTGCCGGGCCGTGACATCGAGATCGACGTCAGGGCAGCGCGCGAGACCATTCAGAAATCCGTGCAGGTGTTGGAGGAGGTTTTCGGCAAGCTGCGGATTGGCGATGGTATGACCGTCGATCACGTTGCGCCCGTGATTTCCTCCGTCTCCAAGTCGCTGGATCAGAATCCTTCCGTCTTCATGAGCGTCACACGCCTGAAATCAAAGGACGAAGTGACCTTCCTGCATTCCATTTCGGTGAGCGCGCTGATGATCCTTTTCAGCCGCCATCTCGCTTTCGACGAGCACACGGTTCAGGTGCTCGGCACCGCCGGATTGCTGCACGACGTCGGCAAGCTCGACATTCCGCTTGAAGTGCTCACCAAGGAAGGGCGCCTGGACGAAGATGAGATCAACCTGCTCCGGGGGCATCCGGAGAAGGGGCACGAAATCCTGTCGCGGCAGGAGGGCATGTCGGAGATCATTCTCGACGTCTGCCTCAATCACCATGAGCGCATCGACGGAAAGGGTTATCCGAACCGCTTGTCGGGCAGGGCGGTGAGCCTGCACGCACGTATTGCGGCGATCTGCGATGTCTATGACGCGCTCACCTCCGTGCGGCCATACAAGGCGCCATGGAGCGCGAGCGATGCGCTGAAATGGATGCTGGGCGTGGAGGGACATTTCGATCGACGGCTCCTGAAGAGATTCGCCCTCTGCCTTTCCATCGCCTCGGTGACTTGAATTTTCGTCGATTGCGGAAACGAAAGCCCGCGAAGAATGTTCTCCGCGGGCTATCGATGCCGGACGCCTTCAGGACGTCTTCAGATGTTGTTCTGCAGGATGGTGCGCAGCTTGCCGAAGAGTTCATCGATATGGTGCTTCTCGATGATCAGCGGCGGGGACAGCGCGATGATATCGCCGGTGGTGCGGATCAACAGGCCGCTTTCATAGGCTTTCAAGAAGGCCGTGAAGGCGCGCTTTGTCGGTTCGCCGGCAATCGGGTCGAGCTCGATCGCGCCGATCAGGCCGGTATTTCTGATGTCGATGACATTGGGGCAATCCTTCAGGGAGTGCAGTGCATCGGCCCAGTAGTCGGAAAGCTCGGCCGCGCGGGTGAGCAGGCCCTCTTCCTTGTAGGTGTCGAGCGTGGCGAGGGCGGCTGCGGAAGCGATCGGGTTGCCGGAATAGGTGTAGCCGTGGAAGAACTCGATCATGTGCTCCGGACCGCTCATGAAGGCATCATGGATCTCGGAGGTGACGAAAACGGCGCCCATCGGGATGACGCCGTTGGTCAGGCCCTTAGCGGTGGTGATCATGTCGGGCTTGACGTCGTAATATTGCGCGGCGAAGGGAGCGCCCAAGCGGCCGAAACCGGTGATGACCTCGTCGAAGATCAGAAGGATGCCGTGCTTGGTGCAGATTTCGCGCAGCTTCTGCAGGTAGCCCTTCGGCGGGATCAGGACGCCGGTGGAGCCGGCCACCGGCTCAACGATGACGGCGGCGATGGTGGAGGCGTCATGCAGCGTGACGATGCGCTCGAGTTCGGTCGCGATATCTCCGCCATGCTCGGGCTCGCCGCGCGTGAACTTGTTTTTGCCGGGCAGGTGGGTGTGCGGCATGTGATCAACGCCGGTTAGAAGCGTGCCGAACATCTTGCGGTTGGAGACGATGCCGCCGACGGAGATGCCGCCAAAATTGACGCCATGATAGCCGCGCTCGCGGCCGATCAGGCGGAAGCGTGAACCATTGCCCTTCACGCGATGATAGGCGAGCGCCACCTTGAGCGCCGTCTCCACGGATTCGGAGCCGGAATTGGTGTAGAGAACGTGGTTCATGCCTTCCGGCGCGATGTCGACCAGGCGGTTCGCCAGTTCGAAGGCCTTGGGATGGCCGAGCTGGAAAGCCGGCGCGTAGTCGAGTTCACCGGCCTGCTCGCGGATCGCCTCGGTGATTTTCGGGCGGCAGTGGCCGGCATTGACGCACCAGAGGCCCGCCGTGCCGTCCAGCACCTGGCGACCGTCATGGGTGGTGTAATACATGTCCTTGGCGCCGACGAACAAACGCGGCTCCTTCTTGAACTGACGGTTTGCCGTAAACGGCATCCAGAAGGCGCGAAGATCGTTCGGTGTATTGAGGCGGTTGGACATGCTGTTCTCCTGGCCGCTGACGGCCCGTTCCCGGGGCTTTACGCCCAAATTTTTACTGCCCGGTCAAATTATCAGCGCTTCCCGAGGCGTCAACGGGAAAGTCTCGAAAGCCGCTTCGTCGGCGCGCTGCCGCAGGCGGCCGTCATCATTCCTTCGCCTCCGCTTGCTAGAAAAGGCGATGGCCCGCGGGCGCGATGGCATTTTGATTAATTCACTGAAATCAAACGATATTTCGACCGGAGATCCTCATGTCTGACCGTCAGAAGACAAGAGCGCGGCCCACCCGGCGCCGCGCATTCGCGCCGAGCTATGGCGCCATCCTCGAAGAGGGCGTTCGCCGCCGCAGCGTTCTCAAGGGTTTCCTCGCCGCAATGGGTGTTGCGGCCTTTGCGCCAGCGCTCGGAGCATCGCGCGCGGAGGCTGCTGTATCCAGCCTGACATTTCCCGAACTCAAGCGTGTCCGCGATACCGCCGACCACTGGCCGGACGGATATGAGCGCCAGATTCTGGCGCGTTGGGGTGACGCGCTTTTTCCCGACAGCCCGGAATTCGACATCGCAACGCTTGATGGCAAGGCCGCTGAGCGGCAGTTCGGCTACAACAACGACTTCACGCAGTTCCTGCCGCTGCCCTGGGGCGAGAAGAGCTCCGATCATGGGCTGATGGTCGTCAGCCATGAATATGCGACGCCCTTCCTGATGTTTGCCGGGCTGACGAAGGAGGACTATCGCGAGAAGCTCTCGGACAATCAGATCCGCGCCGTCATGGCCGCTCTCGGCGTCTCGATCTTCGAAGTGAGAAAGACGGACGGCCAATGGGCGATCGTCAAGGACGGCAAATACAATCGCCGCATCCATATGAGCACGGAGATCGGCATCTCGGGTCCGGCCGCGGGCGACGACCGCCTGAAGACCAAGGCCGATCCGAGCGGAACGGTCGTGTTCGGCACGGTCTCGAACTGCAATGGCGGCATCACCCCCTGGGGCACGATGCTCTCGGGCGAGGAAGGCGCGATGGATGCCTTCGCCGGCGACTACAAGACGCTGGCAAACCAGGAACTGGTCGAGCGTCAGGGTTGGGATGAGGATGAGAACGATATCTACGCCGTGAGCCGCGTCGAGCCGCGCTTCAAGTTCGAGGAAGAGCCGAACGAATGGATGCGTTTCGACTGGGTGGTCGAGATCGATCCGTTCGATCCGACGGCAAGGCCGGTCAAGCGCACCTCGCTCGGCCGCATGACGCATGAGGGCGCGCAGTGCTGCGTCGCCCCCGACGGCCGCGTGGTGGTCTTCATGGGCGATGACGACGATTTCGAATATATCTATCGCTTCGTCACCCGCGATCCCTGGAACCCGAATGATCGCGCCGCCAACAAGGACCTGCTCGACCATGGCACGCTTGCTGTCGCCAAGTTCGAAAGCGACGGCACGATGGCCTGGATCCCGCTCGTTGCGGGCGAGGGGCCGCTGACGGCGGAAGCCGGCTTCAAGAGCCAGGCCGATGTCGTGCTGGCGACGCGCGCCGCAGCCGACCTCGTCGGCGCCACACCGATGGACGGGCCGGAAGGCTTCATCCCGCATCTCGGCACCGGCAAACTTTATGTCGCCATGACGGAGAATGAGGATCGCTTGCCGAAGGGCGAGGGCGGCGACAAGAAGGAGGCGGTCAATATCGCCAATCCGTGCGGCCCCAATCCGCATGGTCATCTGCTGGAGCTTGCCGCACCCGGCGGCCCTGAAAAGCCGGACTATGCGGCTGCGAGCTTCAAGTGGGACGTCTTCATTCTCTGCGGCGATCCTGCCAAACCTGAGGACCAGGCGATGTTCCATCCGGCCACGACCTCCGCCGGCTGGTTCACTGACCCCGACAATCTCGCCGTCGATCCGGCCGGCCGCCTCTGGGTCACGACCGATGGGCCGCCGCCGGAAGGCATCGCCGATTCCGTCTATGTGATGGATACCGAGGGCCCGGGCCGGGCGCTGCCGAAGCTGTTCTATATCGCGCCCGTCGGCTCGGAAACCTGTTCGCCGACCTTCACCTCGGACGGCAGCAGCGTCTTCCTCTCGATCCAGCATCCGGGTGAACTCAGAATGGCCGACAACGAGGATGCGACCTCGATGGAGGATGCCGGCACCAACTGGCCCGATTTCAAGCCCGGCATTCCCGCCCGCCCATCGCTGGTGGTGCTGAGCCGCGCCAACAACGGTGTTGTCGGCAGTTAAATGCGACATGCTTTAAAAGGCACGACCGGCAGATTGCGAAATCTGCCGGTCGTGCCATTAAGGTTCTGGTGCTGAAATATCGTTGTCGCGCCTCCGGGAACATCCCCTTCCGGCACAACATCGGCCGACGTTCATGTCAGCGCTATCATCAGGCTGCGGATCTGCTCCTGCTTTTTGTCAGATAGATGTCCTCCAGCGTCGCCAGGATCTTCATGACCGGCTCGGAGCTGCTGGAATAATAGATGGTCTGCGCATCCCGGCGGGTTTTGACGAGCTTTTGAGCACGCAATTTCGACAGGTGCTGGGAGAGAGCCGACTGGCTGAGGCCAACCTGTGTCGCGAGCACGCCGACGGCGACTTCGCCTTTCACGAGGCTGCACAAGATCAGCAATCTCTTCGGGTTGGCCATGGCCGACAATAAAGCTGCCGCCACGTTCGTGTGGTCGGCCAAATCAGAGGTTTCCATATTGTTATCTTCCTAATGCGAAACGTACATCATCCGTGTTGGCACAGGCCGCCAGCCGGTTTCGACTGGGCGGCAAAAATTAGCAATTAGGCTCGAAGATTGTATATACCTAAATTTAAGGTATCGAGTATGCTATTTTAGATATGTTTGAACAAATGTGATCGGAATCCACAGCGAGGGTTTCGAATTCGTATCGCAGCAAAAAATCACCGGAAATGATATCAAAGCCCGCGGGATCGATACCGCAGATGCGCCAGGAACCCGATTCCGGCGCCTTCAGCCGCGCTGCGAGGGCTTCGGCTATATCGGGGTGGCGTCCTACTAAATCTTGCACTGTCTCGTCAGCTTTTGCGGCAACCTCCTCATTTGCCGGCGACGGGATGATGAGATCGTCGCCTTCGAGCAGGTAGGCGCGGCCGAAGCCGCCGTTGAGGCTGGCCTGTACGGGTTTGAGACAAAAGAAAAGGAAATCGGGAAAGTCGATATAGAGCTTTGCCTTGACGTGGCGATCGAGAAAACGCCTGCGGATGCGCTCGTGGACCGCGCTGCCGCGCTCTACCGGCTCCGCCATGCATTGGGTCGTCAGGCGGGGATGAGCGAGGGGATCGCCCTTGCCGGGCTCACCGGTGAGCAACGATGCGCGCGGATCTTTCGCAAGCGCCTTCGTGTGGGCCGACAGCCTGGAAACGAGAATGACGGGCGCGCCGTCGATATCCGTGGCGAGCAGGACGCGGCTTGCAAAGGGAAAGCCGGTCTCGGGGTCGATAACGGCAATCGCCGCGTACCTTGCTGAACGCAGAAGTACGCGGGCGAGTTTTCGGGCCTCGTCGTCGGTTTCGCGTAAGGGGGAAGGCTGATCTTTCATATCCGCTTTGTGGCAAAGCGGATTGAAAACATCAAGCATCCTCCTTTCGGCGATGGCGGGTCAGGCCGGCGATGATGTCCTGCGCCGTGATCGTGCCGACGACCGAGCCGTTTTCGACGATGCCGATGCTGCCCGGCTGGCGGGCGAGCACGTCGAGGATATCGATAAGCGGGGTTGCGGCGCGGGCTGTGGCGCTGACGCTCATGCCGGCGGCGGTCTGGCCGAGGCCGGGCTGCATGACGTCGGCTGCGGTCAGCATGTTGATCGGATTGAGGTGCTGCACGAAATCGGCGACATACTGATCGGCGGGATTCTTGACGATGTCATGCGGCGTTCCGCACTGGATGATGCGGCCCCCTTCCATGATGGCGATACGGTTGCCGATACGGAAGGCTTCGTCGAGATCGTGACTGACGAAGAGAATGGTCTTCTTCAGCCGCCGCTGGAACTCCAGGAGTTCGTCCTGCAGACGGGTGCGGATCAGCGGATCGAGCGCGGAGAAAGGCTCGTCCATGAGCAGGATCGGGGCGCCTGTCGCAAAGGCGCGGGCAAGGCCGACACGCTGCTGCATGCCGCCTGACAGTTCGTTGACCTTGCGGCCCGCCCATTTCGTCAGGTTGACGAGTTCGAGCTGTTCGCCGACGCGGACCTTGCGCTCGGCCTCCGGCATGCCGGCCAGCTCGAGGCCGAAGCCGACATTCTCGGCGACAGTGCGCCAGGGCAGGAGAGCGAACTGCTGGAACACCATCGAAACGGTGTGGGTGCGCAGGTCGCGCAGCGCCCTGGAACTGCACTTGTAGGGATTGACGGAACCGGTCGTCGTGGAAACCGAGACATCACCGCGCACCACGGGAGCAAGCCCGTTGACGGCGCGCAGAAGGGTCGACTTGCCCGAGCCGGAAAGGCCCATCAGTACCAGGATCTCGCCTTCCTCGATCGTCAGCGAGGCGTTGGCGACGCCGAGCACCAGGCCGGTGGCGGCGCCGATTTCGTCGCGTGTTTTGCCCTGGTCGACCATGGCAAGGGCTGTCTCTGGCCGATCGCCGAAGATGATGCTGACATCCTTGAAGCTTACCGCGGTCATGCGCCGTCTCCTTCACCCGCCGTGCGGAACATGCGGTCGAGAATGATCGCCAGGATGACGATGCAGAGACCGGCTTCAAAGCCTTTCGCGACATTGACGGTGTTCAACGCGCGCACCACGGGCACGCCGAGACCATCGGCGCCGACGAGGGCGGCGATGACGACCATCGACAGCGACAGCATGATGGTCTGGGTGAGGCCCGCCATGATCTGCGGCGTGGCGAAAGGAAGCTCGACCTTGCGCAGCACCTGCATCGGCCTTGCCCCGAAGGCGACGGCGGCTTCGACGAGCGAAGGCGGCGTCGAGATGATGCCGAGGCGCGTCAGCCGGATCGGTGCGGGGATCGCGAAGATGACGGTCGCGATCAGGCCCGGCACCATGCCGAGACCGAAGAGGATGAGGGCCGGGATCAGGTAGACGAATGTCGGGATCGTCTGCATGAGATCGAGCACCGGGCGCATGGCCGCATAGACCCAGGCGCGGCGGGCGGCCGCGATGCCGAGAGGAATGCCGATCACCATGCTGACGAAGGTGGAGGCGAGCACGAGGGCAAGCGTCTCCGTCGTTTCCTTCCAGTAGCCCTGGTTCATGATGAGCAGCAGCCCGAGAAAGGTGAAGAGGGTGATGGCGATCGACCGGCGCAGCCAGAAGGCGAGCGCCGCGACGACGGCGATGACGATCAGCGGGTGAGGCTTCTGCAACACGAAGAGCAGGCCGTCGATGACATGCGACAGCAGGAAAGCGAGCTGGTTGAAGAACCACTCGCCGTTCGATGTCAGCCAGTCCACGAAGGATTTGGCCCACGAGCCGATGGGAATTTTAAAGTCGGTGATCCAATTCAAGGGGGGCGCCTATCCAAAAAAATCATCAATCGGACAAAAATGAAACGGGGCGGCAAACCACCCCGTTCATGTCATCAAAGGCCGAGGCCGGTCTTGGCAGCCGCCAGTGCGTCGCCCTTGCCGTCGCGGGTCTTGACGCCGGCGAGCCAGGGCCCGAGGGCGGAAGGATTGGCCTTAAGCCATTCGGTGGCCGCAGCTTCCGGCTCCTTGCCGTCGTCGAGGATCTTGCCCATGATCTGGTTCTCCATCTCGAGGGAGAACGTCATGTTCTTCAGCATCGCCCCGACATTCGGGCAATCGTTGAGATAGCCGGCGCGGACGTTGGTGTAGACCTTGGCGCCGCCGAAATCGGGTCCGAAGATATCGTCACCGCCGGTGAGGTAGGTCAGCTTGAAGTTGGTGTTCATCGGATGGGGTTCCCAGCCGAGGAAAACAACGGGCTTGCCAGCCTTTTCAGCGCGGGCGACCTGGGCGAGCATGCCCTGTTCGGAGGATTCGACGACTTCCATCTCCTTCATGCCGAAGGTGTTCTTTTCGATCATGTCCATGATCAGGCGGTTGCCGTCATTGCCGGGCTCGATGCCATAGATCTTGCCGTCGAGATCGTCCTTGTGGGCGGCGACATCCTTGAAGTCCTTGATGCCGAGCTCGGCACCCTTGGCATTGGTGGCGAGCGTGTACTTGGCGCCGACGAGGTTGGGGCCGAAGGATTCGACCGACTTATCGTCGATATAGGGACGGACGTCCTTTTCCTGCGTCGGCATCCAGTTGCCGAGGAAGATGTCGATGTCCTTGTTCTTCAGCGAGGTGTAGGTAACCGGCACGGAGAGAACCTTGATGTCCGTCTGATAGCCGATGCTTTTCAGGACGACGGAGGCCGTGGCCGTGGTGGCGGTAATATCAGTCCAGCCGACATCCGAGAAGTGGACGGTGGAGCAGCTGTCAGGATCGGCGGCGAAGGCGGCAGTCGCAACGGAGAGGGCGGCGACGGCAGTTGCAGTGACAAGTTTGAATGCGCTTGTTGTTTTCATTTTAGACTCCCAGTCTTTAAGTCCCCAAGCCAATCACCAATAGCCGAGTTTGACAAGCGACCTCAGTGCGTTTGCGCCGTATCAACGGGTGCGATTGCGACGTTGAGGATTTTTCTCCTGCCCCTCTGTTTTCAAGGGTTTTGGCGATTTCCGCGCATGGATTCCTGTGATTATCGCCGTTACGGGGCTTTTCTTTGCCATCCCGAGCTTCCAATAAGCCGATTAAGGAGAAATCGGATGGCAAAACTCTATTTCAACTACTCGACGATGAATGCCGGCAAGTCGACGATGCTGCTGCAGGCCTCCTACAATTATCAGGAGCGCGGCATGCGCACGGTTCAGCTGATCGCAGCCTTCGACGAGCGCGCCGGCCGCGGCATCATCGGTTCGCGGATCGGGCTGGAGGCCGATGCCATTCCCTTCGAGCCGCACGAAGATCTGTTCGGGCTGATCACGGGTTTGCGCGGAGAAGGTGCGCCGATTTCCTGCGTTTTCGTCGATGAGGCGCATTTCATGACCTCAGCCCATGTCTGGCAGCTCGCCCGCGTCGTCGACAGGCTCGGCATCCCGGTCATGGTCTACGGGCTTAGAACCGATTTCCAGGGCAAGCTGTTTCCGGCCTCGCAAGAGCTCCTGGCGATCGCCGACGAAATGCGCGAAGTGCGCACGATCTGCCATTGCGGGCGCAAGGCGACGATGGTGGTGCGGCTCGATGCGCAGGGAAAGGTGCTGCACGAAGGCGCGCAGATCGATGTCGGCGGCAACGAGAAATATGTCTCGCTCTGCCGCAGGCACTGGGACGACGAAATGAACGGAGCCTGGATCGCCGAGCCGGTCTGAGGCTGATGATGCCGCCTGTTTTCTTTGACGTCGCAAGAGACTAGCTTGGGGCGCAGGAGATTCCCTGGAGAGATCAGGTGCGCAACCCCCCGCCATTCGACAGCCAGTATGAAGCCGCAGGCGGCCTTGCCGAGAAGATTGCGGCGGAGGGCGCCTATTGCGTGGCCGCGATCAACGCCTTCAGCAGCGACGAAACACGGTCGGCCGACGAGGTATTCGTTGATCAGAATGCCCGCTTCCAGGCCCATATTGCCGATGGCGTCGCGCTCGACGCGCTGCTGGCCGAACTGGTCTTTTCGCTCGACCGGCTGACGGCCGAAGTTTCGGCCGATCTCGACAGTTTCCGAGGGCTGACTTTGCGCGAGAAGATGGCAGGCTGGACATCACGCCAACGGATGTGGCGCATGTATACCGAGCGCGTGCGCGAGGCGCCGGTCGTCGAGCGGTTGCTCGATCTTCTGACAAAGTCAGACGTGCTCGCCAGGCTGATCGCAAGCCAGCGCGTCTCGTTGACTGAACGGCACAAGGCGGCCGAACGCGGCCTCGTCGACATCGTCGAGCAGCGGCGCCGGCTGGTCGACTCCATCGATATCGCCCGCCTCAAGATGAAGGAACTCAACGCCAAGGCGCTGACGACGCAGGGCCGTATCGGCGTTTACGGCAACAGGGCGCACTGGGAGCAGATGGAGGCGGAGCGACGGGCGCTGAAGGCAGAGGCCGAGCGCATTTCCGCCGAGGAGCACGAGATGCGCGACGACAGCCAGCGGCGCGAGCACTTCATCGGGTTATTCCAGTCGTTCGTCGATTCGCTGAACGGCAGGATCGCCGTCTGCAACGTGCTGTTGCGCAAGCTGATGATCGATGTCGAGGAGCGGCTGATCATCTACCAGGCGCAGGTCGATACCGACCGCCCGGGCACGAAGATGCGGATCAAGCCGGAGTTCTTTCCCGATATCGCCACACCGATCAGGCTGTTCGAGAAGGGTATGCTGGTCGCCCAGGATCTGGAGCGACGCAAGAGCCGCGCCGATCTCGAAGCTGCGGGGAGGTTCCCGGCCTATGCCGAACCGTCGCCGGAAGCATCGGGAGCGCCGCTGATCGACACGGCGCGCAGGTCCTTCCGCTTCAGTCTGCCATTCCTGCGTTCCTGATCCGTCGGGCGCGTGGTTCGCGCTGCTTTCATTTCTAAAAATCGAAGGCCTCGTGTTGTGCTCGGTCCACCGAGCGCATATGTGGATGCAACGGGGCGGCGATGCCCCACTGCATAATTCCTTAAATCGGAATCGATTTAAGGATAAAATTATGCAGCAATTTAAAGTGCTACAGCGTCCTTTGCGCTTCTGAAAGGATGCGCGGCGCTGTAGTGTTCGCCTCGCCTGACAGGAGACGACGATGCTTGACCGGATAGCCGGTTTTTTCAGGCTGATCGGCCAGACGATCGGCCGCTGGGCCCGCCTGTTTTTCGCCTGGGCCTTCTGGCCCTTCCTTGCCGCACATGGTTGGTATCAGCGCCGAAGCTGGATGATCCGGCTGCCGGTCATCGCGTTCGTGGCACTCTTCGTCGTGCTCTACGGCTATTTCTTCTGGCAGACGCAGGTCTGGACGAATTTCAACACCGCCTTCGTCGATCAGTACAGGCTTTCCGAACGCAAGGTTGCCGCCGGGCAGGAGCTGCCGGCCGCCGAGGGAACTGGGACGACGACCGCAAAGACCTGCCAGCGCTCGGCCATCGTCGACGTGACGGCCGATCTGACCGATTTCAACGTCAATCAGAACGCATGGATTTCCTCCATGCTGCTCTACAAGATGGGCTTCTTCGGCATCGACTGGGACCATACGCCCTTCCTCGACAACAAGGCGTCGTTCCAGCGCGGCATCAACCAGGCGGTTCGCCGGACGTCGGCGGAGCTTGTCGATACGCTCGGGCGCGTGCGAGGCACCTCGGGCATCAACAACGATTTGCAGCGCGCGCGCGGCAATCTGCAGTTCGACGAATACAGCTGGTATTTCGGACTCAATCCCTTCGGCCCGAAGACGCCGACGCCTTCTTTCTATCGCACGGCGATCGGAGACCTGCGCAAATTCAACACCGATCTCGCCGCCTGCAATGCCATTTTCGACGGCCGCGCCGACAATCTGATGCAGTTCATCGACCGCATCGCCAACGATCTCGGCAGCACCTCCGACATGCTTGCGGAACGCTCGGAGCACCATAATCGCGGCTGGTTCGATACGCGCGCCGACGACCGGTTCTGGTTCGCCTACGGTCAGCTCTACGCCTATTATGCCATCCTGACCGCCGCACAGGCCGATTTCTCGCAAGTTGTGCAGGAACGCAATCTCGGCGCGATCTGGGGCGGCACGACGCGGCAGTTCCAGGCAGCGCTGCGCATCCAGCCGGCGATTATCTCGAACGGGCGCGAGGACGGCTGGCTCATGCCGAGCCACCTCGCCACCATGGGCTTCTATATCTTGAGGGTGCGTTCGAACCTCGTCGAGATCAGATCTGTGCTCGACCGCTAAACTTCATCGCGCGGCGTGTTGTCTTCGATGCCGACGATGCGCAGTTTCTCGACGAATTCATAGGTGACGCCGACGATGCCGCCGCCGCTTTCGTCGTCGCGAAAGCGGCCGACGCTGCGCACCAGCTTGTAACCGCCGAGCCGGTTATCGACGCGATAGACGAAATGGAAGCCAACTCGGTGAAGGCTCGCCTGTTCGAAGGTTTCGGCGATCAGGCTGCGATCTTCCTCGTGGATGCGCGACATCAGCTCGGCCAGATTGACCGGGCCGTCGCTGTAGGGAAGGTCGAAGATCGTGTGGACATCCTCGCTTGCGAAGAAATGTCCCGTTTCGATGTCGATGCGCCAGAAGCCAAAAAGGCGATAGGCGGCAAGCATCTGGATGATTTCCGTATCGGTGATGCCGATATGGGCGCGAGATTGTTCGATCTTGTCGACAAAGGGCTGTTCGAAGCGAAGAGGCACGGGGTTCCCCCAGGTCACGGGACGACCCGCTGACTCTCTTCTGAATCCTCAGTTGATCAGCTTCAATCGAATGGCTTTAGCTACCAACTGGGTCCGGTTGACGCAATCGAGTTTTTTGATCGCGTTGGTCATGTAGGCATTCACCGTATGGTCTGACAGCGCCAGGATCTGGCCGATCTCGATCGAGGTCTTGCCCTGCGCCGTCCAGCGGACGACTTCCAGCTCGCGAGCCGAGAGCGCGTTATGCGCGCTTTCCTCGTTTCGCTTGACCGCATTATACGCGTCGAGCGCATGCAGGATGATCATCGCCAGCTCGTTGACTTCGCTCTGGCCAAGCGCCGCACGCTCGCCGCAGAACCAGAAGACCAGGCGCTGGCCGTCGGCTGCGATGGTCGGCATGGCGACACCCGCCGGAATGGCATGGCGCAGCATCAGGGCGCGCAGTTCAGCGGGAAAGGCCTGGCCGTTGACGGCATCGTTCAGATGCCACACCGGCGGCACGGCCGATTCCCTCAGCCGCAAGCCGAAAGGGCAGCCACGCATCATATGCGCACGGTCGAAATCCCTGATATAGGCGGAGGGAAGCGAGCTCTCGATCAGCAGCGGTTTCAGGAGCAGGTCTTCCGGGGAGGGGGCATGCATCACCGTCGCATGCGACAGTCCGAAGGCCGCGGATACTCTGTTGAGCGCCTGTGCAAACAAACCGCGCGTTCTTGCAGCCGCAAGTTCCGCCGAAAGCAGTGACTGTCTTTCAGAGGTGGTCATGTACGACATTTATACGCCCCCGGCAGCCCTCATGTTACCGCTATCAAATACAGAAACTCGGCCATAGGCTAGTCCTACCCCACTTCATACAAGCCGATTAATTCAAATTGTGAAGAAATAGTCACAACTGCGCGCGTCTCGGTTGAGCTGACGCTGACGTAAGTAGCGCTACGGTATCGCTGACGAGCTATTGGTTCGGTAACTGCCAGTTTTGCCTGTGCCGGACCGGAAGGGAATCACTTCGGGGAGAGCCTCGGCGGCAACCGCCATCGAAATCTGGCTTGCCGCGATTCAATGCAATTGCTAAGCGTATTGCCATGTATAACTGAGGCGATCTAATCGTGCGCTTTGCAGGTTCTGTTTTCCAGAAGTATTTATTTTTCCTGACGTTACTTTCTTTGTTCCTTTTTAACTTGCCGATCGCTGCAACTTCGCTGGCCGCGGAACAAAAGAAGCAGGCTGAACAGGCCCCGATGCGTTTCATCGTCGTGCGTAGCTCCCTCTGCCAGGAAAACTGTCCGGAATGGATATCGGCGGAGGGACGCATAACCGCCGAGACGCCCGCTCGCTTGAGAAAGATGCTCAAGAAGCTCGGCGACAGGAAATTGCCGGTCGTTTTTCGTTCGGAAGGCGGCGACGTCGAAGCCGCCTATGTGATCGGCCGGATGATCCGCAAGGCCGGGCTGGAAACGGCAGTCGGCGGTTCGCGGCTGAAGGGCTGTCCGGTTCAGGACACGCTCTGCGAGGCCGCCATCGCAAAGGACGGAAGCGCAGTCGGATATACCTATTCGGCCGGCGCATACTGCTTTTCCGCCTGTCCGCTGGCGTTCGCCGGCGGTACGTCGCGGGTCGCGTCGCAATGGTCCTTCATCGGCGTCCATCAGATCACGACCATCTACAACAGGGTGCATGTCTCCTACCGCATCGAATACAAGATCGTGAACGGCAAGAAGAAGGAAATCTCCCGCAAGGAGGTCGGACGGAAGGTGGCCGGCCAGAGCAGTTCCACCAAGCTCGGCAAGAAAGCCAATGCCGCTCTCACAGCCTATCTGAAGGAAATGGGCGTCAGCAGTGACCTGATCGACATGATGATGAGTGCCACGCCCGACAACATCCATATCGCGCCAGCTGCGGATGCTCTTCGAACAGGTCTCACCACGGCTATGCTGGCTTACAACGAGTGGCCCGGCATGCCGCTCTGCGCGCCGGATGCCGCAGCCGAGGCTGTCTGCCATGGCCATCGCGCGATCGAGACGCCCGCGCCAGCCTTAGCGACGCCCTCGGGCGGCTAGCCCTTATCTTTCAGATCATTCTTCGACGTCACGCTCATCAGCTTCTCGAGGAAGCCGAGCATAACGGCGGAGGCGACGAAGGCGAGGTGCATGAAGGTCAGCCACATGATCTTGGCGTCGGCATATTTGTCGGCGTTGAGGAAGACCTGCAGCAGGTGGATGGAGGAGATGGCGACGATCGAGGAGGCGACCTTGATCTTCAGGCTGCCTGAATCGAGCTTGCCGAGGAAAGAGACCTCGTTGTCGGCATCGCTGGCCTCGTCGAAGCGGCTGACGAAATTCTCGTAGCCCGAAATCATCACCATGACGATCAGGCTGGCGACGAGGGCTGCGTCGATCAGGCCTAGCATGGCAAGGATCATCTCCGCCTCGTCGAGTTCGAAGACGCCGGCGGCAATCTTCAGGAACTTGTAGCCGAAGGAAACGCCATAGACGGCGAGTGCCGCCACCAAGCCGATATAGAAGACGACAAGCAGCCAGCGGCTCGACAGGATGATGCGCTCGATGATGAGTTCCAGTGATTTCATATCTTCACCCTGTCAAACCATGAGGTTGAATGCCACATAAACGCCTAGCGCATCGACTCGAAAATCGGAATCGATTTTCGAGTCGATGCGCGGATTGAAATTGTTACCGCGTCCTTTGGGCGTCTGAAAAGACGCGCGGCGCTGCAAGTGTGGCGCCCGCAAGGCGCGGCGCTATTCACACCTCGCCGATATTTCGCTATCCCGATGAAGGGAGAAGGAAAGCCTCCGTTCCCGCGGAGGTCGGGACGGGGAACATCCATGCCAGCAATCAAGTCCGACATCGAAATCGCGCGCGCCGCGGCCAAGAAACCGATCTCCGAGATCGGGGCGAAACTCGGCATTCCGGTTGAGCAGCTCGCCCCCTACGGTCACGACAAGGCGAAGGTAAGCGCCGAATTCATCGCCGCGCAGGCGGGCAAGAAGGACGGCAAACTGATCCTCGTCACGGCGATCAATCCGACGCCGGCGGGCGAGGGCAAGACGACGACGACCGTCGGGCTCGGCGACGGGCTGAACCGGATCGGCAAGAAAGCCATCATCTGCATTCGCGAGGCTTCGCTCGGGCCCTGCTTCGGCGTCAAGGGCGGGGCAGCTGGCGGCGGCTATGCGCAGGTCGTGCCGATGGAAGACATCAACCTGCATTTCACCGGCGATTTCCACGCGATCACCTCTGCGCACAATCTGCTGGCGGCGATGGTCGACAACCATATTTACTGGGGCAATGAGGAGAATATCGACATCCGCCGCATCACCTGGCGGCGTGTCATGGATATGAACGACCGGGCGCTGAGGAGCATGGTCTGCTCGCTCGGCGGTGTCGCCAACGGCTTTCCGCGCCAGGGCGGGTTCGACATCACCGTCGCCTCCGAAGTGATGGCGATCCTTTGCCTTGCCACCGACCTTAAAGATCTGGAGCGGCGGCTCGGAGACATCATTGTCGGCTACCGCTTCGACAGGACACCGGTGCATGCGCGTGACCTGAAAGCCGATGGCGCCATGGCGGTGCTTCTGAAGGACGCGATGCAGCCGAACCTGGTGCAGACGCTGGAGAACAATCCGGCTTTCGTGCATGGCGGGCCTTTCGCCAACATCGCCCATGGCTGTAATTCGGTGACGGCGACGAAGACAGCGCTGAAGCTCGGCGACTATGTGGTGACCGAAGCAGGCTTCGGCGCCGATCTCGGCGCCGAAAAATTCTTCGACATCAAATGCCGCAAAGCCGGGCTGAAGCCGGATGCGGCCGTCATCGTCGCCACCGTGAGAGCGTTGAAGATGAATGGCGGGGTGAAGAAGGAGGATCTCGGCACGGAGGACGTCTCAGCGCTGAAGAAAGGCTGCGCCAATCTCGGCCGGCACGTCGCCAATGTGCGCCGCTTCGGCGTGCCCGTGGTCGTCGCGATCAATCATTTCACCTCGGACACCGATGCCGAGATCGCGGCGGTCAAGGAATTCGTCTCGCGGCTCGGCGCCGAAGCGATCCTCTGCCGGCACTGGGCGAAAGGTTCGGCCGGCATCGAGGAACTGGCGCACAAGGTGGTGGAGCTTGCCGAATCCGGCCAGGCGAAATTCCAGCCGCTCTATGGCGACGATCTTTCTCTTTTCGAAAAGATCGAGATTGTCGCCTCGAAGATCTACCATGCCGGCGAGGTGACGGCCGACAAGGCGGTGCGCGACCAGCTGCAGACATGGGAGGACCAGGGTTACGGCAAACTGCCGGTCTGCATGGCGAAGACGCAATATTCCTTCTCGACCGATCCGAACCTGCGCGGCGCCCCGGAAGGGCATATCGTTTCCGTGCGGGAGGTGCGGCTTTCAGCCGGCGCCGGTTTCGTCGTGGCCATCACCGGCGAGATCATGACGATGCCGGGCCTGCCGAGATCACCGTCGGCGGAGCGGATTTTCCTGAACGACCAAGGTTATATCGAGGGGTTGTTCTGATCCGGGGATGGTGAAGGGACAGGACGCGACCTTTCGATTTCCACTTCTCACCGACGGGAGAAGACGGTAAGCCGCGCCGCCTCCGTTCTTGGTCAGCTCTCACTCGACGGCATGTTTCAAGCGCTGAAACCATCAATGGCAGTAACGATAGCCGCCCTTTCTCTCGATCACGTCGAGGTGGAAATGGGTTTCGTGGGCGGCGTCGCTTTCGGGGTCGAGGACGGTGGTGAAATAGAGGCAGCCGGCGGCGCTGACGGTGCGCTGGAAGGCGCCGGTCAGTGTCGGGTCCTCGCGGCGGGAGCGGACGGCGACGTCGTCGCCCTTTTCGAAATGGAAGCTCGCAATGTCTATGGCGTTGCCGCGGGCATGTTCGGAGATCTTGCCGGTTTCGGCGCCGTTGCGCAGGCGGCACATATAGGCGGTCGCCTGGTTGACCGTCGTGAGGCGGCCCTGTTCCGGCAGGGCGGCTGATGCGGTGGGGATGACGCTCTCCTTCATCCAGCGCGCTAGGGCGAGGGCGGCCGGGCAGCGGATCGTCGCCTCCGGCTTCAGTTTGATGCCGGGCAGGGCCTCGGAAACGATGATCGGCTTGTCGATGCCGCAGCCGTTGCCGTCGTCGATGCGCGGCGTTTCCTTGAAGACGACGCCCAAGGCCTGGAGTGCCGCTGTGCATTCGGCATGCTCTTTGTCGCTTTCGGGCTCGATGGTCAGATGCTGCTCTTCCAATGTCTGCTCGCCGGGCGGCTTGGCTTCTTCCGGCGCCTGCGGGCTTTCGAGCCCTCCCGGCGGCAATGGCGGACCTTGCATCGGTTTTGCGGGCTTCGCCGGTTCGGGCGGCGGCGCGGGTGGGTGTTCCGGCGCCGGTGCCCCGGGCTCCTTCACGTCAGGCTTCTGCTGGGGCGCCGGCACATCTTCCGGCGCGGGTGGCTCGGCCTTATCGGGGAGCGGGGTGGGTTTCGTCGTATCCGCAGTGTCCGGTCGAGCTTGAGGCACTGGGCCGTGCGGTGGCAGGCGGGCGCCGGTAAGAAAGGCGGTTGCGGCGAAAAGGATCGCCAGTATCGAAAGTTTTCTCAACGCATCCGCTTCCCTGATGTCGATGGGAGAGGAATAACGCGCGAGGGCGGGTTTCGTTGCAATTGTGCAACGTCCGGAAAGATCGCTTAAACGTGATTATAATATTCAACATAAGTTCGTGACTTATGTTGACAATGTAAGTCATGTTTTTTATGCGGCGAAAAGAAGGTGAAATTCCACTTCGCCTTCATCCGTAAAAGCCCAGCCAGCCCCTCGAGCGTTCGACGCCACGACCAGCCAGCCCGGTATTCATCATCAGAGGGTAGGTTATGATCGTCCGGCATTGGCGCTCGGTATTAATGGTCTGCACGGCAGCCGCAGTTGTTCTTCCTGTATCGCAGTCTTTCGCGCAAAGCGCTTCGGCGACCGCGCCGCAAGCGACGGCGGATGATAGCACCGTCCTGCAGAAGATCGTCGTCAAGGGCAAACGCGTGGCGCCGGGCAGCGTCGCCGATACGCCGCTGGCGACCGAAATCACCAAGAAGCAGCTGGAAGAAAAGCAGGTCACGAGCTACGACGATATCGGGCGCAGTGTCGATGCGAGCGTAAACTATTCGCGCGCCGACTCGGGCTTCAACCTGCGCGGTCTTTCCGGTTCCCGGATCCTGACCACCATCGACGGCATTCCGATCCCCTATATTTCGAACAGCGCGCGCCAGGGTGCTTTCGCGCCTGCTAACGCCAACGGCGGCGGCGATACCTTCGATTTCGATTCGCTCTCCTCGCTCGATATCGTGCGCGGCGCGGATTCGAGCAAGGGTGGTTCGGGCATGCTCGGGGGTGCCATCGTTCTCAATACGCTGGAGCCGGAGGATCTCATTCCCGAAGGCCGCAATTGGGGTGCGATCGTCAAGTCGACCTATGACAGCGAAGATCGCAGCATTTCCGGCTCGGCCGCCGCTGCCAAGAAGATCGGCAACACGTCGATCCTGTTTCAGGGCGGCTACCGCAAAGCGCATGAACGCGACAATATGGGCGACAATGACGGCTATGGCCGTCCTCGCACCGAGGCGGATCCCGCCGATTTCGACCAGCACAACCTGCTTTTCAAGCTGCGCCAGGACCTGGAAGGCGGCCATCGTATCGGCCTCACGGCTGAACGCTTCCGCCGCGATCTGAATACCGACCTGCGCGAACTCCAGGGCGGCACGACGCCCCGCAATTTCATGACCAACAATTATGACGGCCGCGAGCAGCGCGACCGCGATCGCGTTTCGCTCGACTATGACTATGAGGCGCAGTCTTCCGACGCTTTTTTCAGCAGTGCGCGCGCTACGCTCTACTGGCTGGATCTGAAGAAGGAAGCCGGCAGCAAGGGTCGTACGACCGCCAATGTCGCCTATGGCCGTAACAACAAGATCGAAAACGAAACCTGGGGCTTCAGCGGCACGGCGACGAAGGACTTCGAATATTCCGGTCTCAGCCACTCCGTTCGCGTTGGTCTCGACGTCGGCGTTTCGAGCTGGAGCCAGTTTAGCTCGGCGCTTTGCCCGACACCGACGACCTGCCCGGCGCTGAACAACCAGGCTGAGGTGCCCGATGTCGACAGCCAGAATCTGGCATTGACCTTCGAAGACAAGATCGAAATCGGCAATACCGGCTTTGCCCTGACGCCCGGCTTCCGCTTCGATTGGTTCAACTACGATCCCTCGACCGGCAGCGGCTTTGCAAACAATACCGGGCTTACCCGTTTCGGCGACCTTCGCGACCGGACGGAAGCCGGCCTGTCGCCGAAGATTCTGGCGACATACGATCTGACACCCGACGTGCAGCTCTATGCGCAGCTCGCCGTCGGCTTCCGTGCGCCGACGGTCGACGAGCTCTACAGCCGCTTCTACAACCCTACGGGCCGCTACGCCCAACTCGGCAATCCGGATCTGGAGCCGGAAATCGGCCGCGGCGTCGAAATCGGCGCCAATTTCGACACGGGCGATTTCACCGGCCGGGTCGCGGCTTTCCACACCCGCTACCAGAATTTCATCGAGACGGTGACGAGCGTCGATGCGACCGGTTTCACGACGTTCAACTACACGAACGTGTCGTCAGCCGTGATCTCGGGCGTTGAAGCCAGCGCCGCAAAGGCGTTCAACAACGGCATCAACCTGCATGCCTCGCTTGCCTATGCCTATGGCCGCAACGAGGATACGGGCAAGTACCTGCGATCGGTTGCACCCTTCAAGGCGATCGTCGGCGGCGGTTGGAGCAACGATAGCTACGGCTTCGACCTTTCTTCCACGCTCTCGGCAGGTATGCCTGACGACGATGCTGCGAACACATTCGATGCGCCTGGCTACGGCATCGTCGATCTGACGGCATGGTGGACGCCGGAACAGTTGAAGGGCCTGCGCATTCAAGGTGGTGTGTACAACATCTTCGACCAGGAATATTTCAATGCGCTTGCCGTGCGCGACGTCAACCTGACTTCGCTGACCGCGTCCCAGCCGCGTGAGTGGTATTCCGAGCCGGGCCGCACATTCAAGATCTCGATCACCAAGACCTTCTGAGCGCCGATCATATCTTTAAGGCTGGGGGGAGGGCGGCCTTCGGGCCGCCCTTTTCATTCCCGCAATCGCCTCTTGCACGACGGCTGATCTCAGGCTAACAATTTTCCCATGATCACGTCCTTGAACATTGCTGTTTGGTGGTGGGCTCGCTGAGGCGGCCTCGACCAATCGTGTCCAAAGACGACGACGAGTGAGCCGCCCGAAACTTCGAGGCGGCTTTTTTGTTTTATCGCCGCCTGTCGTCCGGGCCCCGATAACGGAGTGGAACAATGGTAACGATCCTGCGGGATGATGGTGCGGAAATCTACGAGACCAAGGGCGGCATCACTGTCACCCGGCAGCGGCGGGCGATACCCTATGCCGATGCGGTCTCTTCTTATATCGACAAGCTCGACGAGCGCCGCGGCGCGGTGTTTTCGTCGAACTACGAATATCCGGGCCGTTATACACGTTGGGATACTGCCGTCGTCGATCCGCCGCTCGGCATCTCCTCCTTCGGGCGCGACGTCTGGATCGAGGCCTATAACGAGCGCGGCGAGGTCATTCTCGGCTTTGTGGCCGAGCGGCTGAAGATGGTGCCCGAACTCGTGCTCGGCGCTTCCTCCGCCCGTCGCCTCGACCTTTCCGTCAAGACGCCGGACCGGGTGTTCACCGAGGAAGAGCGCTCGAAGATGCCGACGGTTTTCACGGTGTTGCGTGCCGTCACCGACCTCTTCTATTCGCAGGCGGATGCGAGCCTCGGGCTCTACGGCGCCTTCGGCTACGACATCGCCTTCCAGTTCGATGCGATCGATCTGAAGCTGACGCGGCCGTCCGACCAGCGCGACATGGTGCTCTACCTGCCGGACGAGATCCTCGTCGTCGACAATTACGCCGCCAAGGCCTGGATCGACCGTTATGATTTCGAGAAAGGCGGCGTAACGACCGAAGGCAAGGCCGGCGATATCGCGCCGGAGCCTTTCAAGCATACGGATGCCATTCCGCCGAAGAGCGACCACCGGCCGGGCGAATATGCCGAGCTCGTCGTCAAGGCGAAGGAAAGCTTCCGCAAGGGCGATCTCTTCGAAGTCGTGCCCGGGCAGAAGTTCATGGAGCGATGCGAAAGCAAGCCGTCCGATATTTCCAAGCGGCTGAAGGCGATCAATCCGTCGCCCTATTCCTTCTTCATCAATCTTGGCAATCAGGAATATCTGGTCGGCGCTTCACCCGAAATGTTCGTGCGCGTATCCGGCCGCCGCATCGAGACCTGCCCGATCTCGGGCACGATCAAGCGCGGCGATGATCCGATCGCCGACAGCGAGCAGATCCTGAAGCTCTTGAATTCCAAGAAGGACGAATCCGAGCTTACCATGTGCTCGGACGTCGACCGCAACGACAAGAGCCGCGTCTGCGAACCGGGTTCTGTCAAGGTGATCGGCCGCCGGCAGATCGAGATGTATTCGCGCCTCATCCACACGGTCGACCATATCGAGGGGCGGCTGCGCGACGATATGGACGCTTTCGACGGATTCCTCAGCCACGCCTGGGCCGTCACTGTCACAGGGGCGCCGAAGCTCTGGGCGATGCGCTTCATCGAGAGCCGTGAAAAGAGCCCGCGTGCATGGTATGGTGGGGCGATCGGCATGGTCGGCTTCAACGGCGACATGAACACGGGCCTGACGTTGCGCACCGTGCGCATCAAGGACGGCATCGCCGAGGTGCGCGCCGGCGCGACGCTGCTCAACGATTCCATTCCAGAGGAAGAAGAAGCCGAAACCGAATTGAAGGCCTCCGCCATGCTTTCCGCCATCCGAGACGCCAAGACCGGCAATTCCGGCAAGATTCAGCGCGACGTCGCAAGCGTCGGCAAGGGCGTCAGCATCCTGCTCGTCGACCATGAGGACAGCTTCGTCCACACGCTCGCAAATTATTTCCGCCAGACGGGTGCGACGGTTTCGACCGTACGCACGCCGGTGCCGGAGGAAGTTTTCGATCGGCTGAATCCGGATCTCGTCGTCTTGTCTCCCGGTCCCGGCAATCCCAAGGATTTCGACTGCAAGGCGACGATCAAGAAGGCGCGGGCGCGCAACCTGCCGATCTTCGGCGTCTGCCTCGGCTTGCAGGCGCTTGCCGAGGCCTATGGCGGAGAACTGCGCCATCTCGCGCTGCCGATGCACGGCAAGCCGTCGCGCATTCGCGTGCTAGAGCCGGGCATTGTCTTCTCCGGCCTTTCCAAGGAGGTGACGGTCGGCCGTTACCATTCGATCTTCGCCGATCCCTCGACCCTGCCGCGTGAATTCATCATCACGGCGGAAAGCGAGGACGGCACGATCATGGGTATCGAACACGCCAAGGAGCCGATCGCCGCAGTACAGTTCCATCCGGAATCGATCATGACGCTCGGCGGTGACGCCGGTATGCGGATGATCGAGAATGTCGTGGCGCATCTGGCACGCAAGGTGAAGACCAAGGCAGCTTGAGGTCAGTTCTGCCTCGCCCCTTTCCGCGTGGGAAGGGGCGAGGGTTGACTCTATCAGGCAAATCAGAACATTTCCGGAACGATCAACCGGGAACTATCGCCGTGGCCAATGCTGAGAAGTTCATCATCCTTCCCTACCGCAAGAACCGCGGCAACCTCGTGCCCGGCGAAATGCGCCAGGCCTCGAATGCCGTCAGCGCGGAAAAGATCGCTTCGGCGATGGCCGAGCGTTTCGTCGGCGTTGCGGCCTATGCCGTGATCGTCGACGAGGAGACCGGCGACATGACCTCGCCGCGGTTGCTCGCAAAACATGGCGAGATTGCCGATCTCAACCCCGCCTGAGCGCCTTTTTCCATGGAGACGTCGCTCTACCTGCCGGTCAAAGCCTTCCTGGAGACGGCCGGTTATGTCGTCAAGGGTGAAGTCGCAGGATGCGATCTCGTCGGCTTGAGCGATGGCGAGCCGCCTATTGTGGTGATCTGCGAGCTGAAGCTCTCCTTCAATCTTGAACTGCTTCTCCAGGCGGTCGACCGGGCTGCGATGAGTGATGAGGTCTGGATCGCTGCGCGCGTTTCGGCCAAGGGGCGCGGGCGAGAGAGCGACAAACGCTACCGCGACCTTTGCCGGCGGCTCGGAATCGGTATGCTCGGCGTCTCGGATGGCGGCGAGGTCAGCGTCATCGTCAGCTCCGTGTCACCGATGCCGCGCACCAATCCGAAGCGGCGTTCTCGCCTCGTCAAGGAGCATCAGCGTCGTCGCGGCGATCCCGCCATCGGCGGCGGTTCGCGGGCACCGATCATGACGGCCTATCGCCAACAGGCGCTGCTCTGCGCGGCCGCGCTCGAGCGGGGTGTCGTGCGCCCGCGGGATATGAAGGCGCTGACCCCAAAGGCCGGGCCGATCCTGCGCGACAACGTCTACGGATGGTTCGAGCGCCAGGAAAAGGGCGTCTATGCCCTGACGCCGGCGGGGCAGGCCGCCCTTCTGCAATGGCCGCAGTCCGTCCAGCTCGATCCGGCCGCCTCGGTGCTGTAGCGGGATTGCGTATCCTGCGCCTGCACTGCCTGTTTCCCGGGGCGACAACATCTGTGAGAGACGTGTCATTCTCTTTGACAAATCCTCCATCATCGCCCATATCACCCTCAACTGGGCC
This sequence comes from Rhizobium sp. Pop5, assembly GCF_024721175.1. Lineage (NCBI taxonomy): Bacteria > Pseudomonadati > Pseudomonadota > Alphaproteobacteria > Hyphomicrobiales > Rhizobiaceae > Rhizobium > Rhizobium sp. Pop5. The sequence goes on along the minus strand of NZ_CP099399.1, from coordinate 2,791,635 downwards.
GCCTGCGCGACATTCGCGTGGGCGGTTTTGCATTTCAATGGCTTAGACCCTGCAATTCATTCGCAACCGCAGGAGGACGATATGAGCGACAACGGCGATCTCACGGTTCGGAAGCTGGCGATGTGGGGGATTCCACTGTCGCTCGGCGTCATGGGGCTGAAGATGGTGGCCTGGTGGGTCACCGGCTCGGTGGCGCTGCTCTCGGATGGGCTCGAATCGACGGTCAACGTCGTTGCCGCCTTCGTCGCCTTCTTCGTCATCCGCTATGCGCAGAAGCCGGCCGATCACGACCATCCCTTCGGCCACCATAAGGCGGAGTATCTCTCCGCCGTCACCGAGGGCGTGCTGATCGTCGTTGCCGCACTGCTGATCGTCAACGAGGCGATCGGTTATCTCGCCGCGCCGCGCATGCTCGATGCGCCGGTGCTCGGCCTTGCGATCAATTTCGCGGCCGGCCTCATCAACGCGATCTGGGCGCGGCTTTTGATCCGGAGCGGGCGCAAACACCGGTCGGCGGCGCTGACGGCGGATGGGCAGCATATCATGTCCGACGTCGTCACCTCGGTCGGCGTGCTCGTCGGCCTGCTGCTGGCGTTGGCGACCGGTTACGCGATCTTCGACCCCGTGCTTGCCATCCTCGTTGCCGTCAACATCATCTATCAGGGCTGGAAGGTGATCTCGCAGTCAATCGGCGGGCTGATGGACCAGGCGGTTGAACCGCAGGAAGAGGAGGCGATCAAGGAGGCAATCGCTACCCATGCGGCAGGTTCGATCGGAGTGCATGACCTGAAGACGAGGCGGGCGGGCACCGTCACTTTCATCGATTTTCACCTGGTGGTGCCCGGCACTATGTCCGTGCGGCAGGCGCATGATATATGCGACCGCCTTGAGGATGCCATCAGGATGGTTCACGAGGGCGCTAAAATCGCCATTCATGTGGAGCCGGAGGGCGAAAAAGCCCACGGCATCCGCGTCAAAGTCGTCAAGGAGGCATGATGCCGAATACAGATGTTTCCAGCCTGTCGATGCTGGGTCAGCAGACCGAAACCGCCAAATCGCCTGAGGAGGCGGTGCTGGAGAAGGTGCCGTCCAACCATGCCGGAACCGACTATGTGGTGCGCTTCACCGCCCCGGAATTCACTTCACTCTGCCCGATGACCGGGCAGCCGGATTTCGCCCATATCGTCATCGACTATATCCCGGGCGAATGGCTGGTGGAATCGAAGTCGCTGAAGCTCTTCCTGCATTCCTTCCGCAATCACGGCGCGTTCCACGAGGATTGCTCGATCTACATCGCCAAACGCATCGTCGAGCTGCTCGATCCCAAGTGGCTTCGGATCGGCGCCTACTGGTATCCGCGCGGCGGCATTCCGATCGACGTCTTCTGGCAGACGGGCAAGCCGCCGGAAGGCGTATGGCTGCCGGAGCAGGGGGTTGCTACCTATCGTGGACGTGGGTGAGCTGCGGTGCCGCCAAAGGCGGCAGCAATCGATAGCTTTTCCTTCAACGCAATTCCGGACGAAAAACCGCTGCGCGCTTTTTCTGGAATTGGTCTGAATCGATTGCAGCGGCGAACGCCCTGAGCCCAAGCGAAGGGCAGGGCAACGGTGCGGCAATTGAACCAGCTGCCGCTCCCTCCTTGACTATCAATCCTCAGACATCCGTAACGTCGCCGGACGAGTCATCGCTGTAATCGTCGCCATCGTCGTAATCGGCCTGCTGAATATTGTCATTGTCCCTGTCGTCGGCATTATCCGAAGCTTGGCGGGTGCCGTCGTTGCCATAATAGTTGTTGATGACGGTTTCTTCGGTCGGTGCGCTGGCATTGCCGAAGGGGTCGGCGCCGAAGGGCGAGCCCAAGCCGAGTGAGGACATGTGATTGCCGAAGATGCCGCTCAGCGAATTGGCAAGCAGCATGCCGCCGGCAACGCCCGCCGCCGTGCCAAGGGCGCCGCGCAGGAAGCTGCCGCCGGCAGACGGCGCATAGGCTTGCTGGCTCCAGGGGCCGGTCGGCTGCTGCGGCATCTGGCGGTCATAGCCGCGGGGTTCGTCATAGGAGCGGGAGGGCTGGCCCCAAGGGCCGGGATTGGAGGGGCCGGGATTGGATGGAACTGGGGCTGGCTGCTGCGTCTGGGTATTGCCGAAGATCGAACTCAGGAAGCCGCCGCCCTGTTCGGCCTGGTGGTGCTCGCTCGCGCCGGCTTCGAGCTGTCGGACGCGCTCCTCGAGTTCCTTGATATGGTTGGCCGCCGCTTCCAGTCCCTTTTCCTGAACGATGACGGCCTGAGCTAGATAATAGGTGGCTGACGGCTGTTCGCGCGTCGCCTGGTCGATCAGGGCTTCGGCCTCGCGGTCGCGCGGCTGGGCGGCTGCCGTGCGCACGCGGTCGAAAAGGGCGGTCAGCAATTGGCGTTCTTCCGGTGACATGTCCTGTCTCCTGTTGATCTCGTATGGCGGTTGCCATGTGAGGGGTGAGGTAGGAACCGATTCTGGCTTTTCAAAGCCTTTCATCGTTACATTTCAGTAAGGCTTGCAGAACTGCGCGCGGCTTCTTAAGGATATCTCCACCGCTTCGGTGCCTTGTGTTTTTCCCGCATTGTTTTAGGCATTGAGTCGCACTATGTGCGAGGAACCCGAATTCATCTCCGAGAGGTTCGAATGAACGACGAAGAACAGGACGACAAGACGAAGGAACTGCCGCTCGGCAAGGAAACGGAGGCGAATCTTTTCAAGTCGCGTTCGATCTTCATCTATGGACCGATCAACCAGGAACTGGCGCAGAAGGTCTGCTCGCAGCTCGTGGCGCTTGCCGCGGCCAGCGACGAAGATATTCGCATCTATGTCAATTCGCCCGGCGGTCACGTCGAATCCGGCGATTCCATCCATGACATGATCAAGTTCATCAAGCCGAAGGTCTGGATGATCGGCACGGGCTGGGTCGCTTCGGCCGGCGCGCTGATCTATGTCGCGGCTCCGAAGGAGCGGCGCTTGTGCCTGCCGAACACGCGCTTCCTGCTGCACCAACCGTCGGGTGGCACGCGCGGCATGGCATCCGACATCGAGATCCAGGCACGCGAGATCATCAAGATGAACGAGCGCCTGAACAAGATCATGGCGGAGGCCACCGGCCAGCCGCTCGACAAGATCGCCAAGGATACGGATCGCGACTATTGGCTCTCGGCCGAAGAGGCGAAGGACTATGGCCTCGTTTCGCGCATCGTGACGTCGCAGTCCGATATCTGAGCTTTCCAAGCTCAAGCCGTTAAGAACAGCCCTTGCCTGCCAACCGCAGGCGAGGGCGTTTCGTTTTCAGACGATGCTTGCGGTCATCCATCGGCGAGGGCTGGACGGAAAAGGCTGATTCCGGACTTGCGCGGGCGGCAACTATCATGCTCCGTGCGCCATTCCCGCAATTCAGAGTTTCGTCATGCTCAAAGATTTCTCAATCCAGGCCCTGTTCATGGGGCTGCTTGCCGCTTTCGTCGGTTCCGCCAGCTCTTTCGCCGTTGTGCTGCATGGGCTGCAGACGGTGGGAGCGACGGATGCGCAGGCGGCTTCGGGGCTGATGGCATTGTCGATCTCCATGGGCGTCTGCGCGATCGTGCTCAGTGCCGTAACGCGGTTGCCGATCAGCATCGCCTGGTCGACACCGGGCGCAGCACTGCTTGCAAGCACCGGCGCGATCGAGGGCGGCTTCAATGCGGCGGTCGGCGCGTTTCTGATCTGCGCTCTGCTGATTATCATCGCCGGGCTGTTCAAGCCGCTCGGTCGGGCGGTCGCCGCCATTCCCGCGCCGCTTGCCAATGCGATGCTATCAGGCGTGCTGATCGGGCTCTGCTTCGCGCCGGTCAAGGCGATCGGTTTCAATCCGCTGTTCGGGCTGCCGATCGTCATTTCCTGGATCGTCGTCGGCGCCTTCAAGCGCCTCTGGGCGGTGCCGGCCGCACTCGCCGCCTTCGTGCTGGTGCTTGCCTTCGGCGTCGATATTCCCGCCGGCGCCTTTTCCTTGCTCGAGCGATCGCTGGTCCCGACGGCGGAATTCGTCTGGCCGGTGTTTAACTTTGCCGCTTTCATCTCGATCGCTCTGCCGCTTTTCATCGTGACCATGGCCTCGCAGAACATTCCCGGCATCGCCGTCCTGAAGGTCCACCATTACGATCCGAAGCCTGGTCCGCTCTTTGCCGTCACCGGCTTCTTCTCTTTGCTGTCGGCGCCTTTCGGCGGCCACGCGGTCAATCTGGCGGCGATCACCGCGGCCATGTGCGCGGGGCAGGATGCGCATGCCGATCCAAAGCGGCGCTACTGGGCATCGCTGATCGCCGGCGTCGGCTATATCGTCCTCGGGCTGCTTGCCGGCGCGGTCACCGCTTTCGTCGCGCTCGCGCCGCCCATTCTGATCGAGGCGGTGGCGGGACTGGCGCTGGTCGGGGCCTTCTCATCCTCGGCGATGTCGGCCTTCCAGGCGGTGGAATCGCGCGAGGCGGCGGCGATCACTTTCCTCGTCACCGCATCGGGCGTTTCCTTCGGCGGCATCTCAGGCGCTTTCTGGGGATTGATCGCCGGCGGGCTGATGCTCGTGCTGCAGCGGCTGGTGAAGATGTCGAAAGATCGCGCTCAGCAACGGTAACGGAAGCCGGCGGGCCGCGAGGGCTTGCCAGTTTTCCCGCCCGAGGTTATAAGCGCGGCCATGAAGACCTCAGGCGCCAAGATTTCCGACACGATTGCACGCGGCCGTATCGCCCTGCGTGACAACACACGCGCCCTGACCTCGCTTCTTCTCCTCGGCCTTACGCGCGGTTGCCGGGTCCGTTGAGGAGCGCCCGGCGGCCGAAAGCCCGCCCGGCATCGCTCCTCGCGACTCACTTTCAAAATTGACCTAACGACCGACGAAGGTCCGCATTTGTTTATCGCCAAGCCCGATGCGATCGGCTAAGGAGCGAGGCAAATGCCGGGACGAGGAGACAAGACAATGGACAACACCAACAGCCGAGCCTCCGCCAAAGGCATGCCCGATGCCGCGGTGAAATACCGACCCTATCCGCAGGTGAACATTCCCGACCGCACCTGGCCGACGAAGACCATCACCAAGGCGCCTGTCTGGTGCTCGGTGGATCTGCGCGACGGCAACCAGGCGCTCGTCGATCCGATGGGCCACGACCGCAAGGCCCGCATGTTCCATCTGCTGCTCGAGATGGGCTTCAAGGAAATCGAGATCGGCTTCCCCTCGGCTTCGCAGACGGATTTCGATTTCGCCCGCTGGTGCGTGGAGGAGGGCAACGTACCCGCCGACGTCTCGCTGCAGGTGTTGGTGCAGTGCCGCCCCGAACTGATCACCCGCACTTTCGAAGCACTGGAAGGCGCAAACCGGCCGATCGTGCACTTCTATAATTCGACCAGCGAGCTGCAGCGCCGCGTCGTTTTCGCCAAGGATGTACGGGGCATCAAGCAGATCGCCGTCGATGCCGCCAAGATGATCACCGACATGGCGGCCAAGGCCGGCGGCGGCTATCGCTTCGAATATTCGCCCGAAAGCTTTACCGGCACCGAGCTGGAAGTGGCGCTGGAGATCTGCAACGCCGTCATCGAGGTGGTGAAGCCGACGCCCGACAACAAACTCATCATCAACCTGCCGTCCACCGTCGAGATGGCGACGCCGAACGTCTATGCCGACCAGATCGAGTGGATGTGCCGCAACCTCGACAATCGCGAGAACCTGATCGTTTCGCTGCATCCGCATAACGACCGCGGCACCGGCATCGCCGCTGCCGAACTGGCTTTGCTGGCCGGTGCCGACCGCGTCGAAGGCACGCTCTTCGGCAATGGCGAGCGCACCGGCAATGTCGATGTGGTGACGATGGCGCTCAATATGTTCACGCAAGGGGTCGATCCCGGGATCGACTGCTCGAATATCGAGCGCATCAAGGAAGTGTTCGAATATTCGAACCAGATGGCGATTGCCGAGCGTCACCCCTATGTCGGCGAGCTGGTCTATACGGCCTTCTCCGGCTCGCATCAGGATGCGATCAACAAGGGCATGAAGGCGGCGCAGGTCGCCAATCATCCGGTCTGGGAAGTGCCTTATCTGCCGATCGATCCGCGTGACGTCGGCCGTTCCTACGAGGCGATCATCCGCATCAACTCGCAGTCCGGCAAGGGCGGCATCGCCTATATCCTGCAGCAGGATTATGGGCTCAACCTGCCGCGTAACCTGCAGGTCGAGTTCCGCGAGGACATCCAGCGCATCACCGACGTAGAGGGCAAGGAGCTTCCCTCGAAGCGTATCCATGACCGCTTCATCGAGCGCTATGTGACGCAGCCCGATGCGCGCCTCAGGTTCGTCGACCACCACACCTATCCGGACACCGAGCGCAAGGGTCAGCGGATCGTCGCGGCCGAGATATCAGACAATGGCGAGATCAAGCGCATCGAAGGGCGCGGCAACGGCCCGATCGACGGCTTCATCAACGCGCTGTCGCATTATCTCGGCATCGAAATGTCCGTCGAGGACTATTCCGAGCATTCGCTGCAGCACGGCTCGAACGCGGCGGCGATCTCCTATGTCGAGACCTCCTATCCCGGCGGCAAACTCTTCGGTGCCGGCATCAATACCAACATCGTCGCGGCGTCGCTCGAAGCGATTGTTTCGGCGGCCAATCGGGTGCTTGAGGTGAAGGCCGGCAAGGCCTGATCCTGGAAAGACCCAGGCCGCGATTGCGTCAGTGCAGCGCGGCCTGATGACTAGGTTGGCTCGTTGTGCCTTCGCTTAGCGCAAGCGCGAGCAATGAAGGGCCTGCCGTGCGGCCCGCTCATCCGCCCTACGGGCACCTTCTCCCCGCTGGGGAGAAGAGGGAGCAAGCCGTTCGCTATGCCTTCCCACTGCAGACGCTTTTAGGAACTGAGACATTGCCACATGTCTCTTCTCCCCTCGGGGAGAAGGTGCCGGCAGGCGGATGAAGGGGCGGCTGGTGCTGATGGTCGATGTTGCCTCGTTCGCACGCCGACCGTTCGCCATATACTACAGCCGATAATCAAATCGCCGTAGCGATTTCCATCGCCAGCTGGCTGAGGGCTGCTTCGGCGGAGGGGCCTGCGAGGACGTAGGAGGTGCCGGCATTGTGCCAGGTGACCAGGCCGATCTCGTCCTTGATCGTTTCCTTGAAATCGTCGGTCTCGGGCGGCTGCGCGTCCTTGCGGAAGCAGATGGAGATGATGTCGCCGTCATTGTTGGAATAAACGAGCTGGCCGACAGGGCGGTTGTCGCCGAGAATGACGCGGGCGCCCTGGAAGGTCCAGGATTGGCCGCTGAGATCGGGCACGCGGAAGGGGACGCCGATTGCGGTCGTCAGCCAGCTGGAGATTTCCTCGGCCTGCGAGGCAGGCACTTCGACGAGATGACGGGGCTGGCGCATCAGCAGGCGTTGATAGGCGGTGACGTCGCCCAGCCAATCGTTTGTATTGGCAGGCGCCGTGGCAGAGGTCGTGGTGGCGATATCGTCGGCATCCGGGCTTTTGCCGACGAAATAGCCGATGCCGCAGCCGACGACGAAGAGGATGAGGGCGGCGGCCAGCGCCTGCGGACCGCTAGGCGCCAGTTTCACCTGCGGGCGCGTGGCGCGCTGGGCAATCGGCGTCTTCGGCGGCTGCGTGCTCTTGATCGAGCGGACGAGAGAGAGCGGCACCGGCTCCTTCAGGACGTCTTCGAGGCGGCGGCGGCCGAAATCGGCGCCGTGGCGCAGCTTCTCATGCAGCCGGCGCGCATTCTCGTCGCTTGCCAGGCGCTGCTCCAGTTCGTGCCGCTGTTCGGGCGAGACTTCGCCGTCGAGAAGGGCGGTGAGCTGGGCTTCGAGCGGCAATTTTCTGAGATCGAGCAATTCAGTACCTGTGGATCGGGTGGGAGCCGGCGAGCCCGGCGAAATGCAGCCTTGCGGTGGCGAGCTGGGAGACGACGCTGGCCGCGGGAATGCCCATGATGTCGGCCGCCTGCTGATAGCTGTGGCCCTCGACGTCGACGAGCAGGAAGATCGAGGATACGCCATCCGGCATTTCGGCGATCATGCGATGAATGACATCGGGATCGGCCGCGGCCGAGCGTTCGCGCGCGGCCTCTCTGATATCGGTGACGTTGCCACGGACCGACGCCTTCGGCTTGCGCTTGCGGCTGTCGTCGGCCCATTGCTGGCGGGCGAGCGTATAGATCCAGCTTTCCAGCCGGCCTTCGCCGTTCCACTGATGTCCCTTGGCGATGGCGCGCTGACAGATCGCCTGGACCAGTTCGTCGGCCACGGCTGCATCACCCGCGAGCGTGATCGCGAAGCGGCGGAGGCGGGGCAGAAGACCGACGAGGTCACGCCGGAGATCGATGGTCGTTGCGGGCTGACGCATTGTCTATCCAAGAAGCATTCACAATGGTTTCGCGGACGAAGGGTTCGCCATCGGGCGCGAAACCGGCTTTATCGACACCGGCGATGCAAGAGCTTTATGAAACAAGTCTCCTGCACTGTGCAAGCATCCGGTCGTCTTCATCCCCCTTTCTCAAGGGATTTTCGTAGCGTAGCCCGCAAAGCTTGCGTCAATATGTCCTGTACCCGTTCAAGCTTTGCAGCAGGGCGCGGTAGGCCCAGGTCCCCTCGCCGCCGCGATCGCGGATTTCGACGAGCTGGACGCGGGCGCCCTGAATGTCTCCCTGTTCCGCCAGCGCCATGCCCATGTAAGAGCGGGCGAGGATGTAGTTCTCATCCGCCTGCAGCGCCTTGCGATAATAGGACATGCCGAGTTCCATGCGGCCCGCCTTGCGGTTGGCATAACCGAGATAGTTCAGGATGCGCGGGTCGTTCTGGTTGCTGGCGAGGTTCAGCACGGTGATGGCGTTCTCATACTGGCCGGCATAGGCGAATTCGCGGGCGAATTTATAGAGATCGTCGTCGTTGAAGCTGCTCTTCTTCGGGGTGACGCATTCCTTCTTAGCCTTGTCCCAGACCTTGCCATCGGTGCAGGTCTTGGTCGTCTGGGTCTTCGGAGGCGGATTGGTGTCGTCGTTGTTGCCGCCGACCGCGAAAGCGGCCGTAGCCATGCCGACGGCAAAGCCGGCAACAAGCGAAAGTCTGCACAAGCGATGGAAAGGGGAAGTCATTGGCGGCTCCGTTCTGAGGCGATGCAGTTATCAGGAGTGTACGCTTAACGCCAAAAATACCAAGGGGGTAAGCGGCCCCCGCGGCAAATGTTGCGACGACGGCCCGATCTCCTCACAGACTGATTCAAGCGCCGCATAAAGACGGTTCACAGAGAACGCTAAGGGGCGAAAATATCAGTGCTTTCCTGCATGACCGCATCGCCGGTCCTGTTCACGCTGAAGCGTTCGCCGGTGAGCTCCCAGGCGCCGGGAGAGCCGTCGATCGAGAAGAGGTTGTAGGCGGCGGGCGGCTTGATGCTGCCCGGTCCCTGCGAGGCCGAGGCGACGCCGACGACGGGCACCGGCTGCACCTGGCCGCGCAGCCAGTGCAGCGTATTGAGGTGCGTGTGGCCGTGCAGCACGAGCTCGGCGCCGCCGGTCGAAATCACGGCGGCGAAGCGGCGGATACCGATCATGCGCTTGTGAAAGGCGGTGGCGCCGCGGATCGGCGGATGATGGATCATGACGACGCGGAAGAGGCCGGCTTCACCAGCTGCGCGCAGCATGTTCACCGTATCGCGGGCCTGGCGGGCGCCAAAGAAGCCGGAGGCGGCGAAGGGGGGGTGGCGACCGCCGTCGAGCAGCCGACGATCGCGACTTTGCCGCGCACGCGCAGATAGGGGAAGATATGGCGGTCTTCCTGCCGTTGCGGCGGGGAAAGATCACCGCGGACATAATCGTACCAGGCGCGCATCGACTTCTCGTAGGCGCCGGGCACATAGGCGTCGTGATTGCCGGGAACGACCGAAGTGTCGGCGGGATCGCCGAGTTCGCGCAGCCAGGCGGCGGCGGCGCGGATCTCGATGCCGCTCGCCAGATTGACGAGATCGCCGGTGACGGCCAAGTGATCGGCCTGATGGGCACGGATGTCATCGAGCAGCAGATCCAGCGTACTGCCGAAAAGGTGCTTGCGTCGATTTCGATGCCAGTTCACAAAGCCGGTTATGCGTTTTGAAAACAGCTCTTGAATGGAAAGACGGGGCAGCGGTCCGAGGTGGACGTCGGAAATATGCGCGAGCTTGAACATGCTACGAGACATAGACCAGCTTATTGACAATTCAAACACATCCGGCGTGATGAAGAGCTGAAACGGAGCAATGGTGGATAACGAGAAGCGGCCCTTTCACATCAGAGCGGCCCTGCGCCTCCTGCATGTCTATTTCTCCTTCGCCCGCGGCATGACGATGGGCGTCAGAGCCGCCTGCTTCGATGCGGAGGGGCGGATTTTCCTTGTGCGCCACAGCTATGTCGGCGGCTGGCATATGCCGGGCGGCGGGCTCGAGCGCAACGAGACGGTCGAGGAAGCGCTGGTCAAGGAGCTGCGCGAGGAGGGCAACCTCAGGATTATCGGCAAGCCGCGGCTTGTCCACGTCTATTTCAATACCTCGATCACCCGGCGCGACCATGTCGTGTTCTACCGGGCGACCGTCGAGCAGACAGCGGTTCGTCCGCCGGATTGGGAGATCTCCGACAGCGGGTTCTTTTCACTCGACAACCTGCCGGCGGGCACGACCGAGGCGACGCATCGCCGCCTCGCCGAGCTTCGGGGCGAGCAAGAGCCCGACCACCGCTGGTGAGAGGCTTCAGGCGGCGTTCAGCCTGCTGCATAATTTCTTAAATCGGATTCGATTTAAGAGTAAATATGCAGCAATTTAGAGTTCTACAGCGTCCTTTGCGCGTCTAAAAAGACGCGCGGCGCTGTAGTGCGGCCGTGCGGGCTGTCGAGATCGAGGACCGGGCCTAATGGGACGATACCGGTCGGGTTGATCGTCTTGTGGCTGCGGTAATAATGCTGCTTGATGTGCTTTAGGTTCACCGTCTCGGCAACGCCCGCCGTCTGATAGAGATCCTTGAGATAGCCTGGCAGGTTGCGGTAGTCGGCGATGCGGCGGATGTTGCACTTGAAGTGGCCGACATAGACGGGATCGAAGCGCACCAGCGTGGTGAAGAGGCGCCAGTCGGCTTCAGTCAGCCTGTCGCCGAAGAGGTAGCGGCCCTTGCCCAGGCGTTCGTCGAGCATATCGAGCGTCTCGAACAACTTGCCGACATTTTCCTGATAGGCTTCCTGGGTGGTGGCGAAGCCCGCCTTGTAGACGCCGTTGTTGACCGTGTCGTAGACAGTGGCGTTCAGGGCGTCGATTTCGGCGCGAAGATCCTCAGGATAGAAATCGACCGTCGAGCCCGTCAGCCCGTCGAAGGCGCTGTTGAACATGCGGATGATCTCGGCGGATTCGTTGTTGACGATCGTGCCTGACTTCTTGTCCCAGAGGACGGGAACGGTCACGCGGCCGGAATAGTGCGGATCGGCTTTGGCGTAGATCTGCCAGAGGGTGGCAGCGCCGTAGAGCTGGTCGCCGGTGGCGCCGTCGCCGACCTTGAATTCCCAGCCGTTCTCGACCATCAGCGGATCGACGACGGAGACCGAAATCAGCTCTTCCAGCTTCTTCAGCTTGCGGAAGATCAGGGTTCGGTGTGCCCAGGGGCAGGCGAGCGAGACATAGAGATGGTAACGCCCGGCCTCGGCCTTGAAGCCGCCGCTGCCGGAAGGGCCGGGTTCGCCATCCTGCGTCACCCAGTTGCGGAACTGCGAGGGCTGCCGCTTGAATTGGCCCTTGCTCTCTTTCGTATCGTACCAGATGTCATGCCAGACGCCGTCCACCAGCATTCCCATGATCGTCATTTCCTTGATTTGCGTGTCGGGAGCGAAGTTAGCTGAGATAGCGGGACTTTGCAGGCGGTAAAGATTGAACAGTGCGTCACGCTTGGCAAAAATGTATTTTGCGTTGGACGACGGAAATTTTTCCTGCTATCGGCCTTTCCACAATTTGAGAGACCCTGCCTGATGTTCATCTCCAGAAACCCGCGACGACGCTGATGCTCCCGAACGCCCATGGCGTGTTCGAGACCCATCAATCTGTCCATCCGGTTTCTGTCATCATGTACAAGCACGACCTCGTCTACCTCACAGAAGACGCGTCTCATGACGCCGCCATCGAACACATCAACGAAGAAGCCTTCGGTCCGGGCCGCTTCACACGGGCTGCCGCGCGCATTCGCGAGCAGGGGCCGCATGATCTCTCGCTCTCCTTCATCTGCACAGACGACGGCGAAACGATCGCCTCCGTGCGCATGACGCCGGTGCTGGCCGGCACCGTCAAGGGGCATCTTCTCGGTCCGCTCGCGGTGCGGCCCTCCCACAAGAACATCGGCATCGGCCGGGAACTGGTGCGGATCGCGGTGGAGGCGGCAAGACGCAAGGGCTCGGAAGCCGTCATCCTCGTCGGCGATCCGCCCTATTACGGTCCGCTCGGCTTCGAGAAGGTCGCCTACAACGCGCTTACCTTCCCCGGCCCGGTCGATCCCGGCCGCGTGCTCGTCGTTCCGATCGCCGAGGGCGTGCACGAGCGCCTGAAGGGCACAATTGCCTGGCACGGATGATCAGAGATTTTTCCGGAGGAAGCTGCGGGTGCGGCCTTCCGGGAATTCCTCAAGCTCCCCGAAGACTTCATAACCCTGACGGAGATAGGCGCGGAGAGCCTGCGGGCTGAACGTGTCGATCCAGGCGCCGCGGCAGCCGCGGGCTCTCGCCTCTTCTTCGGCCTTCGCCAGGAGCTTGCCGGCGAGACCGGTGCCGCGCAACGTATCGGGAACATAAAGCATCTGGGTGAAGAGCCAGCCCCAGGCGGTAAAGCCCGAAAGGCCGCCGGTCACCTTGCCGTCGGTGTCGCGGATGAGGACGGAAAGCGGTTGGCGATCCGAGGGGCCGACATCCCCCGCGTTGAAGGCCGTGAGTGCATCGGCAATCGCCGCGAGTTCCTCCTGCGAGGGCGAAGCGGTAAGCTCGAATTCCGCCACTACTACCGTCCCTCGCGCCACCACATGGCGCCGAAGGCGAGCAGCAGGATGCCGACGCCGGCAAAACCGGCAAAGAGCGGCAGCGTGTTGATGCCCTTCAGAACCGTCTCGCTGGTCATGCGGATCATCATGCGTTCATTGTCGGAGACGCGGACCTGGCCGCGCACCGGCAGGATCGGCGGTACGCTGATCGCGCCGTTTTCATTGGCGACACGGGTCACGAGACCCTTGCTCCTGTCGGCGACCGGTTTCAGTACATCGGTTGTCGAGATCATCGCCTTGAATTCCGGTGCGTCGACGGCGCCGATATGGACGAGCGTCGACAGCTTGCCGTTGCGGATTTCGAAGAGCCCGATCTCGTCCATCCGCTTCTCGGCCTTGTAGAGCCCGGGCTCAGTCTGGGTAAGCGGCAGAGTTTCGGTCTTGCCTGAGGGATAACGCACGGTGGCGTTGCCTGGATTGTCGCCGATCGTCTGGCGGGTGACTTCAAGGGTGCGGCCGGAGGCGCGCGCCGTCAGCGCTTCTTCCTCGAGCGCCGGTTCCTTCATGAGCCAATGGGCAATGCGGCGATAGAGCGAGACATTGGGGCCGCCGCCTTCGAAGCCGCGCGCCCAGAGCCAGCCCTGATCGGAAAGCAACATGGCGACACGTCCCTGGCCGGCGCGGTTCAGCACCAGCAGCGGATGGTTGTCGGCGCCGAGCATGATCGTCTCGCCCTCAGGCTTTTCGACGTCGACGCTGCGGAACCAGCGGCCCCAATGCGGCGGGTCCTCGCCCGAGCCGTCGAGACCGCGCGTGACGGGATGTTTGCGGCCTTCCTCGGAAAGGCGGGGGTAGAAGGCCTTTTCGATCATCTGGCCGGTGGGCATTGCCGGCAGCACCGAGGAAAGCGGCGTCATCGCGATGGAATCGGGGCCGGCATGCTCGGGGCCGGCCGCGATCAGCAGCGCGCCGCCGTTTTCAACATACTGGGCGATGTTGTCGTAATAGAGCAGCGGCAGCACGCCGCGATGCTGGTAGCGGTCGAAGATGATCAGGTCGAAATCCTTGATCTTGTCGACGAAGAGCTCGCGCGTCGGGAAGGCGATCAGCGACAGTTCGTTGATCGGCGTGCCGTCCTGCTTTTCCGGCGGACGCAGGATGGTGAAGTGGACGAGATCGACCGAGGCGTCGGATTTCAAGAGGTTACGCCAGGCGCGCTCGCCGGCATGCGGCTCGCCGGAGACGAGCAGGACGCGCAGATTCTGGCGGATGCCGTCGATGACATGGACGGCGCGGTTGTTGGCGGCGGTGACTTCGCCCGGAAGCTCGGCGACGGAAAATTCGAGAACGTTGCTGCCGCCGCCCGGCACCTGGAAGGAGAAGGGCGTATCCTGGCCGGGCGTCGCCCGCAGGGTGGCGATTTCGTTGCCGTTCATCTTGACGATGACGTCGGCAGTGCCGCCCGGGCTCGGGCCGTCGTCGAAGACGCGCAGGATGACCTGCTGCTCTTCGTTGACGATGCCGAAGCGCGGCCCTTTGATGACTTCGATGCGGCGATCGAATTCCTTGGGCTTGCCGGTCACAAGGCCGTGGATCGGCGCGTTGAAGCCGAGGGCCTGGTTGGCGGCCGGGACATCATGGACTTCGCCGTCGGTCAGCATGATGGCGCCGCCGACGCGGGAGGGAGGGACATCGGCGATGTTGGCGGCCAGCGCATCGAACAGGCGCGTGGAGGGCACGTCGGAATTGACGTCGCCTTCGACGTCGACGAAGCGGGGCTCTATCTGGGGAAAGCGGGCGAGCTGCCCTTTCAGGGCCGCCAGCGCCTCGTCGGTCATCTCTATGCGGTCGGGCGTCTGCTGGCTCTGGCTTCGGTCGACGATGACGGGAACGATCGTCGACAGCTGATCCCGGTCCTCCTGCAGCAGTACCGGATTGGCAAGAGCGGTGAGCAGGGCGAGCGCCGCCAGCGTCCTGATCCAGGCGCCGCGAACGCCGCGCCAAAGTGCGAACGCGGCGATGACGGCGCTGACGACGGCGAGTGTTGCCAGAACCGGCCAGGGCAGGAAGGGCGAAAAATCGAACGTCATATCATTGTCCTAACCGCTCAAGCAGGTCGGGAACATGAACCTGGTCGGTCTTGTAGTTGCCGGTCAGCATATACATCATGATGTTGACGCCGGAGCGGTAGGCATATTCGCGCTGCGTTTCATCGGACGGCACGGTCGGCAGCATCGGTATGCCGTTGTCGTCGATCGCCCAGGCGCCGGCGAAATCATTGCCGGTGATCAGGATCGGCGAAACGCCGTCGGCCGTCGCCGCCGATTTTTCGGTCGCTTCGCGGCCGCCTTGCCGGGCCTCGATCCAGAGAGGGCTGCCGGTGTAACGGCCGGGGAAGCTCGAGAGCAGATAGAAGGATTTCGTCAGCACGTGATCTGATGGCACCGGCTCCAGCGGCGGGATGTCGAGATTGGCGAGGATCTGCTGCAGCCTCTCACCGTTGGCGCTGACATTGCCGCCATTGTCCAGTGCGCTGATCTGATCGCGTGTGTCGAAAAGCACCGTGCCGCCGTTGCGCATATAGGCGTCGATGCGGCTGATCGCGGCCGAGGATGGCATCGGTGCCGTCGCCGAGACCGGCCAGTAGATGATCGGATAGAAGGCGAGTTCGTCCTTGGTGAGGTCGAGGCCCACGGGCGGCGCCGGCTCCAGCGTCGTACGGAAGGTCAGGAACTGGGTAAGGCCTTCAAGGCCGCGCTCCGATACATTGTCCACGTCCTGCTCGCCGGTGACGACATAGGCGAGGTGGGTATTATCAAGCCTTTCCAGAATGAGATCGTCGCCAGGCCGGGTGTCGTTGGCGTGAAGCGTGCCGGGCTGCAGGAGAAAGCCGGCTGCGACCGCGACTGCAATCACGCCCACGGTGCGGACGGCCGGACGCAATCGCGAGAACGCGCCGTTCATGAAGAGGACGATCAGGCTATCGGCGAGCAGCAGCAGAAAGGCTGCGAGGAACAGCGCCGGCTTTGCCGACCAGCTTTCGCCGCCGATCAGCCCTTCGCGAATGGCATTGGTTCCCGATATGTCGAGCGGTTTCAGTTCGGCATCCTCCGGCAGCACGTTCAGGGAGGTGAAACCGTCTTCCGAGCCGTAGAGCCCGGGCGGGTTGTCGAAACTCGCCGTCGGTTCGGTTCCGGCCTGGGGGATCAGCGGCCGCGCCGAACCGGTCTCGGAGACGAGCAAGCCCTTGGCCGTCAGCATGCGGAACGGCGGCAGCGTTTCGGCAACACGCGCATTGCCGCGCGCCTCCGACGTCACGCCGCCCGAACGCGATATCTGCAGGAGATGGCGCAGCATGTCGACGAAGGTACCCGAGATCGGCAGATCGGACCAGGTCGCTTCCGCGGTGACGTGGAACAGCACGATCTGGCCGGATGCGAGTTGTTTCATCGTCACGAGCGGCGTGCCGTCGGCCAGGCTCGCCCAGGTGCGCTCGGCAAGATCGGGCGTCGGTTCGGCAAGCACCTGCCGCTTGACGACGACATCGGCGGGGCGCGCTATGCCGGCGAAAGGCCCGAAATTCGGAAATTCGGCCAGCAATTGCGGCTCGCTCCAGGACAATGTGCCGCCGAGCGCCCGTTCTCCCTGGCGCAGAATGACGGGGATCAGTGGATCGTCGGCAGGTGCTGCCGCCATGCGCGGGCCGGCAAAACGCAGGAGCATGCCGCCGTTCGATATCCAGCGCGTCAGGGGTTCGTAGGTCTCCTCCGGCAGCCGGCCGATATCGGCCATGATGATGATGGAGGGATTGCTGGCGAGGAGCTTCGGTATGGCGACGGCAAGATCGGAATCGCCGGGTTGGATCAGATCCGCATAAGGCTGGAGCGCTCGCTGGATATAATAGAGCGGCGAGAGCAGCGGCTGGAACTCGTCGCCGCTCGCACCCGACAAGAGGACGACGCGGCGGCGCTTGAAGGCGTCGTCGAGAAGATGAACCGCGCCCGCCGTCGCACCATTGTCCACGCTGATGCGTGCGAAATCGTTGCGCATCTCGAAGGGGGCGGTGATCGAACTCGTGGCGACGCTCTGGCCGGGGCTGAAATCCACCCTGCCATTGGCGATCGAGCGGCCCTGCGCATCGGCGGCGTTCAGCGCCACGGTTGCGGCATGCGAACTGTTGAGGCGCGTGACCTTGACGGTCATGGCATCCGCCGCGTTGTTGGCAGCAGTGACGGCAACCGTCTTGGCGGCGTCGCCCTCGATCAGGCGGAGATCGGCAGGCTGGAGTTCGGCGAGCTGGCGCACCGTGGCATCGCCGGCTTTGGCGGCTGCGCCGTCGGTGAGGAAGGCGAGGGTGCCGGGCTTGGTGCCGTTCAGGGCGGCGCGCAACGCCTGGAAGGCGCGCTCGCGATCGGGCACCAGCGGTCGGGGCTCGGCTGCGCGCAGCTTGTCGCGGGCGCTAGCCGCGGTGCCGGGCACGGCGTCGTTGGTCGGGTCGGCGGTGAAGGCGATCGATACGGGCGTGCCGGCGGCTTCGGCGTCGTCTATCAGCGCGCCGGCGGTCTGGACGCGACGCTCCCAATCGGGTGCCGCTGCCCAGCTGTTGTCGACGAAGAGGACGAGCGGGCCGCCTGATGCCAGCGAACTGCTGCGCGGGTTGAAGACCGGATCGGCAATCGCAAGGATGATGGTGGCGGCAAGCAGCATGCGCAGCAGCGTCAGCCACCACGGGCTCTGTGCCGGCGTCTCCTCGCGCTTCAGAACGGATGCGAGGATTTTCAGCGGCGGGAAGATCTCGGCCTTCGGGCGCGGCGGCGTCAGCCGCAGCAGCCACCAGATGACGGGGAGCGCGACAAGGGCGCCGAGAATGGCGGGATAGGCAAAAGCGAAGGGGAGGGCGTTCATAGCTGCCCTCCATGCGTCGCCTTGGCCGGCATGCCCGAGAGATACATGTGTATGGCGACCAGTGCTTCCGAAGCGAGGTGATCGGTGTGGTGGGTCGCAAATGTCCAGCCGAGATGGCGCAGCGACTGGCCGAGGCTCTCCCTGCGCGCGAGATAGGCGCTGCGATAGGCCTCGCGGATGTGTTCGGCGCGGCCGGAAATCAGCTTGGCGCCGGTTTCCGGATCGGTGAATTCGGTGCGGCCGCTATAGGGAAATATCTCTTCGGCCGGATCTGCTATCTCGACGACATGGCCGCGCAGGCCGCGGCGGGCAAGCGGACCGAGGCGCTCCATGACCGCCTGCGCATCGTCGAGGAAATCGCCGATGAGAACGAGGTCGCTCCAGCCGCGGATCATCGCCGTTTCCGGCAGGCCGCCGGTCAGAGGCGTGTGCATGAGCGCCGACGCCAGCCGTTCGGCGGCGTTGCGGGTGGAGACGGGATCCATGATGCCGGGGCAGCCGATGCGTTCGCCGGAGCGGGCAAGGACCTCGGCCAACGCCAGCATGACGACCAGCGCCCGGCTTTCCTTGGAGACGCTGCCGTAGCTCGACTTGTACATCATCGAGGGCGACATGTCGCACCAGAGCCAGATGGTGTGCGCCGCCTCCCATTCGCGCTCGCGCACATAGGTATGGTCGTCGCGGGCGGAGCGGCGCCAATCGATGCGCGACAGGCTTTCGCCTTCGGCATAGGGGCGAAACTGCCAGAAATTCTCGCCGATACCGCGCTTGCGGCGGCCATGCCAGCCAGCAATCACCGTGTTGGCGATGCGCTTTGCTTCCACCAGGCAGTCCGGTATCAGGGCCGCCCGCTGTCTGGCGCGTGAAAGGGCATCGCTGCCTGACGTCGGGTTGACGATCTGTCCGATAGATGCCACGCGTCCGGCTTCCTTATCCCTTTGCCTGTCTGACCAGTCCGGCGACGACGTCTCGCACCGACATGCCTTCGGCGCGGGCGGCGAAAGTCAGCGCCATGCGGTGCTGGAGAATGGGTTCGGCGAGCGCGAAGACATCGTCGAGGGACGGGGCGAGACGGCCTTCGTAGAGCGCACGGGCACGGGCGCAGAGCATCATCGCCTGGCCGGCGCGCGGGCCCGGACCCCAGGCGACGTTCTTGTCGGTCGAAGCATTGCCCTGGCCGGGACGGGCGGAGCGCACCAGCGAAAGAATGGAGTCGACGACCGTGTCGCTCACCGGCATCTGGCGCACCAGCGCCTGAATCTCGATCAGCCGCTGCGCATCGATGATCGCTTTGGGCCGGGTTTCGCTCAAGCCGGTCGTCTCGAGCAGGATCTGGCGCTCGGCGGCAAGCTCGGGATAGTTGACGTCGACCTGCAGCAGGAAACGGTCGAGCTGGGCCTCGGGCAGGGGGTAGGTGCCTTCCTGCTCCAGCGGGTTCTGGGTGGCGAGCACGTGGAAGGGTGCGGGCAGGTCGTAGCGCTGGCCGGCGATGGTGACGTGATATTCCTGCATGGACTGCAGCAGCGCCGACTGCGTGCGCGGCGAGGCGCGGTTGATTTCGTCGGCCATCAGAAGCTGGGCGAAGACCGGGCCCTTGATGAAGCGGAAGGAACGGCGGCCGCTGTCGTCCTGGTCCATCACCTCGGAGCCGAGAATATCCGAAGGCATCAGGTCGGGCGTGAACTGGATGCGGTTGGCGGCAAGACCGAGCACCTCGCCGAGCGTCGTCACCAGCCGGGTCTTGGCAAGGCCGGGAACGCCGACGAGCAGAGCGTGGCCGCCTGACAGTACCGCAAGAATGGTATTCTCCACCACGCCTTCCTGACCGAAGATCACCTTCGAGACTTCCCCACGGATGGCGGCGATATCGGAGAGCGCCCTTTCGGCGGCGGCGACGATCGCCTTATCATCGAGGCTGGCTTCGGTCTTCATCATACCCATGGGCATCTCCAACGGCTGAAATCATTCGGCAGCGAATCGGCGGACTTATACATCCGCCTCATACTCGATAGAGTTATGGAGATGCGACGGGCTGACAAGTTCGTTACGAATGACTATCTCGTGACTTCACTTCGTTAAGGACAAACCGGGACGGAAGAATGGCAGCCGAGGAAATCAGCGGACGGGCGGATGCAGCGGGGCTTGCCGCGCTGATTTCGCGCGCGTCCCAGGAAAACGGCGGCAAAAAACGCGGGTTGCCGCCGGTCGAGCGGTGGAATCCGCCCTTTTGCGGCGATATCGACATGGAGATCAGGGCCGACGGCACCTGGTTCTACATGGGTACGCCGATCGGCCGGCCGGCGCTGGTGCGGCTGTTTTCGACGGTTTTGAGAAAGGACGAGGACGAGAAAACCTATCTCGTAACTCCTGTGGAAAAGGTCGGGATCAGGGTCACCGATGCGCCTTTCATCGCCGTGGAGATGAGTGTGACGGATCGGGATGGCCAACAGGTGCTGACATTCCGCACCAATGTCGGCGATGTTGTGGAGGCGGGAGGAGAGCATCGGCTGCGTTTTGCCATAACAGGCGGCAATGCCGAACTGAAACCCTATCTGCATGTGCGCGGGCGGCTGGAGGCGCTGGTGTCACGTGCGGTGATGTATGAACTAGCGGCACTCGGCGAGACACTCGACGTTGAGGGGCAGGCGATGTTTGCGGTCCGCTCCGCAGGCGAGGTCTTCCCCATCATGCCGGCCGACGAACTGGATGCGCTTTGCCGATGAACGATGCGATTCCCCAACGTTATCCGCTGTTTTCAGCAGCCGAGTTCCGCCGCCGCGCGCTCAATCAGAACGGCGGGCCTGTGGACCATGCCTGGCGCGATCACGGCGACCATATTCTCAACCCCGACATCGTGGCGGAGGTCGCGACCTTCAAGCTGCGTGATGCCGCCGTGCTCGTGCCCGTCGTCGATGACGGCGAGGAGGCGCATGTGATTTTCACCAAGCGCACGGCGACGCTGCGCAAGCATTCCGGTCAGATCGCCTTTCCCGGCGGCTCGATCGATCCGGCCGACATCTCGCCCGAAAGAGCGGCGATCCGCGAGACGGAGGAAGAGATCGGCCTTGCCGGCTCTTTCGTCGAAACCGTCGGGCGGCTGCCGAACTATCTTGCTTCGACAGGTTTCCGGATTACGCCGGTGCTCGGCGTCGTCACCCCCGGCTTCGCGCTGAGGCCGAACCCGGCCGAGGTGGACGACGTGTTCGAGGTGCCGCTTTCCTTTTTGATGAACCCGGCCAATCACAGCCGCGACAAACGCATCATCGACGGCATCGACCGGCATTTCTACCGCATGCCCTATGAAACCAGGATGATCTGGGGCATCACCGCCGGCATCGTCCGCACGCTTTACGAAAGGCTTTATGCATGACCGGCCTTGCCGACCAAGCATGGTTCCGCGATCCGGCGCTCGGCCGGGTGCTTGCGCTTCTCAACACCAACGGCGGGGAAGCTCGGGTGGTGGGCGGCGCGGTGCGCAACAGCCTGATGGGGCTGCCGGTCAGCGATATCGACATCGCCACGACGCTGACGCCGGAGATCGTCATCGAGCGGGCGGCGGCCGCCGGCGCCAAGGCGGTTCCGACGGGCCTGCAGCACGGCACGGTGACGCTTGTCATCGACGGCAAGCCCTTTGAGGTGACGACGCTGCGCACCGACGTCGAGACCGACGGGCGCCGCGCCAAGGTTGCCTTCAGCACCGACTGGAAGGCCGATGCGGAACGGCGAGACCTGACGATCAATGCGCTCTATGCCGATGCCAGAGGCGAGGTGGTGGATCTCGTCGGCGGGCTTGCCGATATCGAAACGCGCAATATCCGCTTCATCGGCGATGCGGCGACGCGCATTGCCGAGGATCATCTGCGTATCCTGCGCTTCTTCCGCTTCTTTGCCTTTTACGGTTCCGGACGGCCGGATGCCGAGGGGCTGAAGGCGTGTTCTCATGCGCGTTCGAAACTGAAGACGCTGTCGGCGGAGCGCGTCTGGTCGGAGTTGAGAAAGCTGCTCGGTGCCGCCGATCCCGGCCGGGCGCTGCTCTGGATGCGCCAGGTGGCGGTGCTGACCGAAATCCTGCCGGAGTCCGAAAAATGGGGGATCGATGCGATTCCGTCGTTGGTCGCCACCGAAAAGGCTTTCGGCTGGGCGCCCGATCCGCTGCTGCGCCTTGCGGCGATCGTGCCGCCGGATGCGGCGCGGCTGGAAGCGCTTGCCGGTCGGTTGAAGCTTTCCAATGCGGAAGCGGCCACTCTCAAGGCCTGGGCGATGGCGGCTCCGGTCAATGACGAAATTTCCTCGGCCGCCTTCGAACGGCTGCTTTATCGCAATGGTGCCGAGGGCATCACGACACGGCTGAAGCTGGCGCTCAGCATTGCGCGCGGCAAGGCCGAAGGCGATCTTGCCGAAATGGCGCGCACGGCGCGCCTCATAAAGCTCCTCGATCAGGCGATGAATTGGAAGAAGCCGCCATTTCCCGTGAATGGTGGCGACGTCATCTCGGCCGGCATTGCCGCAGGCCCGCGCGTCGGCGAACTGCTAGCGGCGCTGGAAAACCAGTGGGTGGAGGAAAATTTCGCTTCCGACCGGGCAGCATTGCTCGCCCGGCTGCAGGAGCGTCTCCGATCATGACATCGCGCCGCATCCGGTGGATGCGGCGCGGCTCGACCGTCATAGCTGACGTCTGGCCATCGGCAAATCAGGCTGCGGTCGCTTCGTCGCGGATGCGGGCCTTGATGTTGTCGACCATGTTTTCGCGGATGATCGTTTCGCCGTGATCGGCCCTCATGTGCTCGACGGCACGGCGGATCACTTCTGCGTCATTATCCGCCCGAGTGTGCCAGGCGCAGCCGGGAACGAGCGTGCCGCATTCGAAAAGTCGCATGATTTTCTCCTCTGTCTGAACGCAACGGCCATCGCGCTTTCACGCGATTGATGAATGTACGTAGGAAGAGAAGGTTCCGGCCGGCATCAGGTGTCGACCGGACAAGGTCTTTCAATCGGGCATCGCCCAGGCTTTGTAGGTATCCGAGAGATGGCGGGGCATGTTGCTATTGGCTGCCTCTCTCTGCAGTTCCTCCGGCGATTTTCCGCCGGCGAGCTGCAGCTTGACCTGCTCGATGAAGCAGCAGAGAGGCAGATCCGAGCCGCTCTTGGCCCTCAGTTGCTCAGCGATGCGCGTCAGGAACTCCGGCGTGTCGATGACCCGGGTTTCCTGAGCTTTCGCGGGTGCAGGCGAACCACTTTGTATCGTCATGACAATCCTCCTCCGATTGTTACGCACATACATATCAAGTTAGGACGCACTGAATTTTTATGAAGGTCCCTCAGTTCGAATTTATCGACGAGAGTTTACAGTCTCACGGCCAGCGGACGACGGGGGGCAGCGAGGAGAGAATGGATTCGACGTTGCCGCCGGTCTTCAGGCCGAAGATCGTGCCGCGATCATACAGCAAATTGAATTCGACGTATCGGCCTCGCCGGATCAATTGTTCGTCACGGTCTGCCTCTGTCCACATCTTATTGAAATTGGAGCGGACGATCTTCGGATAGACCATGGCGAAGGCCCGGCCGACATCGCGCGTGAAGGCGAAATCGGCGTCCCAGCCGCCGGCTTCCTCGCTCGAATGCAGCCAGTCGTAGAAGATGCCGCCGATGCCGCGGGGCTCGTTGCGGTGCTTCAGGAAGAAATACTCGTCGCACCAGGCCTTGTAGGCGTCGTAATCGGCGACGGCATGGTTGCGGCAGGCGATCTCCATGGCCTTGTGGAAGAGCTGGCTGTCCTCATCCTCCTGCGTGCGGCGGCGCGACAGCACCGGCGTCAGGTCGGCTCCGCCGCCAAACCAGCGGCTCGTGGTGACGACCATGCGGGTGTTCATATGCACCGTGGGAACATTGGGATTGACGGGATGGGCAATCAACGAGATGCCTGAGGCCCAGAAACGCGGATCATCCTTGGCGCCTGGTATCTGAGCCCGGAAATCCGGGGAGAATTCGCCGTGCACGGTTGAGGTGTGGACGCCGACCTTCTCGAAGACGCGGCCTTCCATCATCGACATCCGGCCACCGCCACCCGCGCCATTTTCGCGTGACCAATCCTTGGCGGCGAAGCGGCCCGGTTCCTGATCGGAGAGTGGGCCAGCCAGCTCGTCTTCGAGAGCTTCGAAGGAGGCGCAGATCGCATCGCGCAGCCCCTCGAACCAGCTGCGGGCAGCCGCCTTCTTCTCTTCAATATCGTCAGGCAAGCCGATCGGCAGTTCCGGTCTTTCCATGTCACGCCTCCGGCGGGCGACATCCGGTAAGGACGCGACTCGCTCATTCCTGGTTTCCGGCCACATCTAGCAGGTGGCGCCGCGCCTCGCCAAGCATGGCCCGGCACCGGCAGCACTTCCAAGATTCGACTCGCAAATCAAGGATTTCGATACTACCTTTTCGCAAGAGGTAGGTTTGATGGCAAAAATTCCAGGACCTCCGTCTTTCGACGGCCTGAAGCGCAGAATGGCGAGACATCGGGCGGAAAATCCTCCCCGCAAGAAAGACCATTTCGTGCGTGAGACATATTGCCTTGGCCTGCTCGACGCCCGCGCCAAGGCGCGCGAATGGTTCGACGAATATCCGAAAGCCGCTTATTGGACCGAGGTGGAAAGCTGGCGTCAGCTCGACGGCGACCAGATCGAATTCACCATGCGCCGCCTGCCTTCCGCCGACTGACCGTCACTCCACGCCAGTCCGTACGCGGCTCTCGATCAAAAGGCCGCTTTCATCCATGATCGGATGCGCCACCGAGACGATATGGGCGTTAACGCGCTTCAGGTCGCGCAGCATGTCGAGATGCAGCGAACTCGTCTGCAGGCTGTCGGCGCGGCCGTCGCGCAGGCGTTCGAGATGGCGCTCGGCCGACTGCTTCTCCATCCGGCGCACCTCGACCTTTACCTCCATCATCTGCCGCGCCAGATTGAAATCGCGGGTGACGAAGATGGTCTGGGCGACGCGCAGATTGTCGATCGTCAGGTCGAACAGCTTGCGCAGTTCCTGATGACCGTCGTCTGAAAATTTCAGGCCTAGCGAGATCTTCTTCGCCACCTCCTCCCGCAAGCCTTTTTCGATGATGTCGCCCATATGTTCGAGGTTGATCGCATAGTCGATGACGACGATTGAACGGCGGGCGTTCTCATCGGTCAGCCCGTCGCGGCCGAGCTTCGAGAGATAGACTTTCACTGCCTGCTGCAGCCGGTCGACGCGCTCTTCGAGAGCCGGGATTTCAGCAAGTTTGCCGGCATCATTCTGCTCGAAGGCTTCCGAGACCCTGACCAGCATGCGCTCGATGAGGTCGCCGACGCCGAGCACTTCGCGGGTGGCGCTGGCAAGCGCAATGACGGGTGTCGAAAGCTCCTGAGGATCAAGATATTTCGGAGCGTTGTCAGGCTCGGCCTGATCCGGCACCAGCCGGGCCATCAGGGTCGCGAGCGACCGCGAGAATGGCCAGGCGAGCGCTGCGAGCAGAAGATTGAAGGCGAGATGCGCGTCGACCGGCAGTTTGGCCGGGCTGAAGGGCAGCATCTGGATGAGTTCGGCGCCGTAGCCTGCGAGCGGCAGGGCAAGGAAGCAGCCGGCCATGCGCACGATGAGATTGCCGAGGGTGACGCGTCGGGCCGAGACCGGGCCGGACAGGGTCGCGACGACAGGCGGTATTGCGCCGCCGAGATTGGCGCCGAGCACGAGCACGACGATGAGTTGGGCGGAGATGAGGCCGGCCGAGGCGAGCGACAGGATCAGAACCACCACCGCCAGACTCGACGACGACAGGAAGGCGAGTGCTGCCGAGAAGAGAAGCGCCACAGGCAGCGCGCCGTCCAATAGGCCGATGAAGGCGCCAAGGGCTGGAGAGGCGCGCATCGGCTCGGTCGCAAGGCCGAGGAGATGCAGCGACAGCAGCATCAGCCCGATGCCGATCAACGCTGCGCCGCCACCCTGGCGGGCGCTGGAGCGGCCACGGTAAAGCACGATGCCGGAAAGGATGAGAAGCGGGGAAAGCCATTCGATGCCGGTGGCGACGATCCAGGCGGTGATCGCCGTGCCGACATTGGCCCCGAGCAGGACGATCTGTGCCATGCGCGGCTTGATGAGGTCACGTTCGACGAAGGATGCGGTCATCAGCGCGGTTGCCGTCGAGCTCTGCAGCGCGATGGTTGCCACCAGGCCCGACACGAACGAGCGCAGGCCGCCACGCGTGCCGGTCGCCAGCCCTGTTCTCAGCCGGGCGCCGAAGGCCCTGGACATTCCGTCCTTCACCTGTGCGAGGCCAAACAGCAGCAGGGCTACCGCGCCGAACAGGTTGATCATGATGACCGTGGATTCCATTTCCTTGTTTTTATTCTTCTTTCTATGTCTGGAGAAATGAAGGCCCGGGCTTTTCTGCCTCAAACCGTTGAAATCATGGAATCTGTGCGAATCTTTTTGATTGCTCGGCTAATGAATATAAGCCGTTTTTGCTGATCGGCAACGCCGGTTTGCGACATTCCGGAAGAGATCGGCACATCGGTCGAAGCCGGCGCCGATCAAGCCCAGACGGTCTGGCGCATCGCCTCGCCGACGATCATCGCCGCCGAGACGGCGACGTTGATCGAGCGCTGGCCTTCGACCATTGGGATCAGGATGCGGGCATCGGCCTTTTCATGGACGTGATCCGGCACGCCGGCGCTTTCGCGGCCGAAAAGCAGGATGTCGTCCGAACGGAAAGCAAGGTCGGTGTAGCGATCCGCGGCCTTGGTCGAGGCGAGGATGAGGCGGCGCCCTGTTGTCGCGCGCCATGCCTCGAAGCTGTCCCAGTTGACATGGCGCGTGAGCGCGGCCGCGGCGATATAATCCATGCCTGATCGTTTCAGGTTGCGGTCGGAGACGTCGAAGCCAGCGGGCTCGATCAGATCGACGGCGAAGCCGAGGCAGGCGGCAAGACGCAGGATCGTGCCCGTATTGCCTGGGATATCAGGCTGGTAGAGTGCCAATCTGAGGTTTGTCATTTCGCGCCGTTTGTTTCGTTTCGCCGCGAGAGGCCTAATATAACTGTGATTTCGGCGCAACAGGGCGTGGTTTGGCCCGGAAACATTCAATTTGCGCCATCCCAGGGCTGGAAGTTTCGCGCTTTTCGCGTTATGCATGCACGTCTTCAATCGCCAGCAGGGAGGGCCACATGAATATTTTGCTCATTATGCGCTTTCCCGCCGTGATGCCGGTCAAGGCGACATGGCGCCGCTAGAGCGGGCTTCCTTCTAAAAATTCCCCTTTTGATGCATTGCGCGGCTGTGTGAGCCTCGCCCTTAGAACGTCCGGATCCCATATGTGCTTGCGTGGCGCTGGGATGGCGCGAAGCCGGGAGCCGGAACGCTGAGGTTTCGGAGCAATTTCATGTTTGGCTGGTTTGAACAGAGACTCAATCCCTTTCCGAGCGAGGAGCCGGTGGCCCCGCCGAAAGGTCTCTTTGCCTTCTGCTGGCATTACAGCAAGCCGGCTGCGCCCTGGCTCGGCGTGATGGCCGTGCTGACGGCGTCGATCGCCGTCGGTGAAGTAGCGCTCTTCCAGTTCCTCGGCGACATCGTCGACTGGCTGACGAACGCCGACCGCGCCACATTCCTGCAGACGGAAGGCCACAAGCTTTTCTGGATGGCGGCGCTGGTGCTGGTCGGCTTGCCGGTGGCGGCCGGCCTGGACTCGCTCATCATGCACCAGATGCTGCTTGGCAACTATCCGATGATCGCGCGCTGGCAGATGCATCGCTTCCTGCTGCGCCACAGCATGACGTTCTTCGCCAACGAGTTCGCCGGGCGCGTCGCGACCAAGGTGATGCAGACCTCGCTTGCCGTGCGCGAAACTGTCATGAAGATCCTCGACGTCTTCGTCTATGTCGTCAGCTATTTCCTGACGATGATCATCGTGATCGCGGCGGCCGACTGGCGGCTGATGATCCCGATCCTCGTCTGGCTCGCCATCTATATCGGCATCGTCGCCTATTTCGTGCCGCGGCTTCGCAAGATCGCGGCGATGCAGGCCGATGCGCGCTCGATGATGACGGGGCGCGTGGTCGACAGCTATACGAACATCGCGACCGTCAAGCTGTTTTCGCATGCGGGCCGCGAGGAGGTTTATGCCAAGGAGGGCATGGACGAGTTCCTGCAGACCGTGCACAGGCAGATGCGCAAGGTGACGCTTTTCCACATCAGCGTCTACGTGAACAACTGCGTGGCGCTCTTCGTCGTCTCGGGCCTGTCGATCTGGTTCTGGCTCAACGGGGCGATCTCGGTCGGCGCGATCGCGATCGCCATCGGCCTTGCCATGCGCGTCAACGGCATGTCGCAATGGATCATGTGGGAAGTCTCGGCGCTGTTCGAGAATATCGGCACGGTCTACGACGGCATGGAGATGATGAGCAAGCAGCACGACATCGTCGACAAGCCGGGTGCGCCGACCCTGACGGCGAAGAAGGGCGCGATCCACTACGATCGCATCCGCTTCCATTACGGCAAGACCAAGGGTGTCATCGACAGCCTGTCGCTCGACATCAAGGCGGGCGAAAAGGTGGGTCTGGTCGGCCGCTCGGGCGCCGGCAAGACGACACTGATGAGCCTGCTCCTGCGCTTCTACGACCTGGAAGCCGGCCGCATCATCATCGACGGGCAGGATATCTCAGGCGTCTCGCAGGAGAGCCTGCGTTCGCTGATCGGCGTGGTGACGCAGGACACCTCGCTGCTGCACCGCTCGATCCGCGATAACATCGCCTACGGCCGGCCGGAGGCGACCGATGCCGAGGTGATCGAGGCGGCCAAGCGCGCCAATGCCTGGGAGTTCATCGAAGGGCTCGTCGACATGCAGGGCCGCCAGGGCCTCGACGCCCAGGTCGGCGAACGCGGCGTCAAACTGTCAGGCGGTCAGCGGCAGCGCATCGCGATCGCCCGCGTCTTCCTGAAGGACGCGCCGATCCTGGTGCTCGACGAGGCGACCTCGGCGCTCGATTCAGAAGTCGAGGCGGCGATCCAGGAGAACCTCTTCGCCCTGATGGAGGGCAAGACGGTGATCGCGATCGCCCACCGGCTTTCGACGCTGACGGAGATGGACCGGCTGATCGTGCTCGACAAGGGCCGGATCATCGAGGCCGGGTCGCATGGCGAACTGATCGAGGGCGGCGGCATCTATGCCGACCTCTGGAACCGCCAGTCCGGCGGCTTCCTCTCCGATCACGCCGAGGAGACGGAAGAGGCGGCGGAGTAAGAATAGGCCCTCCCGGCGCGAGCGGGGAGGACTTCTTAACCGTTGAGAACAGTTAAGAAGCTATGTTAGGCTCGCTGATATCGACGAGGAATTGCTTATGGCGACCGTGACGATCTCATTGCCTGACAGTCTCAAGGCTTTTGTCGAAAGCCAGATGGCGAGCAAAGGCTATGGTAATGTCAGCGAATATTTCCGCGGCCTCGTTCGCGAGGCGCAGGAACGCGAAAACGAGGCGCGGCTCGAGGCTTTGCTGCTCGAGGGCCTGGCGTCGGGCGACGCCGTAGAGGCGACGCCTGCATTCTGGAGCGATCTGAGAAAAGAAGCCGCGCAGCTGCTGGCTGCGCAGAGCAAGAAGAAATCGCCGTGAAGCTTGCCGTCAAACCGGCAGCTCTCAACGATATCCTGTTGCAGTTCTCCTATCTCTCGAAACATGCCGGAGAGGAACCCGCTCTGCGGTTCCTGGATGCCGCTGAGCAGTCTTTCATCCGTCTTCTGGAATATCCGAATTCCGGCACGCCGGGCATTCGGCAATTCAAATCTCATCGGCATAAGATCTTGGCCCGTTCCCGGTTTCGAAGATATTCGCGCCTACTATATCGTTGAAATTGAATTGGTTACGATCATACGTGTCCTGCATGGACGTCGAGATGTTATCGGTATTCTTGGCGGAAATTGACGCGCGCCGGCAAGGATGCGGCGCTTGCGCACGCCGTCCATTCAAAGGCTGTCGGCCCAGTCGATCACGCGGTCGTGTTCGACGACAACGATGGTGTTGGCGGCCGCTATCGTGCGCAGCGCGGCGATGCGGCGGCGCTCTTCGCGGTCGAGCCAGGCGGTAAGGGCTTCGGTGACGATTTCATCGCGCGGCTGTGCCAGGTCGATAGCCATGGCATCGAGCCGTTCGGCAAGCGGAAGCGGAATATGCGCATCGAGCATTTTCGTTTCCATGGACCCTCTCTCCGGTGATGAAGCGCGATCGTATCGTCAGATTGTGACGGGCTCGGGAGCAATCAATGGTGATGCCGCCGATGTTACCGATAATTACGAAAATATAAGGTTGCGTCCGCTTTTCATTCCCTTTGCCGCACCCTTCGATCCGCCTATATCGTTTCCCATGTTCCTGCGCCCCATACTCCACCTGTTCGAAACCTGGATCGATCCCTTTCGTCCGCGCGCCAATCTCCAGCCGCCGCGTGGAACGCTCGGGTTCATCCGGTTCTATATCGGCCAGGCGAAGATGCCGTTCATCGCCATGCTCATTCTCGGCGGCGCATCGGCGGCCATCGAGGCCGCGCTCTTCTGGTTCGTCGGCCGGCTGGTCGACATCCTCGCCAGCATCACGCCCGGCGCCGGCTGGAGCGGCCTCCTTGCAGCCCATGGCGGCGAGCTGTTCGGCATGCTCGCCCTCATCGGCATCGTGCGCTTCGTCGTTGCCTTCCTGATCGCGCTGGTCGACCAGCAAGTCATCACGCCCGGCTTCTACAATCTAGCACGTTGGCAATCCTATCTCCACGTCTCCAGGCAGTCTTTGTCGTTCTTTCAGAGCGATTTCTCCGGGCGCATCGTCACCAAGGTCTGGTCGGCCGGGCAGGCGACCGGCGATCTCGTCACGTCGCTGATGGAAAGCGTCTGGTTTGTCGGCATCTATGCCGTCACGACGCTCGCGCTCGTCGCCCGGCTGGACTACTCACTTGCCGCCGTCGTTCTGTTCTGGCTCGGCGCCTTCAGCCTGCTCGCCCGCCATTTCGTTCCGAAAATCCGCCATCACTCCCGCGAAACGGCGGAAGCCGGATCGATGCTGAACGGGCGGATGGTCGATTCCTACAGCAACATGCAGACGCTCAAGCTCTTTGCGCGCGACGAGGAGAGCGACCGCTACATGCGGCAGGGCTTCGACATCTTTCAGGACTCGGTGCTGCGCTTCACGCGGTTCATCACAGGTGTTCGGGCCTCGATGGCGCTGCTCTCCGGCCTGATGATCGTGACGATGGCGGGCCTGAGCGTCGATCTTTGGCTGCGCGGCCTCGTCAGTTCCGGCGCGGTGGCCTTCTCGCTGGCGCTGGTGCTCAGGCTGAATTTCCTGCTCGGACGGCTGATGACGCAGTTCAACGGCATCATGCGCAATCTCGGCACCATCCAGAATGCCGCCGAGCTCATCTCCCAGCCGCTCGGACTCGTCGATCGGCCCGACGCGAAGAACCTGGTGATCCGGCAGCCCGGCATCCGCTTCGACAATGTTTCCTTCCAATACGGCAAGGGTCATGAGCCCGTCGTCAAGAATTTCTCCCTGACCATCCGCGCGGGCGAGAAGGTCGGCATCGTCGGGCGTTCGGGCGCCGGCAAATCGACGCTGATGAACCTGCTGCTGCGCCTCTACGATATCCAGGGCGGGCAGATCCTCGTCGACGGCCAGGATATATCGGCCGTGACGCAGGAATCGCTCAGAATGCAGATCGGCGTCGTCAGCCAGGATACCTCGCTGCTGCATCGTTCGGTGCGCGACAATATTCTGTTCGGGCGGCCGGATGCCGGCGAGGAGCGGTTGATCGAGGCGGCGAGACGCGCCGAGGCCATCGACTTCATTTCCCGCCTGCAGGATCAGCAGGGCCGCAAAGGCTTCGATGCGCATGTCGGCGAGCGCGGCGTCAAGCTGTCGGGCGGGCAGCGCCAGCGCATCGCCATTGCCCGCGTCATGCTGAAGGATGCGCCGATCCTCGTGCTCGACGAAGCGACCTCGGCGCTCGATTCGGAAGTGGAAGAGGCGATCCAGTCCAATCTCCATCGGATCATGGAGGGCAAGACGGTGCTCGCGATCGCCCATCGGCTATCGACGATCGCCGCGCTCGACCGCCTGATCGTCGTCGATCTCGGCCGAATCATCGAGGAGGGAAGCCATGACGAACTGCTTTCGCGCGGCGGGCTCTATGCCGAACTCTGGGCACGCCAGTCCGGCGGCTTCCTGGCGACGGACGAGGATCAGGGCTTAGGGATCGACGACAAATTCCGCCATGAGGCCAAAATGATTTGAGCCGAAGCCGTCCTTGATGCGGCTGACCGATTTCAGACGCAGAGGCGCTTTGGAGAAGATGTGGTCGATCGGAATGCCGAAGGGACCGGCGATGATCGGCCATGTCGCGGGCTCCAGCGACACCGTGCCCAGGCCCT
This sequence comes from Rhizobium sp. Pop5, assembly GCF_024721175.1. NCBI lineage: Bacteria > Pseudomonadati > Pseudomonadota > Alphaproteobacteria > Hyphomicrobiales > Rhizobiaceae > Rhizobium > Rhizobium sp. Pop5. Next base: position 2,759,306 of record NZ_CP099399.1, on the reverse strand, counting down.
GTCTGCGCATGAGATACTGCACGTCGGGCGCCAGAATCGACGTGTTGAAATCGCCGGCAAGAACGAGCGGCCCCGGCAGGGTAGGGATAATCTCGTCGAGATCTTCGATCTCAAGGCCGTGGAATTCGTCATAATAAGGTTTGGTCAGGTGCGCGGCGAGGAAATTGACCTTCGTGCCGTTGAAATCGATGGTCGAGACCGTCAGCCGGTTGCGCCAGAGCAGGCCAAGACTGCGGATGCGGGGTTCGATCAGCGGGCGCTTCGACAGGACGAGCGTATCGCATTGCTCCATGCCGACACCGCAGCCGACGTAATAGGGATAGGTTTTCAAGAACCGCGGCAGTTCCGACAGCAGCGGCTCGGCCTCCAGGATGTTGACGACGTCGGCGCCCGAGGCGATGACCATGTCGGCGATCGCAGGGCCGTTTGCGAAATTATCGTTCTCGATGTTGAAGGACATCAGCCGGAAAAGAGCCGGACGGTTCTCCTCGACTGTTGGTTCGACGAATTCGCGCGTCATCAGGAGGCCATGGACGGCGAGGGGGATCGATACGCCGAGCGTCAGAAAGCCATACCAGTGCCGCTTGACGAGAAGGGCCGCGATGGAGGCGACCGCCGCAGCCACCGCCAGATGGAGCTGGAAGCTGTAAAAGAAGGAAAGTAGATAGAAATCTTTGACGTAACGCAGCGACACGACGGCAAGGACGAGTGTCGTGAGGACGCTGAATACGCAAAAAATCGTGTCTCTCATCCGCTCTGGTCCGGCTAGCTTGCGTGATTGCGACAGCGCCTATCACGACGGGTTTTTTGTTGCAATGCAGCATAATGGCAAGCCGGTATTTGCCTTAAAAAATTCATCCGAAATTTCCCGCGACATTGTGCCCTCATCCCCTTGTCAAGGCTGGACATAATTTGCGATCAAGCATAGAACGCGCCGGATTGCCGGGGAATCTATGGCCGAATTGTGTCCAGAGAGATTCGCCGGTAAAGGGGGCAGGGCGGAATTCCGCGACAATTGCGCAGAGGATGGATAAGCCGTGAGCGAACACGTAACGACAAGCGAGGCTTCAACAGAGCCCACTCGCCGTGATTTCCTTTATCTCACCACGGGCATGGCTGGTGCGGTCGGCGCCGTTGCGGTTGCCTGGCCGTTCATCGATCAGATGCGCCCGGATGCGTCGACACTGGCGCTCGCTTCCATCGAAGTCGATGTCGCGAGCCTTACGCCCGGCATGTCGCTGACGGTCAAATGGCGCGGCAAACCGATCTTCATCCGCAACCGCACGCCTGAGGAAGTGAAGGCCGCCGCCGACGTTGCGCTCTCGGACCTCAAGGATCCGATCGCCCGCAATGCGAACCTTCCTGCCGACGCTCAGGCAACGGGTGTTGACCGTTCGGGCGGCAAGGACAAGGAAAACTGGATCGTCATGATCGGCACCTGCACCCATCTCGGCTGCGTTCCGCTTGGTCAGGCCGGCGAATACAATGGTTGGTTCTGTCCCTGCCATGGCTCGGTCTACGACACGGCCGGCCGCATCCGCAAAGGTCCTGCACCGCAGAACCTGGCGATTCCGACCTTTTCATTTGTGTCCGATACCAAAATCAAGATCGGTTGAGGGGAGACTGATTCATGAGTGGCCATTCCAGCTACGAGCCATCAACCGGCTTGGAAAAATGGGTCGATGCGCGCCTTCCGTTGCCGCGCATGGTCTATGACAGCTTCATTGCATACCCGGTTCCGAGGAACCTGAACTACGCCTATACCTTCGGCGCCATGCTCGCCGTCATGCTGGTCGTGCAGATTCTGACGGGCGTTGTGCTCGCCATGCATTATGCCGCCGACACGACGATCGCCTTCAACTCCGTTGAAAAGATCATGCGCGACGTCAACCACGGCTGGCTCCTGCGTTACCTGCATGCCAACGGCGCATCCTTCTTCTTCGTCGCCGTCTACCTGCACATTGCCCGCGGCCTCTACTACGGCTCCTACAAGGCGCCGCGCGAAATCCTCTGGATCCTCGGCGTCGTCATCTACCTCCTGATGATGGCGACCGGTTTCATGGGCTACGTTCTCCCCTGGGGTCAGATGTCCTTCTGGGGTGCCACCGTCATCACCGGCTTCTTCTCGGCCTTCCCTCTGGTCGGCGAGTGGATCCAGCAGTTCCTGCTCGGCGGCTTTGCCGTTGATCAGCCGACGCTGAACCGCTTCTTCTCGCTGCACTACCTGCTGCCCTTCATGATCGCCGGCGTCGTCGTCCTGCACATCTGGGCGCTGCACGTCACCGGCCAGACGAACCCGACGGGCGTCGAGGTCAAGACGAAGACCGACACGGTGCGCTTCACGCCCTATGCGACGATGAAGGATGCCCTCGGCGTTTCCGTCTTCCTGCTGGTCTACGCCTACTTCGTGTTCTACCTGCCGAACTTCCTCGGCCATGCCGACAACTACATCCCGGCCGACCCGTTGAAGACGCCGGCTCACATCGTTCCGGAATGGTACTTCCTGCCCTTCTACGCGATGCTGCGCTCGATCACCTTCAGCGTCGGCCCGATCGACTCCAAGCTCGGCGGCGTGCTCGTGATGTTCGGCGCGATCATCGTGCTGTTCTTCCTGCCCTGGCTCGATACCTCGAAGGTGCGCTCGGCCGTTTATCGTCCCTGGTACAAGCTGTTCTTCTGGCTGTTCGTGATCAACGCGATCATCCTCGGCTGGCTCGGCTCGCAGCCCGCGGAAGGCTTGTTCACCACGATCTCGCAGATCTGCACGCTCCTCTACTTCGCCTTCTTCCTGGTCGCGATGCCGGTTCTCGGTCTGGTGGAAACACCGCGCCGCATTCCGAATTCGATCACCGAAGCGGTCCTCGAAAAGCGCAACAAGGTTGCTGCGGCCACGGCCTGAGCGAGCGACGGGAAGGAATAGAAATATGAAAAAGCTTGTTGCAAGCATTCTCTCCCTGGCTGTCGCTGCCGGTATCGGCAGCGCCGTCATGGCCGAGGAGGCGACGCCCGCCAACGGTGCGGCTCCGGCCCATCACGAGCAAGGCGCGACGCCGCACTACCCGCTGAAGGAGCCGAGGGAGCAGGAATGGACCTTCGCCGGTCCGTTCGGCCATTACGACAAGGGCCAGCTTCAGCGCGGCCTCAAGGTCTACACGGAGGTCTGTTCCGCCTGCCATTCGATGAACCTCGTACCTTTCCGCATGCTCGACGAGCTCGGCTATAACGAGGCGCAGGTGAAGGCTTTCGCGGCGAATTACGAAGTTCAGGACGGCCCGAACGCCAGCGGCGAGATGTTTACCCGCAAGGCGGTCCCTTCGGACCACTTCCCGTCGCCGTTCCCGAATGCGGAGGCGGCAGCCGCTTCCAACAACGGTGCTGCTCCGCCTGACTTTTCGCTGATCGCCAAGGCACGTGAGGTCGAGCGCGGCTTCCCGCGGTTCGTCTTCGACATCTTCACGCAGTATCAGGAAAACGGCCCGGACTACATCTACTCGCTGCTGACCGGCTATGAAGAGCCGCCGGCCGGTTTCGAGATTCAGCCGAACCAGCACTACAACCCGTATTTCCATGCCGCTGCCGTGCTGGCCATGCCGAAGCCGCTTTCCGATGGTCAGGTGACCTATGACGACGGCTCGCCGCAGACTGTCTCCCAGTATGCCAAGGACGTCTCCTCCTTCCTGATGTGGGCTGCCGAGCCGCATCTCGAGGAGCGCAAGCGCACCGGCTTCATGGTCATGATCTTCCTGGCGATCTTCACGATACTGATCTATCTGACGAAGCGCTCGGTCTACGCCAACAAGGACCATTGAGCGTTCCTTGCCGGAATTCGAAAGGCGGCTTACGGGCCGCCTTTTTTGTTGGTTCCGCCCCCGGCAATTGATAGGGTGCACAGGTTTCATGCCCTGAAGTGCGCCACGATCTTTCAAATTCGCTTGCCACGCTTCAGGTTTCTGGTTTTGCGACGTGTCGTGCGGGCAAAACCGCTGTACAATTTTGCGCGACATGCTTTAGCAGAATATGGACTTTCCATGGACAATACGACGTCGGAGCTCGCAGCCAGCATTCGCTCCATTGCAGACTACCCCAAGCCCGGCATCATTTTCCGCGACATCACCACGTTGCTCGGCAATCCCCGCGCGTTTCGCCGGGCGGTAGACGAACTCGTGCAGCCCTATGCGGGCACGAAGATCGACAAGATCGCCGGCATGGAGGCACGCGGCTTCATCCTCGGCGGCGCCGTGGCGCACCAGCTTTCCTCGGGCTTCGTGCCGATCCGCAAGAAGGGCAAGCTGCCGCACGACACCGTGCGCATCGCCTACAGCCTGGAATATGGTGTCGACGAGATGGAGATGCATCGCGACGCAGTTGAGCCCGGCGAGAAGGTGATCCTGGTCGACGACCTGATCGCCACCGGCGGTACGGCCGTTGGTGCGACAAAGCTTTTGCGCCAGATGGGCGCCGAGGTGGTCGGCGCCTGCTTCGTCATCGATCTGCCGGATCTCGGCGGCCGCCGGAAGCTGGAAGAGCTCGGCGTCGTCGTGCACACTCTGGTCGAATTCTCCGGACACTGAGCCCTTATTGGGAGGGTCTCAGTCGAACTCCAAGACACCACTTTCGAAGCGCAAGACGAAATCGCCGTTCTGATTGACGCCTTCGCAGAGAATGGTGTTGAGATGCCAGCCCGGCCGCGACGCGAGCGGCCGGCTGGAGAGGAAGGCGACGGAATAGCTGACGACATCGCCCGCGAAGACCGGCCGCAGCCATTGCAGTTTCTGGAAGCCGGGCGAGGGGCCGAGGTTCGGCGCCGTGAGACCCTGCTCTGCGAGCACCACACGCTGCCGTTCCCAAAAGGCGAGGAAGGTCCGCATCCATGCGGCCGTGGTGTGCCAACCGGAAGCGCACAGGCCGCCAAAGAGGGTCTCTTTCGCGGCTTCCTTGTCGATATGAAAACGCTGCGGGTCGTAGCGTCCGGCGAAGCGGATGATATTTTCCTCAGTGAAGGCGTAGCTGCCAATCTCGGCCTTCTCGCCCACTACGCAGAGTTCCGACATTCTCATGCTGACCGCCCCGAATCCATATTGGCTTCCTCCGGAAGAGCACGCGCGCGGATCATCACCGAATTCTCGGAGACGCAGACAAGTTCGCCGCGCTGGTTTTCCACCTCGTGGCGAAACTTGACGATGCCCATGCCGGCGCGCGAGCGCATCGGCCTGGTCTCGAGCACGATAGACCGACCCTGCAGCATATCACCTGCGAGCACCGGCTTTCGCCATTCCATAAGATCGATGCCCGGCGCGCCCTCGCAGAGCGCGTTCACGATGTAACTGTCTGCCATCATGCGCATGAGCATCGCGGAGGTATGCCAGCCGGAAGCGGCAAGCCCCCCAAGGATGCTGGCGCGGCCGGCGGCTTCGTCGAGATGCATCGGCTGCGGATCGAATTCGCTAGCGAACTCGACGATTTCCTCGGCGAGCACCAGTTTCGGGCCGAGGGGGAAGCGGCGGCCGGGCTCGAAATCCTCCAGGGACAGCTTTTCTGCCGACATTCGTTCCTCCGCCATATCAAGCGCCTAGAACAGGATGATTTTAGGCCGAATCGTCCTAAAAATCTGAATCCTGTTCTACGCTAAAGAGTTAGAGCATGATGTCGCTCGAAAACCGCTCACACTTTTCGGCATCATGCTCTAGTGCTTACAACAGCATCCGCGCGGGCTCAATGATTCCGGGGAGACAAACCGGCATGACGGAACTGAGATCGATACTCGACGAGGCGGCGCGCCAGGGGCTGATTTCGCCGGAGGCGGGCGGACGGCTTCTGCCGTTTCTGACCGAGCGCGGCGTGGCCGTCATCGCGACGCAGCCGGCCATGGCAGCCGAAGGGCAGGCCTGGTCGGATACGGAGACGCCGCGTTTCGTGCGTGGCTTTCACGACGTGCTGATCACCATCGGCGTCATCGTCGCGCTCGTCGGTCTCTGGGGCCTTGCGCCGCTTTACGCGGTGCCGGTGGCCATCATCGTGCTTTCGGAAATACTGGTGCGCCGCCAGCGGCTCGCCTTGCCGGCCGTCAGCCTGACGATCGCGCTGTTCTGCTGGACATTTCTGCTGATGTCGCGCGTCTTCACGCCGTGGACTTCCGAAATCGGGGCTGATCTGACGCAGTTCGTCGCCGGCTTTCCGATCCTTCTCGGTCTCTACTATGCCCGCTATCGCGTGCCGTTATCGCTGGCGCTTACCATCATGTCGACGCTTGCCCTGGTGCTCAGCCTGATTTTGCGTCTGGTGCAATGGCTGAGTGGCAATCCCGCATTTTTCGTCGATCATCTTGCGCTGCTGGCTGCGATTTCCCTCGTCTGCGCGCTCGGCCTCTTTGCGACGGCGCTCTATTTCGATCTCGGCGACCGGTTGCGCCGCTCGACGCGCTCGGATATCGCTTTCTGGCTGCATCTCGGTGCGGCGCCCGCGCTGCTCTACAGCACCGTTTCCTTGCTGTCCGTCGGGGAAAGCGGCCGTATCTTCGACCTGGCAAACATGTCTGCCCGGACGCCCGTGGTCGTCGCGACCGTTGCGGCGCTGATGCTGATCGGCCTTATCATCGACCGCCGCGCCTTCGTCACCTCGGGGCTGTTGTCGCTCGGCGCTGCGATCTTCAGCGTCTTCCGGCACGGAAGTGCGACTGTCGACACCTACATCTACACGACGTTGATCGTCGTCGGGGCGATCGTGCTCATTATCGGAACGGGATGGATGCCGCTTCGGCGGCTGGTGCTGCGTGCGCTGCCGAGCGCGATTTCAGAGAGACTGCCGCCAGGTTGAGGCGGCAGCCCGTTATTTCTTAGGTGTTGAAGCGGAAGTGGATGACGTCGCCGTCCTGGACGACATATTCCTTGCCTTCGTCGCGCGCCTTGCCGGCATCTTTCGCGCCGACTTCGCCGTTGAACTTGATGTAATCGTCATAGGCGATGGTGTTGGCGCGGATGAAGCCGCGCTCGAAATCCGAATGGATGACGCCGGCGGCCTGCGGCGCCTTGGTGCCGCGCTCGATCGTCCAGGCGCGTGTTTCCTTCGGGCCGACGGTGAAATAGGTGATGAGGTGGAGCAGCTTGTAGCCGGCGCGGATCAGCCGGTCGAGGCCCGCCTCATCGAGATCGAGAGCAGAGAGAAATTCCTTGGCTTCCTCCTCGGGAAGCTGGGCAACTTCAGCCTCGATCGCCGCCGAGATGACGACGGTTTCGGCACCCTGCTCTTTAGCCATGGCGGCGACGGCTGCGGTGAATTCATTGCCGGCGGAGGCATCGCCTTCGGCGACGTTGCAGACATAGAGCACCGGATGCGAGGTCAAGAGGTTGAGGCCCTTGAGGATGACGATCTCATCGGGGGCGAGCTTCGACAGCAGCGTGCGCACCGGCTTGCCTTCGTTCAGCAGCTTCAGCGAGGCTTCCATAATCGGCAGCATCGCCATGGAATCCTTGTCCTTGCCGGTGGCGCGCTTGCGCGTCTGCTCGGTGCGGCGCTCCAGGCTCTCTAGGTCGGCGAGCATCAGCTCGGTCTCGATCGTCTCGGCGTCCGCCACAGGATTGATGCGGCCTTCGACATGGGTGATGTCGCTGTCTTCGAAGCAGCGCAGCACATGCACGATGGCATCGACTTCGCGGATATTGGCGAGGAACTGGTTGCCGAGGCCTTCACCCTTCGAGGCGCCGCGCACGAGGCCGGCAATGTCGACGAAGGAGATACGGGTCGGGATCAATTCCTTGGACTTGGCGATGTCGGCGAGTTTGCGCATGCGCGGATCGGGCACGGCGACTTCGCCGGTGTTCGGCTCGATGGTGCAGAAGGGATAGTTTGCCGCCTGCGCGGCCGCCGTCTTGGTGAGCGCGTTGAAGAGGGTCGATTTGCCGACGTTCGGCAGGCCGACGATGCCGCATTTGAAGCCCATGGCTTGATCCATATCTATTGGTAACTTTGCCCTGCCTATGCGGGAATGGCCGCCCCGGGTCAAGGGTTTGCGGCATGAATTGGAAAACCGGCCCGCCCTCGGCTTGAAGATAAGGCGATTTGCCTTCTGCTTTCCGCTGACTGAGATTTACGTCATTGAACTGCCGTGCTCACGGTGCAATATAGTCCGGCGGATGGTTCTTCCGCCTTTTCATGTCATCAACGGGTGGATTTTCCGATGAGTGACAATGACGTTGCCCTGAAACCGAAGACCAAGGTGAAGCCGAGGCTGGAGAAGCCGAAGCTCTACAAGGTCATTCTCGTTAATGATGATTATACGCCGCGCGAATTCGTCATCGTGATCCTGAAGGTCGTCTTCCGCATGAGCGAGGAGACCGGCTACCGGGTGATGATGACGGCCCACAAGCTTGGTTCCTGCGTGGTCGTGGTCTGCGCTAGGGATATTGCCGAGACCAAGGCCAAGGAGGGGATCGACCTTGCCAAGGAGATGGGCTTCCCGCTGATGTTCACAACGGAGCCCGAGGAATAGGCTTAGAGCCGGCGGATCTGGTAGCCGGTCTTGTCCTGCAGAAAACCGCAATTCTCATAGAAGCGCAGCGTCGCCGGGTTCTTCGAGCCAGTCAGCAGCATCACCTTGTAGCAGCCCATTTTCCAGGCCTGTTCAACCGCATGGCCGATGACCGCGCCGGCGTAGCCGCGCCGGCGATGATCGGCATGGGTGACGACGTTTTCGATGAGTGCATAGGAGGCGCCGCCCCGCGTCAGGTTCGGCACGACGACCAGCGTGACGGTGGCGATGGCAAGATCACCCGTAAAGCCGATGAACACGGTCATGCCGGGCTGGGCGAGGATGGCGCAGAAGCGGTCTTCGGCCTTAGTGCCGTCGAGAATGGGATCAGTCGGGTTCAGATGGTGGTAGAGGACTGCAAGTGCCGGAAGATCGCCTGATGCGGCGGGACGGATGGTGAATTGCTGGTCCGGCACCGGCTCAGTCTCCCTTGCCGCCGAACATCTTCTTCAGCATGTCGGCCATCGGCCCGGTCGCCGGCAGCTTCGGCTGATTGTTGCTGCGGGCCTGGCGGATATGCGACTGGCCGGCCGGCTTCTTCTCTTCCTTCCGCGGCTTCTCCTCCTCGGCCTTGCCGCCGAGCGCCAGCGCGATCTTGTTCATCAGCTGCGAATCCTCGTTTCGCACCAGCATGTCGGCATTGTCGGCGAGTGCTTCGAGAAGCGGCTCCAGCCAGGCCTTGTCGGCCTTGGCGAAATCGCCGAGCACATGGTTCTGCACCATTTCCTTGATGCCGGGATGGCCGATGCCGAGGCGCAGCCGCCGGTATTCCTTGCCGCAATGGGCGTCCAGTGACCTGATGCCGTTGTGGCCGCCATGGCCGCCGCCGGTCTTCAGCCGCGCCTTGCCCGGGGGAAGGTCGAGTTCATCGTAGATCGCGACGAGATCCGAGGGCTGGAGCTTATAGAAGCGCATGGCCTCGCCAACGGACTCGCCGGAGAGATTCATGAAGGTCTGCGGCTTGATCAGCAGCACCTTCTCGCCGGCAATCTCGCCTTCGGCAATCTCCGCGCGGAACTTCTTCGACCAGGGTGAGAAGCTGTGGCGCCGGTGAATGGCGTCGACGGCCATGAAGCCGATATTGTGGCGATTGCCGGCGTATTTGCCGCCGGGATTGCCGAGACCCGCGATGATCAGCATGGCCTGTCTTCCCTTACTTGAGCATGTCGCGCAAAAATGTGCAGCGGTTGTGCGATCACGACATACGGAAAATCTAAGACCTACAGCGTGGCTGGCGAATCTGAAAGATCGCCACGCGCTATAGGTCTTTCCCGACGTTCACCACCCGGAAACGAAAGCAAAGTCAAGCGGAAAGGGCAATGGCCTGCCGGGCGGCGTCACTCCGACAGGTTCATCCCGTATTTCAGGTAGATCTGCTTCTGGACACCATCGGCGATCAGCTTGTCGAGGGCGGCCTGCATCTTGACGCGCAGATCGTCGGGAAAGCCCTTCTCGCAGGCGATGCCCATCGGCTGGGCTGAGAGCACGGTCACCATCTCCACCGGCTGATCGGCTTTCAGCTTTTCGAAATAGAGTTCGGAGATCGGCATCATGTCGATGCGCCCGTTCAGCAGCTTGCGCAGCGTGGCGTTGAAATCGCTGGCGACGTCGAGCTTGGTGAAACCACTCTCCTTCAGGATCGTCTCGGTATAATCCTCGCGCTGGGTGCCGATCGTATATTTCTTCGCCTCGTCCAGACTGCCGGCGGTGACGCCCGAACCCTTGCGGGTGATCAGGATATTGCGGTCGATGAGCAGCGGCTCGATCCATTTGAACAAGGGGTCCCGCGCGCTATTGTGGGCGGTCGCGAAGACGCAGGTCATCGGCGCCGTGCGGGCAAGGCTGTAAGCGCGCGCCCAGGGCATGACTTCGATCGTGTAGTCGACGCCGATCGCGGCCATCACCTTTTCGACCTGCTCGACGGTCGCGCCCTTGATTTCCTTACCTTCACGATAGTTGAAGGGCGCGTAATCCTCGGTGGTGAAGGCCACCGTCTGCGCATGGGCGGCGCAGGGCAGCGCCAGGCATGCGAGAAGCAGGAGTTTTTTCATCATGGCATCTCCTTCGTTCTTCGTTCACGAGGCGCGTGCGACGCTGGACTGCGGCGCCACCAATTCCTCGATGAGCTTGGCTGCATGCTGGGGACGATGGAAGAGATAGCCCTGGCCGTAGTCAAGGCCCATCTGGTGGAGCGTACGGCATTCCTCTTCGGTCTCGATACCCTCGGCGATCACGGTGCAGTTCATCTTGTGGGAGAGCGTGGTGATGCTCTCGATCAGCATACGGCTCTTCTGGCGGACATCGTCGTCGCCGTCGTTGATCGCGCGGGTGAAGGACTGGTCGATCTTGATGATGTCGACGGGGAAGCGGTTGAGGTAGCTCAGAGACGAATAGCCAGTGCCGAAGTCGTCGAGCGCAATCCGGCAGCCGAAATGGCGAAGCTCTGTGACGATCATGCGGATCTCAGGGTTGTCGTGCATCAGCACGGCTTCGGTGATCTCGACGACGATACGCTCGGGGCGGATGCCGTGGCGGCCGACGATGGCGGCAAGGCGAGCCGGTAGCGCGGCGTCGAACTGCAGCGGCGAGAAGTTGATGGCGAGATAGGTATCCTGCATGCCTGATATGCGGGAAATCTTCGCGAGGTGGGCGATCGCCTTTTCCATGATGACGTTGCCGACGCGGACGATCTTCGCCGTCTCCTCCGCGACGCTGATGATTTCGGCCGGCGGCATCAGTCCCTTCTGCGGATGGTTGAGGCGCATCAGCGCCTCGAAGCCGGCAATGCTGCGGCCGTTCAGGTTGACGATCGGCTGCAGGAAGGCCTCGAACCAGTTGTCGACGAGGCCGGCTTCGATATTGGCCTCGATCTCGGCGCGGCTGCGGGCGCGGTCGAGCATGACGCTGTCGAAGAGCTGCGCGCCGTTCTTGCCGTCGCGTTTCTTGGCATACATCGCCATGTCGGATTTCTGCAGCAGTTCGGCCGCCGTCGCTGCATGTCTGGGATAGATGGCGATGCCGACGGAAGCGCTGAGATGCATGTCGGGACCGAAGGGCGTTTCGAAGATCGAGGCGATCTGCTCGCACATCACCCTGGCCCGCTTCTCGGCGTCCCTGGCCGGCAGCAGGATGGCGAATTCGTCGCCGCCGAGGCGGGCGGCCTCGTCGGAGGGGGCAAGATGCATCTTCAGACGCGCGACGAGCTCGATCAGCGCCGTATCGCCGGCAGCATGGCCCATATTGTCGTTAATCCACTTGAAGCGGTCGAGATCGACGAAGAGACAGGCGAGTTCTTGGCCTGCGGCGTCGGCGGCCGCGATCTTATTGTCGAGAACGGCTTCGAAGCCCTGGCGGTTGAGAAGGCCGGTCAGGTGATCGGTGATCGCCTGGCGATGGTTGCGGTCCTCGGAGGCCTTGAGCTCGGTCACATCGGTCATGACAGACAGCGAGAGGCGGTCCTGGGCATCGGCTCCGGCTTCCGATTCCATGATGAGGATGTCCATGATGCGGCCGTCCATGCAGATGAACTTGACGGTGACGGCCATGCCGTTTTCCGCTTCGCGGCGCCTGACGAACTTGTCGCGGGTGCTCGGCGTGACGAGGTTGGCGAAGTTGCGGCCGATGACGGCGGCGCGCTGATAACCCGTGGCGAGCAGCCAATAATCGCTGACGGCGGTGATGCGATCTTCCTCGTCGAGCGAGAAGAGCATGGCGGGGGTCAGGTTATAGATGTCGGTGGCGCGGCGATGGGCGACCTTCAGCTCCTTCTCCTCGCTTTCGAGCTTGGTCTGCATCTCGTTGAAGCTGCGGGCAAGCCGGCCCATCTCGTCGTTCGACTGCCAGTCGACGTGATGGCGCGAGCCGAGCTGGCGCGTCGCCTCGATCGCGGCGGTCAGGCGCATCAGCGGCTGGATGACGAAGATCCGGTTGCCGATCAGCGCCGTGCCGAAAACCGCCAGCACCGCGAAGATGAAGATCGAGACGAAAACCACCTCTTCCTGCTTCAGGCCCGAGAACAGGCCGAGCGCCGGGTAATAGACGCTGATGCTGCCGAGGTTCTTCGGGCCGTCGACCGTGTTGTAGATGATGGCGCGCGACACCTGCACGAGCTTGCCGCTGAAGGAGCGCGGAATGGTGGACTGGCTGACGTCGAGCTGGCCCGATTGGTCGCGCACCTCGACCTTGACGATGGCGCCCTGGGAAACGACGGTCGCGCTGATCTGGGTGACGCTGTCCTCGTCGAGATCCCAGAGGGGTTTGGCGAGCGCTTGGGCATTGGCGACAAGAAGAACAGAGATATGGTCGCGTATTTCCTTGTCGGCACGTTCGGAAGAGAGAAAGAGGAAGAGAACAAAAAGCGGAGCCACAAAAACGAGCAGCGCTCCGCAAACTATCGCAAAAAATCTGTTCTCAACGGAATTGCTCATGGTTCCGTCTACTCCCCCGGCCGGCCTTATTTGCTGTCGCGCGTTGGGCGGGCTTCTTCGCAGCTGACGGAGCATGCTTCCATAAATTTCTTAAATGTTGCTGAAACGACAACCATTCCGGGCAACGAAAAAAGCCCGCTTTCCAAGGGAAAGCGGGCCATATGCTTTACAAATTGTCGAAGCGATCAAGCTCCGGCTTCGCCTTCCGCAGCGCTCTCATCGACGCCGCCAGCCGGGGCGATGATGGTCGCGATCGTGAAGTCGCGGTCGATGACCGTGGTGACGCCCTTCGGGAGGGTAACTTCCGAAATATGGATGCTGTCGCCGATCTTCTTGCCGCTGAGGTCAACATTGAAGAATTCCGGGATCGCATCGGCCGGGCAGTGAACTTCGACTTCGTGGCGAACGATGTTCAGAACACCGCCGACCTTGAGGCCCTGGGACTTATCTTCGTTGATGAAGTGAACAGGGATTTCGACGGTCACCTGGGTGTTGCCGGAGACGCGCAGGAAGTCGACATGCAGCGTGAAGTCGCGGACCGGATCGAGCTGGTAGTCCTTCGGCAGAACCTTGTACTTCTTGCCGTCGACTTCGATGGTCGCGACAGTGGTCATGAAGCCACCGGCGTGAATGCGCTTCGTCACCTCATTGGTGTTGAGAGCGATGGCAATGGGGGCCTGCTTGTCACCATAGATGACAGCGGGAATCAAACCGTTGCGGCGAAGTTCACGGGCGGACCCCTTACCAACCCGTTCGCGCGCCTCGGCCTTGAGCTCGTAAGTTTCCTGGCTCATGGCTATTCCTTTCGAGGTTATTTGGAGAGTTCGGCGGCGGCGGGAAGCCTTGTGCCATCGAACCGGAGGCGGATATGATCCAACCTCATCCGCGTTGCCTCCAAGGGTGTCTACGCGGACCGGTGGCCTATATTATAAGTCGCTCGGAAACGCAAGTTGCCGATTGCGGCGCGGTCGTGCGCGAAATCCGCCGCCGAAACAAGCGGCAAATTTGTCATTTCCACGAAAGCGCAAATTGACACGGACGCGCTTCTCATCTTTGGATGGCCGCAATCAAAAGAGCGGCTGAGGAGAAATCGGACTATGCGTCTCAAACTTGTCACGGCAACGAGCTTGCTGGCACTTTGCCTTGTCACTACAGCCCAGGGCGTCGAAATCAACCAGGACGGCGCCAATGCGGTCAAGGACACTCTGACGAAGCTGCTTCCCGAGGATCTGGCGAAGAGCGGTCTGATCACCGTCAATCCGGCCGGCACGCGCTACGAGATCATTTACGATCTGGCGAAGCTTTTGACCAAAGTCGATCCGGCGACCTTCACAATCAATGGTCTGACGCCATTCTCGACATTTGCCACGCCGCTCGACAGCGGCCTCTGGAACATCGAGGGCGATAACAGCCTCAACGTCTCCGGCCACTTAAAGGGCAAGGACCAGAAGCCGACGGATTTCACCTATTCGATCGCTTCGCTCGCCTACACCGGCGTCTTCGATCCCGCGATCAGCTATCTGCGTTCGAGCAGCGCCACGGCCAAGGACATCAAGGTCACAAGCAAGACCGATACCGAGGAAGTCAGCGCCAGCATGGCCAGCATGGAGCAGAAGCTGAGCTCCACCGACAGCGCCGGCGGCAACGGGCGTATCGATTTCGTTGTGGGCGGTTCGGTGTCGGGCTTCCTCGAGCAGGTTTCCGGCCAGCAGACGCCGCCTGTCGAACTCCGCGCCGACACGGTCAATTTCGACGGCAAGGTGAACGGCCTGCCGGCCAAGCAGATCCGCGACATGATCTTCTTCGTTCTCGACCATGTCGACGAGAAGGAATTGAGCCCCGAAAACACCACCAAGATAAAGGGAATCGTGAAGGATGCTTTCCCGCTTCTTACCTCATTCAGTGAAACGATCGGGGTCAACAATCTGACCGTCAGCACAGAAGTGGGCAAGGGCGGCGCCAAAGCATTCGGCTACAACGTCGCCATGGACGGGCCGACCGATGCCATGCGTTTCGGCTTCGGCTTCAACGCGCAGGACATCAGCGTCGACACGCCGCTGATGCCGGCGAGCTATTCGGCCTTTATGCCGACCAGTCTCGATCTGCAGCTCGCCGTTCCCAATCTGGATTTCGCAAGCTTCGGCGATGCCTTCATGGCGATGGATTTCAACGACAAGGCGGCGGAGAAGAGCGGCGAGGAGATGGGCAAGAAGCTCTTCCGGGACGGCCGTCTCGCTGTCGAGTTTCCGAAGATCAGTGCCAAGTCCGATGTCTACGACATCGACATGACAGGCAAGATCGAGGGCAGGGTCGACACCGAGAAGGACTATTCGATGGAGGCGACGATTCTTGCCCGCGATCTCGACAAGACGATCGCCGCGGTTCAGGAGCTCGCCAAGACCGACCCCGACCTCAACCAGGTCTCCTTCGGCATCATGATGGTGAAGGGCTTTGCCAAGACCGACGCTGACGGCCGCTCGCGCTGGGACATCAGCGTCGGTCGCGACGGTTCGGTCACGGTCAACGGCCAGGCGATCAAGGGTGCGGACCAGCCGTAACGCTGCCGGACCGGTCGGGCGGATCCGAATTTTCTCGTTCGAAGAGCAGCAGACGCGCCGCTGAGCTATCACCCTTTGCGGCGCAAGAGCGTCGAGGCCATGTCGAGAAAGACGCGCAGCTTTGGCTGCGCCTGCGAGCGGGCGGGAAAATAGGCGAAGAGGCCGGGCGAGGTCGGCAGAAAGGCCTGAAGGGCCCGTTCGAGCCGCCCCGCCGCCACAGCCTCGCCGACGGAAATGTCGGGCAGATAGGCAAGGCCAAGCCCGGCTTCGGCGAGTTCGAGCAGCAGCAGGAAATCGTTGACCATCACGCTGCCGGGCGCATCGACGGAGAAGTCGCGTCCGGCACGCTCGAATTCCCAGCGATAGATGACGCCAGATGTCGGGTAGCGATAGCGGATCGCCTGATGACGGGTGAGGTCCTCGGGCGTCGCCGGCCGGCCGTGCCGTGCGAAATAGCCGGGCGAACCGACGACCGTCCAAGTGATATCAGGTGTCAGCCGCATCGCGATCATGTCCTTTTCGATCGCCTCGCCGATGCGGATGCCGGCGTCGAAGCCACGTTCGGTAATGTCGATCGCCGCATCGTCGACTGAAATCTCCACCGAGATGTCGGGGTAGGCCTGGCGAAATCGCGGCATCAGCGGCGTAACGATCACAGGTACGGCCATGCGCGGCACGGTGAGTCTGAGATGCCCGAGCGGACGATCGCGGAAGTCCTCCAGCATGTCGAAGGCATCGGCGATGTCGGCTGCGGCGGGGCGAATCCGATGGAAGAGGGCAGCGCCCGCTTCGGTGAGCGCGACGCGCCGCGTGGTGCGGACGAAAAGCGGCATCCCGAGCCGTTTTTCAAGCGCGCGGATCGTCTGGCTGACGGCGGTCGGTGTCACGCCGAGCGACGCGGCGGCAGCAGTGAAGCTCCTGGCGTCGGCGACCGCCAGGAATTCGGTCAGTCCGGTGAAGGGATCGTGTGGCATGGTGCGATTGTGAAGCTAAACTTCATAAGCTTTATCGATCAGGCGGGTTTTTCGCAATAATGCTTTGGTGCATTGTCTGCTCATCCGATCACAACAATCCAACGGATGGAGGATGACATGCAGTACACGACCCTCGGACAAACTGGCCTTGCCGTTTCCAGGCTTGCCTTCGGCGCGATGACCTTTACATCGGGCGACCGCAGCATGGGTTCGATCTACAAGACCGAGGCCGACGTCGCCGACGCGCTTGTCGGCCAAGCGCTCGATGCCGGCGTCAACTTCTTCGATACGGCGGATGCCTATGCCTCCGGCCAGTCGGAAACGATCCTTGGGCAGGTCTTGAAGGCGCGGCGCAGTGAGGTGGTGATCGCGACGAAGGTCGGCTTCCGCACCGGTGCGCCGCTCGGCCAGGCCGGACTCTCCCGCCGCCACATTCTCTGGTCGGTCGATGAAAGCCTGAAGCGGCTCGGAACGGACTGGATCGACGTTTATATCGTTCACAAGGAAGATCCGTTCACGCCGCTGGAGGAGACGCTGTCGGTACTCGACGCCGTCGTGCGCTCCGGCAAGGTCCGTTATATCGGCTTCTCCAACTGGTCGGCCTGGAAGGTGGCGGCAGCGCTTGAAATCCAGAAGGCGAATGGGCTGGCGCCCTTCACGCATGGGCAGATGCACTATTCGCTGCTCGGCCGCGATGTCGAGCGCGACGTTCTTCCGATGATGCAGCGCTATGGCCTCGGGCTCACGGTCTGGAGCCCGCTCGCCTCCGGTTTTCTCTCCGGCAAATACACGCGCGAAACGCTCGGCGATCCCGAGAACCGCTATTCCGGCTTCGACATCCTGCCCTTCGACAAGGAGCGGGGCTTCGCGCTGGTCGAGCGCATGCGGGTGATTGCCGCCGCACACGGAGCGAGCGTCGCCCAGGTGGCGATCGCCTGGCTGCTTGCGAAAAAGGCGGTCTCCAGCGTGCTGCTCGGCGCCTCGAAGCCGCATCAACTGGCCGACAATCTCGGCGCGGCGGATTTGATGCTTGAGGAAGGCGAGCTTGCCGCGCTCGATGCGGCGACCGAGCCTGCGCCGGTCTATCCGAACTGGTTCATCGACAATCTCGTCGACCAGCAGCAAAAGGCGGCTTTCGGCCGCTGAACGTGAGCCAAGTGGTCTCTCCGCCGTGGAAATTCACGCGGCGGAGCTTGCCCGTCAGTCGAAAAGGCTGGAGACGGATTCTTCCTGGGCCGTTCGGCTGATGGCTTCGCCGATCAGCGGGGCCGTCGTCACGACGCGGATATTGTGCGCCGAGAGCACGGCCGTGGTCGGCTGGATCGAATCCGTGATGACGAGTTCGCGCAGCTTCGAAGAGGTGACGCGGGTAACCGCGCCACCCGAGAGAACGCCGTGGGTGATGTAGGCGGTGACGCTGGCGGCGCCCTTGGCGAGCATCGCATCGGCCGCGTTGCAAAGCGTGCCGCCGGAATCGACGATGTCGTCGATCAGCAGACAGTCCTTGCCGGCGATGTCGCCGATGATGTTCATGACTTCGGATTCACCCGGCCGATCGCGACGCTTGTCGACGATGGCCAGAAGACAGTCCAGCCGTTTGGCAAGCGCGCGGGCACGCACCACGCCGCCGACGTCGGGCGAGACGACCATGACGTTGCTGAGATCGTAGTGGCTCTTGATGTCGCGCGTCAGCACGGGCAGGGCAAAGAGGTTGTCCGTGGGGATATCGAAGAAGCCCTGGATCTGGCCTGCGTGGAGGTCGAGCGTCATGACGCGGTCGGCGCCGGCTTCGGTAATGAGGTTTGCCACCAGCTTGGCGGAGATCGGCGTACGGCCGGAGGCACGGCGGTCCTGGCGGGCGTAACCGAAATAGGGAATGACGGCGGTGATGCGGCGGGCTGACGACCGACGCATAGCGTCGATCATGATCAGCAGTTCCATCAAGTGGTCGTTCGCGGGAAAGGCGGTCGGCTGTACGAGGAAAACGTCCTCACCGCGCACATTTTCCTGGATTTCCACGAAGATTTCCTGATCGGCAAACCTTCGGACGCTGGCTCTCCCCAAGGGAACATTGAGATAGTTGCAGATCGCTTCGGCAAGTTGCCGGTTCGAATTGCCTGCGAAAACCTTCATTTTGGTCCGCCTGTTATGCGCTGATAGCCGCGCTTATTAGTCAGCTTCCCCGTGAATGCAAGGGCAAAGGCGCCACAGGGGTCCATATTTGCAAAAAGTTTGTGACTAACCGCCCTGAGTCTGCCGCCAGGAGGAGAATTCGGCGATGGTCTTCGAGCCGATCTGCTGCATCACCGAAGCCGGAACGCCCGCCCAGGGATCGGCCGCGGCCGCCGGCACGCTTTCCTGGCCCTGGATGCGGTGGAGGCGGGCGCCGCCATTGTCGAGAATATCCCAGACGTAGACAACGGTGACTTTGCCATCGTCGCTGAAGGCCGAGAGGTAGCCCTTCAGGATGTAGTCGCTGCTTGAATCGTTCGAACTCTTGATGGAGAGGCCGTGCGCGCGCGCCTCGGCGCCAAGCTGGCGCGAGAGGGGCGTCACCGCCTGCACCGGCGCGCCGATGATCGGCAGGAAGCGCACCGTATTGCCGCGGGCGGAGGAGGGGCCGGAATTGAGGGTGGCGGTCTGTTGGGGCTGCCGCACCTCGGCCGGCTGCGCGGCAGCCTGGCTGCCGGCCGCCGGCGGCAACGACTGTCCCTCGATCGGAGCGGAGGCGGCCGGTGAGGAGCCGTTCCTCGACAGGGCGTCGGCCTGCTCCTGCATTGTCGTCGGCTGTGCACCGGTGCCTGGCCGATAGGTCTGCTGCGATTGATCCTCGGTCTGAGGGTAGGCGGGATGGTAACCGCCCTGCTGCGGGCTTCCGGCGAAGACCTGCTGGCGTGTGCCCGCCAGACGCTCGGCTTCCCTTTGCGTTACCGGGCTCGACTGCACAGCGTCCGCGGAATCGCCGATATCGACCTGCGGCGTCAGCGCATCGGTGGTGTTGCAGGCGGCCAGCAGGGCCGTGACGATCAGGAGCGTGGGCACAATCGCAGCTCGCGTCATCCCTTGTCCGTCCTTCCCACAATCGCGTCAGCCCCGCCCGAATTTATGCGGGCGGGCACCGTCTTCTGTCAATTCCGGATTCTCACCGGTCAATCCCAGCGCTCAAAGACCGATGAAATCGAGCGGGTGGCGCGAAAGCGTGCGCGGCGCATCCGCCGTCGTCAGATAGGTCTGGCCGAGCGTCATCGCCGTGCCCGTATCGGAATCGGCGATGATCATGTGCACGAAGAGCGACATGTTCGGCTCGATCGGCTGCGGATTGCCGATATGGAACATCTGATGCTCCATCCAGGAGGGCGAGAAGCGGGCGCCGAGCGAGTAGCCGCAGGCATTCAGCCGAT
Source organism: Rhizobium sp. Pop5 (assembly GCF_024721175.1). NCBI lineage: Bacteria > Pseudomonadati > Pseudomonadota > Alphaproteobacteria > Hyphomicrobiales > Rhizobiaceae > Rhizobium > Rhizobium sp. Pop5. Next base: position 2,739,422 of record NZ_CP099399.1, on the reverse strand, counting down.
GGCGGGCGAGGCCGCGCTCGTCCATGATCTTGGCGTGCATGTCGAAGACATCGCCGAAGGTGTGACCGGGCTTCAGCACGGTCTCGATCGCCTCGATGGTCTCGCGGCAGGCGTTGTAGAGCTCGCGGTGGCGCTGCATCGGTTCGCCGATGACGATCGTGCGCATCATGGCTGCATGATAATGCGCGTAGGTGCCGGCCCATTCGAGCGTCAGCTGGTCGTTGGCGTCGAGCTTGCGGCGGCCGGCCTTGTAGCGGCAGAGCAGGGCGTCGGCGCTGGAGCCGATGATGAATTCGTTGGCGGGATAGTCGCCGCCGCCGGAGAAGATCGCGCCCTGCATGGCAGCGAGGATATCGGCTTCGTCCGCACCGGGCTTGGTCAGCCGGATCGCAGCGTCGAGCGCATCGTCGGCGAGAACGGCGGCGCGTTCGACATAGGCGACCTCGGTCGGGCTCTTGACGAGGCGCAGGCGGCTGACGAGATAGGAGGCGTCGACGATCTGGCCGAAGGTGGCCAGCTGCGCGTCGAGCAGGCGAGCGACCCGGCCGGTCATGCCGTGCGTATCATATTCGACGCCGATGCGGGCGCCGAGCAGATCCATGTCGACCAGCAGGTTCTTCAGATCGAGCGTCGGATCGGCATTGACCCTGTCGACCCAGACATGGATGTCGTCGAGGATCGAGGTATGCTTGGCCTGGCGAAGATCGGCCGAGCGGGTGATGAGCGCCATGGTGCCGTCGCTCTTGACGATCAGCGTCTGGAAGAAGCAGTAGCCGAAGGTGTCGTAGCCCGTCAGCCAGTACATGCTTTCCTGGGCGAAGAGCAGCAGTGCGTCGAGCTTTTCTTCCTTCATCTTTTCGGTGAGGCGCGCAAGCCGGCTTGCGAACTCAGCCTTTTCGAAGTGGAGTGCCATTCTGCTCAATTCTCCCTGATTGATATCGCTGAAATCTGGCGGCCGTAGTCCGGCTCCTTGCGATGTGTCGTCCTGCGGTAGGAAAAGAAGCGATCGCTGTCTGGATAGGTGCAGAGGCCGAGGCTCTCGGCGCGTACGCCGGCCTGGGCCAGTCGCTCGACGGTCAGCGCCGGCAGATCGAACATGGCGTGGCCTGATGTTGCGGAAGGTGCGAAGAAACGCTCGTAATCCGGGCTTTCGGCAATGAAACGATCGACGAATTCCGGGCCGACCTCGTAGCTTGCCTGGCTGATCGAGGGACCGAGGCAGGCGACGATGCTGTCGCGGTCAGCGCCCAGGGCCTCCATAGCGGCGACGGTATTTTCGATGATGCCGGTCAGCGCGCCTTTCCAGCCGGCATGGGCGGCGCCGATGACGCGGTTGCCCGGATCGGCAAAAAGGATCGGACCGCAATCGGCGGCGAGCACGCCAAGCGCAATGCCGGGTACTGCTGTCACCAGCGCATCCGCATCCGGACGGGCGCCGTCATAGTGGGCGCCGACCGTCACGACATCGGGCGAGTGAACCTGATGCACGGTTGCCAGCCGCTCGAGCGGCAGGCCGAACCAGGCTGCGACCCGGCGGCGGTTTTCCATGACATTGTCGCGCTCGTCGCTGGAGCTGAGGCCGACATTGAGGCCGCGATAGATGCCTTCGGAAACGCCGCCGGCCCGGGTGAAATAGCCGTGGCGGATGGTGCCGTCCGTTGCTTCGTTCAGCAGTGCGCTTTCGATCGGTGCTGGAAAGGCCGCGTGCTGCATCGGTGATTCCGGAGGTTTCGAAGGGGTTGTCATGTTTCCAAGCGCATCGTTCTTGCGGCGCGTTTCGCGCGGGATGTTGGCCCAGCCGCGTGCGGCCTGTCAATCCACAGGACGAAAGGGCATGAGATCGACTGCGGGATGGGAGACCGCCATGACCTTGAAGAGTTCGCCCATCCGGCCTTCACCGGCGCCGGCAAGCCTGTCGACCGCGGTCTGGATGACCTGCTGGGTCTGCGGCTCGCGGTCGCGGCCGAGGGCGGCTGCACGTTCGAGGATGCCGAGGCCGGTCAGGAAGTCGCCCTGATGCAGGGCGCCGTTCAGATGGAGGCCGGCCGAAAGCGCCGTTTCGGCAAGCTGCTGGAAATCGACATGGCTCGTCAGATCGGCTTCGCCGGGATGGGCGAGCGGCGGATCGAATTCATGCATGCGCACGGCCTGCAGCGTATCGCCGAAGCCGGTGACGAGATGGCCGTAGTCGATGGCGAGCGCCGTGCCGCCAAAGGCGCGCAGCCGCTCGCAGATCGCCATCATTACGGCCTGGCGGGCGGGCGAGATCTCGAAGAGCGTGCCGAGCGACAGGTTCTGCACCGGTTCCGGGAGAAGCGCGGGATCGAGGCCGGCGACGCCGGCGGCGAAGGTCAGTTCGCCATCGGCATCGAGCCCGACCATGCGCTCGCGGAAACCGGTCTGCGTGCGGATGAACTGGCGGATCGGGATCGCGTCGAACAGCTCGTTGGCGGCGATCAGCGTGAAGCCGGACGGTACTTCATCGAAACCGTTGTGCCAGGCGATCTTGTCGCCGTAATCCTCGAGCGTCTGGTTCTGGACATCGCGCAGGCGCTCGCTGGTTTCGACGAGATGCACGGTCATGGTGTCGAAAAGCGGCGGAGCGATGCGGGCGATGACGCGCAGCATGTCAGCCATCATCGTGCCGCGGCCGGGGCCGATCTCGACCAGGCGCACGCCGGCCGGCGTGCCATGGCGCTGCCAGGCATGGACGATGAAGACACCGATCATCTCGCCGAAGATCTGGCTGACCTCCGGCGCGGTGACGAAATCGCCGGAGCGGCCGAAGGGCTCGCGGGTGCGATAATAGCCGTGTTCGGGATCGGCGAGGCAGAGCGAGAAATAATCGGTGACGCTGATCGGGCCGTTGGCCTGGATGATCGCCTTGATCTTTTCGCCTAAAGCGGTGGTCATCTTGCTCGTCCTGCCGTTGTCAGAGCTGCAGCGCAGCCTGGCGGCGGGCCCTCAGCATTGCCCAGAGGCCAAGCAGGATCATCGGAGAAGAAAGCACCATGCCCATGGTCAGCCAGTTCGTGCCGAGGAGATAGCCGAGCTGGGCGTCGGGTTCGCGGAAGAATTCGACGAAGATGCGCGACAGCGCATAGCCGCAAACGAAGACGCCGGTGACGAAGCCCGGGCATTTCAGCGCGCGCATGCCATAGACGAGCGCGGCCAGCACCAGGAGCAGAACGATGCCTTCGAGGCCGGCCTCGTAAAGCTGGCTCGGGTGGCGGGCGAAGGGACCGCCAGTCGGGAAGACCACGGACCAGGGCACGTCAGTCAGCCGGCCCCAGAGCTCGCCATTGATGAAATTGGCGATGCGGCCGAAGAAGAGGCCGAAGGGAACGACGGCGGCGACGATGTCGAACAGGCTCCAGATCGGAATGGCATTGCGGCGGGCAAAGATGATCATGGCGATCGTCGTGCCGGTCAGGCCGCCATGGAAGGACATGCCGCCGTTCCAGATCTCGACCGCGCGGATCGGGTCGCGCAGGACGGCGGAAAGGTCGTAGAAGAAGATATAGCCGAGACGGCCGCCGAGGACGACGCCGAGGGCCGCCCAGACGATGAAATCGTCGAGCTGCGTACGCGATATCGGCGAGGCATTACCAGGCCACAGGCTGTCATTGGCGGCGATGCGGCGCGCATAGGCCCAGCCGAGCAGGATGCCGGCGACATAAGCCAGGCCGTACCAGTGAATCGCCAGCGGACCGATCGAAAAGGCGATCGGATCGATATCCGGAAAAGGCATGATGGCAAGGAGATTGGCTGCTGTCGGCAAGGTTTTCCCACCTGTTTTGTTGCGCGGAACATGCCGCCGCGATCCCGGACGGTCAAGTCCATTGTTCGTGATCGCTCTTTCGCGCTTGTCCCACGCAGGCCCTATCCCGCGCAAAGCGCTTGCATCGCGGGTGGCGAAGCCCTACCTCAATTCCCGAGGCCCCAAAGGGCTGAATTCACCTCATGCGAAGGGAGAAAAACGCCATGACGACCGGAACGAACCGCATCATGGACGAATTCGCCAAGCTGATGACCGATGCGGCCGGTGCCGCCCAGGGCGTCCGCAAGGAGATCGAGACCGCCTTCAACGCCCAGGCCGAGCGTTGGCTGAACAGCATGGATATCGTCAAGCGCGAGGAGTTCGAAGCCGTGCGCGAGATGGCGATCAAGGCGCGCGACGAAAACGAGGCGCTTGCCGCCCGCATCGCCGCACTCGAGGCAAAGCTTGCCGGCGAAAGCCGCTAAATACGGCGCGATCGCAGGGCCGCTGCTCATTTATGCGGGATCTGCCTCAAAGTCCCAATGCGACACAAGATGCGGCATGGCCTTATTGCCACATGCCGCATCTTTCATAAAAAATTCAGGTGAGTTTTTCCACCTGTGGACACTGCCAAAAAAGCCAATTCGCAGAGTCGCTTATTCTCCCTTCTGAATTGAATTTCGAAGAGCCTTTCCACAGTGGCTGGCCCTATTTTCCCTTCTGGGGGCTGGCAGGTGGCAAGGGGCGCTATACACTGATTTTAAATGATGATTCGAAGCGACTTGGTAAGCTCCGGGCAGGTTATCTGCGTTAAAGTCTGGCAGCGGTTCAACGATCATCCGATTGGTGGTTCCGGTATTTGCGTGTGTCTTTCTTGTGTTCGTACCCCAAGTTAGTTCGCATTCATTCCGGTCAAGAAGGTGCTGCATGAGCCTGATGGAATTGGAAGTCGAGCGTCAGTCGAACCCGGTCGATATGATCGAGTACGTGGCCTCCAACAACGACTGGTCGTTCGAACGGTCCGGCGAGGACGAGATCGCGATGACGGTCGAGGGCCGCTGGGCGGACTATCATGTCTCCTTCTCCTGGATGGAGGAATTCGAGGCGCTGCATCTCGGCTGCGCCTTCGATATCAAGGTTCCCGAAATCAGGGTCAACGAGGTGGTCAAGCTGCTCTCGGCGATCAACGGCCAGGTGCTGATGGGGCATTTCGACCTCTGGCGCCAGGAAGATGTCGTCATCTTCCGCCAGTCGCTGCTGCTTGCCGGCGGTGCGGAACCCACCAACCGCCAGGTGGAAGTGCTGCTTTCCAGCGCGCTCGATACCTGCGAGGCCTATTTCCAGGCATTCCAGTTCGTCGTCTGGTCCGGCATGGACGCGGCGAAGGCGATGGAAGCCGTGCTCTTCGAAACGGTCGGCGAGGCATAAGATGCCGGCGAACGCTTTCTCCTCCAAAAATCCCGTCGTCCTGATCGGCGCCGGAAACATGGGCGGGGCGATGCTCTCCGGCTGGCTGAAGAGCGGCGTGCCGGGCTCGGCCGTCATCGTCGTCGATCCCGGCCCGTCGCAGGCGATGCTGGCGACGATCGGCGAGGCGGGAGCGACCCATCTGACCGTCCTTCCGCCAAAATTGAAGGCGGGGGTGCTGTTCCTTGCGGTCAAGCCGCAGGTGATGGAAACGGTGCTGCCTGCCGTGAAGAGCGCTGTCGGGCCGGAAACGGTCGTCGTTTCCGTCGCAGCCGGCAAGACACTCGGCTTCCTCGAAAAGCATCTCGGCCAAGCCGCCATGGTGCGCGCCATGCCGAACACACCGGCCATGGTCGGACGCGGCGTCACCGGCGCCTTTGCCAATTCCGCGGTCAGCGCTCCGCAGCGCGAACGCGTCCATGCCCTTCTGCGCGTCTCAGGCCCGGTCGAATGGGTGCCTGACGAGGCCGATATCGATGCCGTGACGGCGCTTTCGGGCAGCGGTCCGGCCTATGTGTTTTATCTCGTGGAATGCATGGCAGAAGCAGGCCGTAAACTCGGCCTGCAGGCGGACCTCGCCATGCGTCTTGCGCGGGAAACGGTCGCGGGGGCTGGTGAACTTTTGCACCAGTCCCCCGACGAAGCCTCGCGGCTGCGGCAAAATGTGACCTCTCCAGGCGGCACGACGGCGGCAGCGCTCGCCGTGCTGATGGCCGAGGACGGCATGCAGCCCCTGTTCGATGCGGCCCTCGCCGCTGCGCGCAAACGGGCCGAAGAACTGGCCGGCTGACAGAGATCCAGATGGCCGAAGAGATCACCTATGCCGATTTCGAGCGCGTCGACATTCGTGTCGGCACGATCATCGAGGCGAGCCCCTTTCCGGAAGCGCGCAAGCCGGCATTCAAGCTGGTCATCGATTTCGGCCCCGAGATCGGCCTCAAGAAATCCTCAGCGCAGATCACCGTGCATTACACGCTGGAAAGCCTGGTAGGCCGGCAGGTGCTCGCCGTCGTCAACTTCCCGCCGCGCCAGATCGGGCCGGTCCGCTCGGAAGTGCTGACGCTGGGCTTCGAGGACGAGAACGGCGCGATCGTGCTTGCGGCGGTCGAACAGCCGGTGCCGAACGGCAAGAAGATGATGTGAGCGAAAGCTCACATCGCTTTGTCGGGCGTCTTGCATGATGCACCCGCGTCGAGTGCTTACCGAGGCTTGATTTCCTGCAGAAACGGATTGCTGCGCCGCTCGTCGCCGATGCGGCTGCCGGGGCCGTGGCCGCAGATGAAGCCGACGTCGTCGCCGAGCGGCAGCACCTTGTCGCGGATCGAATCGAGCAGCTGCTGATGATTGCCACCCGGCAGGTCGGTGCGGCCGATCGAGCCGTTGAAAAGCACGTCGCCGAGATGGGCGAAATTCTGCGCGCGGTTGAAATAGATGACGTGGCCAGGTGCATGGCCAGGGGTGTGATAGACCTCGAATTCGTGGGCGCCGAAGGAGACCTTGTCGCCATCCTTCAGCCAGCGGTCGGGCAGAACGTTGCGCAACCCCGTTATGCCGTATTTTTCGGCCTGGGTCTCGATGCGCTGGAGCAGAGGCAGGTCATCTTGATGCGGGCCGACCACATCGACGCCGAGGGCTTCCTTCAACTCCCTGGCGCCGCCCGCATGGTCGAGATGGCCGTGTGTCAGCCAGATTTCCTTGATGGTCAGGCCGCTTTTCTCGATCGCCTGAAGGATCAGCGGCACATCGCCGCCCGGATCGACGACAACACCTTCCTGGGTATCGGGGTCGAAGAAGACCGTGCAGTTCTGCTGGAAGGGTGTAACCGGGATGATGCCGGCCTGGAGCATGCCCATAAGTGCCTCGCGTGGTGTCTCGAATGCTCAGCATATAGTCCGAAACGACGGTGAGGGCAGCCGGAATCTTCTGCGTTTCGGGATTGTTTCACGGCCAAAAGACAGGCTGAAACAAGAATTTATGAATCTTTCCGCCATCGGCACGGGTCGGAAAAATCGCATTTTATCCAGATTATTCAAGCGTTTGCGTGATGCATCTCATGCGTGCCGTTTCCCGGCGGGCAACGCACGGGAACATCGTGGAACGCCGCGCGTTGTCCGGCCATCGAAACCAAGGAGACGCTCACATGACCTTGAAAAGAAACATCCTGTTGGCTGGAGCCGTGCTCCTGGCGAGCGGTGGTCTTGCGCAAGCGGAGATGGTGGCGACAACCATCAATGATCTCAACGTCCGCGCCGGCCCCGGCCCGCAATATCCGGCCGTCGGTCTTGCCACCCGTGGCTCGACCGCGGTGCTGGACGGCTGCATCGAGGGCAGCCGCTGGTGCCGCGTCGATTTCAATGGCGTGCGCGGCTGGGTCTATGCCGATTACCTGCAGGTCGACCGCGGCGGCACTCCCGTCATCGTCGAACAGCACCGCACCGAGATCGGCGTTCCGGTCGTGACCTACGAGTCGACCGCCAGTGTCGTGCCCGCTGAGCCGCAGCCGGCGCCTGGGATGAGTTGATCGGTCCTGTCGGGGCTGTCGAGACGATCACGCCACCGGAGACGGTGCGGACCTATATCGAGACCAATCCGGCTGATACCGTGCGGCTCGGCGGCGATGTCGTGGTCGGCGCAGAAGTGCCTGCCGACGTCACTTTCCAGACGATTCCGGATTACGAATATCGTTATACCAGGATCAACGACCGGCCCGTCCTGGTCGATCCCGGTACCCGCCGGATCGTTTACGTCTACCAATGACGCATGAGAAGTCACAAGCGAGGCGGTGTCGGGCCGCCTCGTTCCCACTTCTGCGCGCCTTAATCCCGCATCGGTTGATTTTTCTCACGCTTTTCTCCTGAATATGATAAAATACTAATATGCCGAGGGTTCGGCATGAACGGGCGATCGGGGAGATCGCCACAGGAGGAAAAAATGGAAGCGCTACTTCCGCTCGTCATCCAATTGATTGCAGGCGCCATCGGCGGCAACGCCGCAAGCGCCGCCTTGAAGCAGCAGGCGCTCAATGTCGTCGCTCGCACGATCGCAGGCGCGATCGGCGGTGTGGGCGGCGGAATGCTGCTCAGCATGGTCGGCGGCGAAGCGGCTATGACCGGGCTGATCGCCGAGGGCATCGGCGCCCTCATCGGCGGCGGCATTCTCTCGACGCTCGCCGGCGTGGTCATGGCGCGGGCGCATAGGTAAAAGCTTCGGCAGGTTTCCCTGGCCGGATCGATTTGCATGAGGCGTTTATTCGGCGGCGACCGCCGCCGGATAGACTTCCACCATATAGTCGTTCAGCAGCGTTTCGGAGCTGAAGCCGGGAAGCTCTTCCGGCTGGATCGAGCGCTCGATCACTCGATGCCGCGGCGCCTGGCTGGTTCGATGACGGTCCGGCGGGTGATGCCGTTCAGGAAGCAATCCGGGACCGGCGTCTGGATGACGCCGTCCTTGATGAAGAAGATGTTGGCGCCTTTGGCTTCGGGCGACCTGGGATAGTCGAGCATCATAACTGAAGCCATCCTCAAACTCCTCCGGCGCTTCATGCGCCATGCCTGTTGATTGTTGTCCCCATTACGTTTTATCCACAGACGCAAGGGGAAATCACGTATTGCATCGGAGTTGCGGGCGGGCCTTGGTTTTTCCTGCATAGTTCCTCAAATCGGAATCGATTTGAGAATGACGTTATGCAGCAATTCAAGTGCTACAAATCCTTTGCCCGTCTGAAAGACTGCGGCGCTGTAGGGTAATACAGTCCGGACGGGGCTCCCGCAGAGTTCCGGGAAGCAGATGGCGACGCAAAAACTGACATATCTTCGCGAAGCATTTCCGAAATGCGCGGAAAGAGAAAGGAAAATGCCGAGTGTCACGACAGACCGGAGCGAAAGCAGGCAAGCCGGAGCCGCTGGCCACGCCGATGGAAGATACCGACATCATCGATTTCGAGATCATCGAGCTGTTTTTCTTCGCCTATCGCGACTTCGTTTCCGATCCTGACGCCATTCTCGAAAAGAGCGGTTTCGGCCGGGCCCATCACCGCGTCGTGCATTTCGTCAATCGCAATCCCGGCATGACGGTGGCCGATCTTCTCGATACGCTGAAGATCACCAAGCAGAGCCTTGCAAGGGTGCTGAAACAGCTGATCGATTCAGGCTATATTCGCCAGGTGGCCGGCCCTGAAGACCGGCGGCAGCGCAAGCTCTATCCGACGAAAACGGGGCGTGAACTGGCGCTTGCCCTTGCGGAGCCCCAATCGCGCCGCATTGAGCGGGCATTCGATGGTGCTTCTGCGGAGGCGCGAGAGGGCGTAAAGGCATTCCTCAGAGGCATGCGGGACAGACAGAAGGCGGATTGAATGGCGGTCAAGACAGGAATTTCCGACGATGCGGCGCATCTGCTGGTGGTCGATGACGACTCCCGCATCCGCGCCCTGCTCAATCGTTACCTCGCCGAGAACGGCTTCCGCGTCACCGTCGCCGCCGACGGCGCTGAGGCGCAGCGCAAGCTCGCCGGGCTCGATTTCGACCTCATCATCATGGACGTGATGATGCCCGGAGAATCCGGCATCGACGTCACCCGTGGGCTTCGGGCCATCAAGAACGTGCCGATTATCATGCTGACGGCGCTGGCGGAATCGGGCAACCGCATCGAAGGCCTGGAGGCGGGTGCCGACGACTATCTCTCCAAGCCTTTCGATCCGCGCGAGCTGGTGCTGCGCATCAACAATATCCTGCGCCGCAACGCCGGCGGCGAGGGGCCGAAGATCGAGCAGGTCATGTTCGGGCCCTATACTTTCTCGCTCACCCGCAAGGAACTGAAGAGAGCGAGCGAGGTGATCCGGCTGACCGACCGCGAACAGGAGATCATGCTGCTCTTTGCGCGGCGCGCCGGCGACACGATTCCCCGCCACGAACTGATCGGCAACGACACCGAGGTCGGCGAGCGGACGATCGACGTGCAGATCAACCGGCTGCGGCGCAAGATCGAGGACGATCCGGCCAACCCCGTCTGGCTGCAGACCGTGCGCGGTATCGGATACAGGCTGAGCATCGACTAGAGCAATTCCAGCAAAAATGTGAACGGTTTGCGTCCGGAATTGCGCTAAAACAAAGAGATAGAGATCAGGACCGGCGCTGATGGTGACAATGGACAGCTTGCGGCGGGAAGACCGCACTCCCGCGCAGGGCTGGCGCTGGATCGTCCGCTGGCTGCGCCGCCGGTTGCCGACCGGGCTCTATGCTCGGTCGCTGCTGATCATCATCATTCCGATGGTGCTGTTGCAATCGGTCGTCGCCGCCGTCTTCATGGAGCGCCACTGGCAGATGGTAACGGAGCGGCTGTCGCTTGCCGTTACCCGCGACATCGCCGCGATCATCGAGATCGTCGAGACCTATCCGCAGAATTCGGACTATGGCGATATCACTCGCATCGCGCGCGATCAGCTCAACCTGCAGATCTCGATCGAGCCGGACGGCGACCTGCCGCCGCCGCGCATGAAGCCGTTCTTCTCGATCCTCGACGGCATCCTCAGCGATGAGATCACCAACGAGATCCATCGGCCGTTCTGGATCGACACTGTGGGTAATTCGAACCTCGTCGAGATCCGCATCAAGCTCGAGAACAAGATCCTCAGGGTGCTGGCCAAGCGCAGCCAGACCTATGCTTCGAACACCCATATTTTCATCGTCTGGATGGTCGGCACCTCGCTGGTGCTGATCGGCATATCCATCCTCTTCCTGCGCGGGCAGATCCGGCCGATCCTGACGCTGGCGCGGGCGGCCGAAAGCTTCGGCAAGGGGCAGAAGGCCGACAATTTCTATCCGCGCGGCGCCGACGAGGTTCGGCGCGCCGGCCTTGCCTTCATCCAGATGCGCGAGCGAATCGAGCGGCAGATCGAGCAGCGCACGGCAATGCTTTCGGGCGTCAGCCACGATCTGCGCACCATCCTCACCCGCTTCAAGCTGCAATTGGCGCTCGCCGGCGACAATCCCGACCTGCACGGTTTGAATGATGACGTCAACGACATGCAGACGATGCTGGAGGCCTACATGGCCTTCGCACGCGGCGAGGTCGAAGAGGATGTCGGCGAGCTGAAACTGAGCGAGATCTTCCAGAAGCTGGAATCCGATTTCGCCCTGCGCGGCAAGACGTTCAACTATTCGATCGAAGGCGACGACGACATATCCGTCCGGCCGAACGCCTTCATGCGCCTCGTCACCAACCTGGCCTCGAATGCGCAACGTTATGCGCACAGGCTCGACATCGAGGCCAAGCACAATGCCAAATGGCTGACCGTGGTCTTTGACGACGACGGGCCGGGCATTCCGGAAAAGAACCGTGAGGACGTCTTCAAACCGTTCTTCAGGCTGGATTCGGCGCGCAATCTCGATGCGTCGGGCACCGGGCTTGGCCTTGCGATCGCCCGCGACATTGCCCGCAGCCACGGCGGCAACGTCATGCTCGGCGACAGCCCGCTCGGCGGGCTGAGGGCGACGATCCGCATTCCGGCTTAACTCGCTGCCGTCAGCTTCACGGCTTTGCGTGCATCGAAATCGTCCAGACGTTCGACGATCCAGCGCCAGAGCGTTACGACCTGCATGAGGAGATCGCGGCCGAGCGGCGTCAATTCATATTCGACCCGCGGCGGAATCTCGGGATAGAGCGTGCGGATGACAAGGCCATCGTTTTCGAGGGTGCGCAGTGTCTGCGTCAGTACCTTCTGGCTGATGCCCTCGACCCTTTCCAGCAGGCGTGAGAAGCGCAAGGGTGCGCCGGCATCGGAGAGCGTGTGCAGGATGCGCAGCGGCCACTTCGCCGCGGCCCGCTCGATCAAGGTGCGCGCCCGCAAATCCTGTTCGTCCGTCATGTTGCAGCAGAAATCGAATATGTCGCTGGTCACTTCAGTTACCTCGAGGTGCGTATAGATCTTGCCGGTACCTTCTTTCGATCGGAAACAATAGAACATACATGGGCCGGGAGCCAATCAAGGAGAGGTTTCCGATGTCGAAAGTGTGGTTGATTACGGGGAGTTCGCGCGGTCTCGGCCGGGCGCTGGCCGAGGCGGTTCTGGCCGCCGGAGACAATCTGGTGGCGACGGCGCGCAATCCCGACCAGCTTGCCGATCTTTCCGAGCGTTATGGCGGTCAGGTATTGACGCTGCCGCTCGACGTGACCGACGAGGCGGCGGCAGCCGCGGCGGTCGAGGCCTGCGTGGCGAGATTCGGGCGCCTAGACGTGCTCGTCAACAATGCCGGTTTTGGCAATGTCGGCTCGATCGAGGACACCAGCCTTGCCGATTTCCGCGCCCAGATCGAGACCAACCTGTTCGGGACCATCATCATGACCAAGGCGGTCATTGCGCTGATGCGCGGGCAGGGCACGGGCCGTATCATTCAGTTCTCGTCCGTCGGCGGGCGCATCGGGCCTGCTGGACGCGGCGCCTATTCGGCGGCGAAATTCGGCGTCGAAGGTTTTTCCGAGGTGCTGTCGAAAGAAGTCGCACCTTTCGGCATCAAGGTAACGGTGATCGAGCCCGGCGGCTTCCGGACGGATTTCGCCGGCGCCTCGACGGTGCTGGCCGAGGGACGGGCGGAGTATGCGGATACGGTCGGGGCGACGGTGCGTTTCCAGCGTGAGTATGACGGCCGACAGCCCGGCGATCCCGCCAAAGCGGCCGCGGCCGTCATCCATATTGCCGGTCTCGAAGAACCGCCGTTGCGACTGCTGCTCGGCAGCGACGCGGTGCGCAATGTTGAAAAAGCCGATGCGGTGCGCATCAGGTCGGACCAGGAATGGCGCGCTGTCAGCGTCTCAACCGATTTCGATCGGGATACGGAAGTGGGGCCGATGCCTTGGGAGAAGAAGGCCGGTTAAGGAGGCCAAAATAAAAGCGCCGCGGGAAGGCGGCGCTTTGCGTAAAAACAAAAATTTAGAGCGGTTCTGCGCTTCCATGAAAAGGTGAGCCGCTCTAGGGATCGTTGAGCGATCAGCCGGCGGTGCAGAAGTGGCTGCGGCCGTCACCGCCAATATAGGTGCCGCTGCGCGGATCGAAGGAGCGGTAGCGGTAGGAGCAGTAACGCTCCCATTGCGGCGACCAGGGCTCTACCGCCGTGCGAACCGGAGCATAGTATCGCGGCTGCTCGACATACTGCGGCTGCTCGACATATTGCGGTTGCTCGACATAGACGCGGCGCGGGGCGCGGTAGACCGGAGCGGGCTCATAATATCCCGACTGGTAGGGCGGGTCGATGTAGCGGGGCTCATCGTAAACAGGACCGTTGTTGGCGTTGGCGATGGCCGAGCCGACGATCAGGCCGGTGGCGAGGCCGACAGCGCCGCCGACGAGGGCGTCGTTGTTATGATGGCGCCAGTGGTGGTCACCGGCCGATGCTTCGCCGATGACGGAGAGAGTGAGCGCGGCAGCCGTTGCTGTCAGAAGAAGAGTTTTGGCGAGCCTGTTCATAAGTGTAGGTCCTAATCCCCGGGAACCGAACGCCGGTTCCTTCTCGATGGTGATAGTCCTAAAGAATTATAGCTGAACGAAGGCTGAACGACAAAACCCGGCATTGCTGCCGGGCTTCAACTCGAATTCGACAGCCTTGTTAAGGGCTCAGCCGGCAATCTGCAGATTGACTGCCTTGGGGCCCTTGCCGCGGCGATCCGGCTCCGTGTCGAAGCTTACCTTCTGATTTTCCGTCAGACCGGCCAGGCCAGAGGCCTGAACGGCAGAAATGTGAACGAAGATATCGGCGCCGCCCCGGTCCGGCTTGATGAAGCCGAAGCCTTTGTCGGTATTGAAGAATTTTACAGTGCCAGTCTCGGCCATGCCTCAGGTCCTTTTCTCTCTGCCCGCCATCCACACGGGCAGCATCATAGCATTGCCTCCTTGCGGGAGGTGTTGGCAGGCAATTCTTGAAATGTGAGAAAAAGGTCCCCTCTACCTCGGCCTGTTCCAGGCAGAACTTTCGCCTGCCTTATCGGAACCGGCTGACCGGGATATTAGCGTTCCCGGCGCGCAAATACTGAAGGACTTCCCATGCTCGCAAAATGCCCGAACGAGCCGAGAGTGCTGCGTTTAAAGGATTTTGGCAAGCAAAAGTTTTTTAACGTATCCTTGCGGGCACACCCCCGCCGATATCCAAATTGCGCAAAAAAGCAAAATTTCCGCCGCGAATGGGGAATGATTAACGTTTTATATCGTCTGCAATGTAAGTTCCGGGCAGAATTTGCCAAAAATGCAACGTAAACGCGCTTTTGCACTCCATTTGAAAATTTTTTCGAATCCGGCATTCACCCATATTTGGACGCGTGTTCAGCTGGCTGGCAGGCGCCGGCGGGCAAATCCGGGAACGAGCTCGACTACAAGCATAGCGATAAACATTAGCGCGCAACCTGTATAACCAGTCGCCGGCATCGTCTCGCCGAGCAGGAGGGCTGCGAGCGACGCGCCGAAGAGAGCTTCGGACGAGAGAAAGATCGCCGCCTGCGAAGGCGAGGTGTAACGCTGGCCGATCACCTGCAGCACGAAGGCGAGGCCCGAGGAGAAGATGCCGACATAGAGGATCTGAGGTGCCGCCGCCCATATCGCCGAAAGGCTGACCGGTTCGACAGCTGCGGCAATGGTGAGCGCGCAGACCGCGGTGACGGCAAATTGCGTGGCCGAGAGGGCGAGCGGCCTTCCGGTTTCGGAAACGGTGGTGCCGGCAAGCGTGATCTGGATCGCCCAGAAGACGGCGCAGACGACAGTCAGAAGATCGCCCACCGTCAATGCCGAGAGATGACCGCCGGACAGAAGATAGATGCCGGCGACAGCCATCATTGCGCCCGGCCAGATGATCCAATGTGGGGCACGGCGCAGGAAGAACACGGCGATCAGCGGCACGAACACGACATAGAGGCCGGTGATGAAGCTGGAATTCGTCACCGTCGTCGTCTGCAGACCGATCTGCTGCGTGGCTGCGCCGCCGAAAAGGGCAAGGCCGGTCAGGATGTAGAGTTTTGCATGGCGCGCGCTTGTCTTTGCCCTTGCCTTGCGGGCTTCGAAGACAACGAAGGGCACCACAGCCACTGTGGCGACGGCAAAACGCAAGGCGATGAACCAGAAGGGGCCGATTGCCTTCATTGCCGTCGATTGCGCGACGAAGCCGCCGCCCCAGATGGCGGCTGCAAGCAACAGAAGGAGATTCGCCTGAACGCGCGTCATGTCGTCCTCGATTGGGAAGGGAGGTATGCCCGGCGGTTAGCAGTTGCGTTTCTTATAGGCAAGGGCGAAGACTTCACGCCAATCGTTGGAGGTAAGGCATGCAAGGCAACGAGCGGTCGGCCGCGAGCCGCATGGAGGCAGGATATTCCGGGACTCCGCTTGCCAGGAAGCTCGGCCTTGCGCCGGGGCAGGTGGCTGCTCTTCTCGATGTTCCCGAAACGATCGGCGAGATCAACGGTTTCGACGGTTTTGCTTCGCTGGTGCGCGCGCTTCCCGCGTCGCCTGAACGCATATTCGACTATGTGCACCTGTTCACCGCTGAACGAGCGCTGCTGGAGGCTGTTGCGCCCGTGCTTTTACATATCCTGAAACCGGACGGCATGATCTGGATCTCCTGGCCGAAGAAGAGTTCGCACAGGCCGACCGACGTGACAGAGGGCGTGCTGCGGGAGATCCTGCTTCCGACCGGTCTGGTCGACGTCAAGGTCTGCGCTGTCGACGATGTCTGGTCCGGATTGAAATTCGTCATCCGCAAGGAATTGCGCGGCTCGCTCTGACCTCTCAGCCGTTGTTGGCTTCGGCTCTGGAGATCCTCAGCAGCGCGCCGTCGTCCTCGTCGGTCACCATCAGCAGCGCGCCGTCGGGCGCGACGATGACATCGCGGATACGGCCGTATTCGCCTTCGAACAGGCGCTCCTCGGCGACGAAGGCACCGCTCTCGTCACGCTGCATGCGCGAGAGCAGCTGGAATTTCAGCGCCGCGACGAGAAAATTGCCGTCCCATTCCGGGAACATGGCGCCGCGATAGACGACGAGCGCGCCGGGCGCCATTGATGGATCCCAATAATGCAGCGGCTGCTCCAGCCCTTCCTTGGCGGTGCCTTCGCCAATCTTGGCGCCGGAATAGTCGCGGCCGTAGGTGATGATCGGCCAGCCGTAGTTCTTGCCCGGCTCGGGCTGGTTGATCTCGTCGCCGCCGCGCGCGCCGTGTTCGACGGTGTAGAGTTTGCCGTCCTTGGCATCGAAGGTGATGCCTTGCGGGTTGCGATGGCCTTTCGACCAGATTTCCGGCAGCGCCCTACCGCCGTCCTTGAACGGATTATCGGCCGGGATGCTGCCGTCGGCATTGATGTGAACGATCGAGCCGGCGTCGTCCTTCCAATCCTGCGAGCGGTCGCGGTCGCCGCGGTCACCGACGCTGATGAACAAAGAGCCGTCGGGAGCAATCGCGATGCGCGAGCCATATTGGATACTGCCCGAGGTGAAGAGCCGCATGGTGAAGACGGGCGTCACGGCCTCGAGCCTCTTTTCATCGGCGGAAAGCGTGGCGCTGAAGGCTTCGGTGCCGGAGCCTTTGCGGTTGGCGATGGCGGCGGTGAAATAGAGTTTGCGGGATGTCTTGAAGTCCGGTGCGAGCGCCACGTCCATCAAGCCGCCCTGGCCACGGTCGCTGACCTTGGGCACGCCGCCGATCGGTACGGAGACTTTGCCGTCACGGACGATGCGCATGCGGCCCGGCCGCTCGGTGACGAGATAGCCGCCATCGGGCAACACCTCGACCGCCCAGGGATGCTCGAGTCCGTCGGCGAGTTTTTCGACGTGGAGGGTCGGGCCTTGCGTGTTGACGGTATCGGCCGCGTCGGCCGAAACGGCGCTCGCCAGGACCAGCGCTGCGGCGAAATGGAAGGCGGATATTCTGTTCATTGGCTTTTCCGTCGTCTCTCCATGCGGAACGTGGAGCGGGCAGGGGACGGCTTCAACCCTCACTCGGCCTGCAATAACGGCTTTGTGTTCGCCGGTTGAATGGAGCCGGTCGCCTGGCTGTCGACCAGCTCCGCTTCGACGATATAGCGCAACGGTCCACGCTCGGAGGCATTGAAGGGCCAGCAGGTGGCGAGCACCAGATGGCGGCCGTCGGAGGCGGGATCGATGCCGCTTGCATCCCATCGGGCGATGCGGCCTTCACCTGCTTTGAAGGTCAAGACCTTGCCGTCGCGGCGGGTGACCTCGATCGCATCGCCCGGCCTTATATATTGCAGCCAGCGAAAATGCGTGTCGCGATGGGCGGCGATGACGGAGGTGCCTTCGTCGCCGGGCTGCGGTGTGTTGGAAAGCCAGGCCGGACCGAAGGCGAGCGCTTCGCCGGAGGCGCCGGCGAGTACGATCGCCTCCTTGCCGAGGCGCGGCGCGCGCACCTTGGCTTCCGTGGTGAAATCGGCCCAGGGCCAAGGCTTGCTCTCTTCGCCGCGCAGCTCGGCGGCAAAGGCGCGTTTCAGCAAGACCTGCGAGAGCTCCGCCTTCGCCTTCAGCAGGAAACCGTCGCCGATCAGTGCCAGGCCGTAAAGGGCGAGACCGGCAATTGCGAAGGCGATCATCCTTTCGATCGGCGAAAGACGCCAAAGGAAGAAGCCTTTCCTTCTCCGCGTTTTCGGCCTGTCGTGGGCCGTGGCAGCGGCCATGGCGAGTTCCAGATAGGTTGGAAGCGGCTCGAATTCGACCGCTTCCTCAGCCTGGCTTTGGGGGAGCCTAGAGACCATTGCGTTTGGCTCCGGGTGTGATCAGGCCCTTGAGGCGGCGGCGCCAGACGGCGAGCCCGCTTGCCGCCGTCAGTGCCAAGAGCAGCATGGTGAGCCCGCGCATGATCTGTTCGTCGGCGCGGGTTGCCGTCTGCGGCAGGTTCACGGTCGAGGTCTTCCGCGCGATCAGGGTGGCGGCTTTCGCCGTCGGCGCCGCGGCCATCATGCTAGCGATCTCGGGCGTTGCCGCTGCGGCCTGTTCCGGTTCGGCACTTCCATCAGGTGTGGCTGCGCCGTGACGTTCCGTGCCGTCAGGCGGCACGGCATTTTCGCCGAAGACCTTTCCGAAATCCCAGCCCTCGGGCAGGTTGAGCGGCAGCTTCGCTGAGCCGAGCGGCTCATTCGCCGGCCGCGAGGGGGTGACGTCGACGGCGACCAGGCTGGTGACGCGGGAGACGAGATGGTAGGCAAGGGCCACCGTCTCGATGTCCTTGTCGAGCGCTGCCGGCTCCTGACGCTCATAGGCGCGGGCTTCGAAATCGTCGATCTTGCGCCGCGCCCAGAGCTTGGAGATGCCGGTTCCGTCGGCGGCATTGGCGATGTCCATCTCGACGCGCCAGGGCTGATCGCCCGTCTTGCCGACGATCTGCAGTTTGCCGGCCGGCTTTACCTGCGGCAGTTCCGCGGTCAGCACGACGGGTTCGCCACTATAAAGGTCAGGCATCGGATTCGGCGTGATGTCCTCGGCCGTGATGCCTTCGAAGCTTGCAGCGATATCGGTCATAGCGGGATTCTGCAGCTTGGCGAAGAGTTCGCCCATGCGGCTTGCCACCTGGTCGGTCGAGCCGATCTCAGTGAACGTGCCGCGGCCGATCTCGGCCGCCTTGGTCATGAAATAGGTGTTGGGCGCCGAGCCGATGCCGACGGTGAAGACGCGGGCATCGCCGCGGTTTGCCGCGATTTCCTGGAAAAGCTGCTGTTCGTTGCCAATCGCGCCATCCGTGAGAAACACGACCTGGCGCAGCGCTCCCGCCGCGACAGGTCCCTGATTGCGCAGCGCATCCTCGAGGGCCGGCAGCATTTCGGTGCCGCCGTCGGCGGTCAGGCCGTTGACATAGGCGATGGCCTTTTCGCGGTTGTCGGGTGTCGCTGCGACGAGGCCCTTGAAGTAATCGGTCATCGTGTTGTCGAAACGGATGACGTTGAAGCGGTCGTCCGGGTTCAGCCTGGAGATGGCAAGCGCCAGGCTCTGTCTTGCCTGCTCGATCGACTGGCCGGACATGGAGCCGGAATTGTCGATGACGAAGACCACCTCGCGTTTTGGCGGGGCTGCCGCATCCGGCGCGGTGGGCGGGGTGACGAAGGCGAGCAGATAGGTCTTGCCATCCGTCACTTCGCGGAACAGGCCGGCGCTCGGCGTCTTGCCCGGCGCGGCCTTCCAGGTGAGTTCGAAGTCCTTGTCGGCGGGAACGGCGTCGCCCTTCAGACTGATCGTCCTCGTCTGGTCGCCATCCTGCCGGATATCGACTTCGTGGAAGGAGGATTTGACGTCGCCGAGCGGGAAGCCGGCCTTGAGATTGACGGTCAGCGCGACCGGATTGATCCTGGCGTTTTCGCGCGGATCGAGCACGGGGGCTTCGATCTTGTCGCGGTTTTCCACCGGGTCGGATGGCGCTGCGAAGCCGGCGCCATTGTTGAACTCGACGGTCTGGACGATCGGCGCCGGATTGTAGCGCGGCGCTACGACCATCGGGAAGCGGAGCGAGAATTCGCCGCCGGATTGGTGGACCGTCTGCTGGTATTCGATCTGCACGACGATCTCTTCGCCGGGGCCGATATTGGCGACCTGGTTGGTGAAGATGTTCGGCCGCTGCTGTTCGAGAAGTGCGGTCTTCTTGCCTTCGGCCTTGGCCTGCTCGTAGATCGCGCGAGCCTCCTGGCGCGGCTTGATCTGGCCTTCGATGAAGCGTTCGCCGATCTGCATCTTCAGCGCGTCGACGGCGGAATTATCCGGCAGCGGGAAGACGTAAGTGCCCTCGACCCAGCCTTGGCTCGGGTTGCGGAAGCGCTGCGTCACCTTCACCCTGGCGATCGGGCCGGAGACGTCGATTGCGACATCGGTCTTCAGCCGCGGCGCTTCGACAAAGAAGCCCGGCTCCTTCGACGGGAAGAGCAGCGAGCCGCTGTTGACGTCGTTCGGCCGGACAAAGGCGACGAACTGGCTGGATGCCTGCCGCGTCTCGGCGCGGGCGGCGGAGGCAAGTCCCGCCATCGCGGTGATGCAGGCGACAAAGGCGGTGATGGCGACAAGACATGAAATGGAGACCCGGCGCATGCGCATGCGCCGGACGGCAAACTCATCTTCCAGGAACATTGGCCTACCCTCAATAACCAATTTTGGATGAGAGAATGATGCGGCTTCGATCTCGGCGGGCTCGCGACGGAATTGCGGCGGCGCGCGGCATTTGTTGCGGCTTATTCATGGCGATCGCCGAATCCGACGATGCTTCTGATTTCAAGGGATAAATCCGGACGACTTCAGAAATTGATTCAAAATTTTCGGAGGGCGATTTTGCCGCCTGCAGCCGTTTGTCCAGAGCGGTCGGCCGGTCGGGTGGCCGGTGCTGCGAAACGATCAATAAGAATCATTGCCCCCATCACGCCTTTGCGCTTGAAATGCTGTCATACATTGGACATAGAGCTAACCGCAGAACTCCGGTCCCGGCTTTCTGCCCGTTTCAACCAATAGGACCGATATCATGGCCTTCCTTGCCGATGCTCTTTCCCGTGTGAAGCCTTCAGCCACCATCGCCGTTTCCCAGAAAGCGCGCGAGCTGAAAGCCAAAGGACGCGACGTGATCGGCCTCGGCGCAGGTGAGCCGGATTTCGACACGCCGGACAATATCAAGAAGGCGGCCATCGACGCGATCAATCGCGGTGAGACGAAGTACACGCCGGTCTCCGGTATCCCCGAGCTGCGCAAGGCGATCGCCGCGAAGTTCAAGCGCGAGAACGGTCTCGACTATTCCTGGGAACAGACGATCGTCGGCACCGGCGGCAAGCAGATCCTGTTCAACGCCTTCATGGCGACGCTGAACCCCGGCGACGAAGTCGTCATCCCCGCACCTTACTGGGTGTCTTATCCCGAGATGGTGGCGCTCTGCGGTGGCACGCCGGTTTTCGTTTCGGCCACCCAGGAGCATAACTTCAAGCTCCAGCCCGCCGATCTCGAAAAGGCGATCACTGCGAAGACCAAGTGGTTCGTCTTCAACTCGCCGTCCAACCCGACGGGTGCTGCCTATACGCATGCCGAGCTGAAGGCGCTGACCGACGTTTTGATGAAGCATCCGCATGTCTGGGTGCTGACGGACGACATGTACGAGCACCTGACCTATGGCGACTTCAAGTTCGCCACGCCCGTCGAAGTCGAGCCGAAACTCTACGACCGCACGCTGACGATGAACGGCGTCTCCAAGGCCTATGCGATGACCGGCTGGCGTATCGGCTATGCGGCCGGCCCGCTTCAGCTCATCAAGGCGATGGACATGATCCAGGGGCAGCAGACCTCGGGTGCGACGTCGATCGCCCAGTGGGCTGCCGTCGAAGCTTTGAACGGCACGCAGGACTTCATCCCGGCGAACAAGAAGATCTTCGAAGGCCGCCGCGATCTCGTCGTTTCCATGCTGAACCAGGCCAAGGGCATCGTCTGCCCGGTGCCGGAAGGCGCCTTCTACGTCTATCCGTCCTGCGCCGGCCTGATCGGCAAGACGGCGCCGTCGGGTAAGGTCATCGAAACGGACGAGGATTTCGTTTCGGAGCTTCTGGAATCGGAAGGCGTTGCCGTCGTTCACGGCTCGGCCTTCGGCCTCGGTCCGAACTTCCGCATCTCCTATGCGACATCGGAAGAGCTTCTCGAAGAAGCCTGCCGCCGCATCCAGCGCTTCTGCGGCGCCTGCAAGTAAGCGGATTGCTGCAGCATCGATCAAAGGCCCGCCGGCGACGGCGGGCCTTTTGTTTGGGCGGCGTTGACGATGTGGCTGCATGTGTCGAGGTGTGCGAGACCGTGGTGGTGACACGCAACGGCCGGCCGGTATTCGATCTCGCGCCGCATCAGAAGCGCGGAGGGAACGCTTGCAGCTTGTGATAGTCAACCGGCTGCTCGCAGATCATCTGCTTGCGTTGCGGCTCTGATCTCACATTCGGATTCAACAGGCTGCGCATTGGATTCCGCTTCGCCTCGCAAGTCATTGAAATCCGATTCAAAACGTGACGAGGTGCGACGGTTCGGCGGGTTATCTGCGGTTGCGGGCCGACGCCAAACCAACTAGATATCCGGCATCAAGTTTAAGTCGCCACTTCGGGAGCCGTGATTTTGCAGCAGAGCGCCGTTATCGTATGTTCGGATGTCAACATGTTGCCGGCCGCCTGCTGCACCCTGCTTTCCGTCAAGCGCAATCTCGCAGGCTCTCCCGTGGAGTTCCTGCTTCTCGGCATCGACCTCCAGCCGAAGGAGATCGCAGAGGTCGAAAGCTTTGCGCGGGTGCACGGCATGACGATCAAGGTGCTGCCCTACGAGACGCCGGATGCAGCGCGGCAGACCCGGGGACGCTGGTCCATGGCGACGCTGGCGCGGCTCTATATGGATCTGCACGTGCCTGCTCATGTCGAGCGCCTGCTTTATCTCGATGCCGACGTGCTGGCGGTGGCGCCCCTCGACGAGCTCTTTACAATGGATATGCAAGGAAAGGCGCTCGCCGCGGTCGATGATTACATCATGGCCTTTCCCGAGAAATCAGGCGCGCGGCAGCGTAAGATCGGCATGCGCGAAGGCGGCCGCTACTTCAATGCCGGCGTGCTGCTGTTCGATTGGTCGGTCTGCCGGGCGAGGGGGCTTTTCGCCACGACGCGGGCAACCTTCGAAGAGCGGTCGCATCTTTTCCAGTACAACGACCAGGATGTGCTGAACGTCACCTTTGACGGCGACTGGCTGGTGCTCAATCTGCGCTTCAACACGCAGACGGGGCTTGTGCCTTTCGTCGCCCGGCCGGCAATCTTCCATTTTACCGGAAGACGGAAACCATGGCAGGCGACCGTTCCCTGGGTGCATCGCCGGATGGCCAAGCGCTACGTCGAGGATCTCCGCGATACGCCGTGGGCCTCCTTCTGCACGCAGCCGTCGGTGACGCGCCGTATCGGGGGGTTCTTCAACTATCTTGGAAAGCGGATCAGCGGCCGGACGCGGTTCGCCCAGACGCGCGCCTATTTCGGCAACAGCTAATGCGGCGTGCAGAGCCCATCGTCCTTGGAAAGTGCATGTGAGCCGATATGGAAGCAACCCCCAGCAATACGCAGATCAACGCCCCGGACGGCGGCTTCAACTTCCTGACGCCAGAGGCATGGAAGGCGCTGCTGTCGCGCTATTCCCATATCGTGCTGGTGGCAAACAGCGAGGCGGTCGATTTCGAGCGGCTGCGCAGCGAATTGCCCGGAACGGCGCTCTACGTCTTTTTCAACAAGGTCTACAAGGTTCTCGACGAGCCTTTCGTCGGCAATGCCGTGCTGGTGGCCCGCAGCGGTGTGATGGGCGCCAATATCGTGCACAGGCGCGAAGTGGCGGATGTCCTGCGCTTCTTCACGGGCGACGATTTCCTCGGAATCGTCAATGTTCGCGTCGCCACGGAGGAAAATTTCAGCGAGGAGAGCCGCTTCGAAGGCGCGAAAGCTCGCCACCTTGATCTGACGCAAATACTCGGCGATCTCTATCCGGTAGGCAGGATCGCGACGAGCGGCTTCGCATTGGCGCTGTGGCTCGCCGACCTGCAACTGCCGGGCAAGATCGTGCTTGCCGGTTTTTCGGCGAAGAGGAGCGAGAAGTGGAAAGTCTTCGACGTGCACGACTGGACGTTCGAGCAGATCTTCCTGCGCCTCTTTGCCAGAATGGGGTCGATCTCGATGATGGGCGGCGTCGATGCCAGCCCCTATTCGGCGCTCGCCAAACGCTTTCCCCAGGTGCCGCCGATCGAGATCGCGATGACGGCGGCCGAAGTCTTATCGGAGCGGCTCGACAATGCGAATGGCCAGATCGACAGGCTCATGTCCGTCACCAAAACCATCCGCGCCATTGAGAATTTCTTCCGGCGCTTCAAGCCGAAAACCCGTAAGCAGCGCTTTCTCGAAAAGTCGAAGGAATGACTGTCGCAGGCCCTTGCCGGCAGGCTCGGGCTGCTTCGAATACCGGTTCAACTCTTTATAACGCTCACGACCGTGGGCCATCGAGGTAGAAAATGGAACAGCAGACCGTCCGGATTTTCGTGGGATTCGATTCCAAGGAAGTCGTCGCCTATCACGTCCTCGCACAGAGCATCATCGAGAAGTCGTCGATCCCGGTGGAGTTCTCGCCGATCGTGCTTTCCAATCTCGGCGGGGTCTTCACCCGCGAGCGCAACGCACTGCAATCGACGGAATTCTCCTTTTCGCGTTTCCTGACGCCCTATCTCAGCGGCTATCAGGGCTGGAGCATCTTCATGGATTGCGACATGCTGATGCGCGTCGATATCGCCGAGCTGTGGGCCTTGCGCGACGATCGTTACGCCGCCATGTGCGTCAAGCACGACTACCAGCCGAAGATCGAGACGAAGTTCCTCGGCCAGACGCAGACCAAGTACGAAAAGAAGAACTGGTCGAGCTTCATCCTCTTCAACAATGACAAATGCCGGGCCTTGACGCCCGACTTCGTCAACACGGCGACGGGCCTGCAGTTGCATCAGTTCAAGTGGCTCGATAACGACGACCTCATCGGCGAATTGCCGGTGACCTGGAACTACCTCGTCAACGAATACGACTATCGGGAAGACGCCAAGAACGTCCATTTCACCGATGGCGGGCCGTATTTCGAGGAGTACAAGAACGACGACTATGCGGAAGAGTGGTTCGCGGCTCGTGAGCGCATGCTCTTCGTCCAGCAGCGCGCTTAAGACTGCCTGCTCTCCTTCTCCCCGCCCGGGAGGAGGAGAGACCTCACAGCCCCAGCGCCGTCAGCATGATGAAGGTGGCGAAGAGGATGAAATGCGTCATGCCCTCGATGGCGTTGGTTTCGCCGTCGTTGAGGTTGATCGCTGCCGCAATCAGCGTGATCGCGACCATCACCGTCTGCACAGGCGTCATCGCCATGATGAAGGGCTGGCCGGTATAGAGCGCGATTCCCTCCATGACCGGCACCGTCAGGATCACCGTCGATAGCGAGGCGCCCATGGCGATGTTGACCGTCGCCTGCATGCGATTCCTGAGTGCTGCCCGCAATGCTGTGAGGATCTCCGGGGCTGCCGAAATCGCCGCGACGACGGCGGCTGTCACCGCGACCGGCGCGCCGCTGCCGCGCAGGCCTTCGGTCATGAAGGCCGACATGAACTCCGCAAGCCCGCCGATGACGACGACGCCGACGAGAATGGTGACGATCGAGACTGCCGTCGACTCGTCGGAGCCGTGGTCGTCTTGGCTTTCCGTCTTCCGCTCAGGGCGCGGATAGCTGTAGCTGAAGAAATAGCTGTGCTGGCCGACCTGCATGCGCAGGAAGAGGCCGTAGAGCGCGATCATCGCAATGATGGTGAAGGCGGAATAATAGTGCCATTTATCGCGCGGCACGAATTCCGGAACGATCATCGAAATGCCCATGGCGGTGAGGATCATCACGCCGTAGGTCTTGCCGGAATTGTCGTTATAGGGCTGCTCGCCATGCTTGAGGCCGCCAAGCAGGGCGGCGAGTCCGAGAATGCCGTTGATATCGAGCATCAGCGCCGAATAGATTGTGTCGCGCACCAGCGAGGCAGAACCCTCGCCAGTCATCATCATGGCGAGGATGATGACTTCGACGGCGACGGCCGAAAGCGTCAGGATCATCGTGCCGTAGGGATCGCCGACCTTGACGGCAAGGAGTTCGGCGTGATGGGCGACACGGATCGAGACGAGCACGATAGTGCCGATGAGGGCAGCGGCGGCAATCAGGGCGACGCCGCGTCCCATTTCGATGACCGCGTGTTCCGTAAAATAGGCGATCACCGCCACGGCGAATGCGATGACCAGAAACTTTTCCTCTTTAAAGCGTGACGCGATCTTCAAGGCCCGGCTCTCGTTCCGATTCATGCCTTGTATCTAAGTCACTGATTTCGGATGGGAAGCGCGCTCCGGTACTCTGCCATTTGCAGTCTTGGCCGTTTAATGAAATACTCGACGTCATCGGGGCCGGAATGCAGATCGCGGCGTCCTCGAATTCTCGTCAAGCAGCCGCGATGATCCGGACTCTGTCCGGAAGCGTGCGATTGCGCCAGAAGAAGATGAGGAGACATGCATGATCAAGGTGGTCTATGAAGTCGTGCCGCACGACGGCGGCTGGGCCTACCGACTGGGAGGCGTCTATTCCGAAGCATTCCCCAGCCATGCCGACGCGCTTGAGGCCGCCCGTATTGTCGCGGCCGAACAGCAGGTCGGCGGCGATT
Source organism: Rhizobium sp. Pop5 (assembly GCF_024721175.1). Classification (NCBI taxonomy): domain Bacteria; kingdom Pseudomonadati; phylum Pseudomonadota; class Alphaproteobacteria; order Hyphomicrobiales; family Rhizobiaceae; genus Rhizobium; species Rhizobium sp. Pop5. The sequence goes on along the minus strand of NZ_CP099399.1, from coordinate 2,712,989 downwards.
CCGCCGAGATCAGCTGGCAGGACGAGAACGGCAAGTGGCATGAGGAATATGCCGAGGGCGGTGACCGTCCGGAAACCGAAGTGGTGGATGGTCTCTGGCATGAGCGCGCGTCCGGAGCATCGCAGAGCGCCGGACGCTAGCGGCTCCCCGTCAATGCCTGCATGACGATCGTATCGACGAATTCGCGTTTCTCTGCTGTATAGCGATCGCCGTCCATTCTAAATTCCGCAGCCAGCCTATGTTTGAGCGCGGCATAATCGGTCGCCGCCTGCGGATGTGCGATCAGATAATCCCGGAAAGCCAGTCTGTTTCGATGCGTGCGGTTGCCGGCCGGACAAAGATAGACCCGTTCCGCTGGCTCGGAACCTCTCGACAAGAATGCCCAAACCTCGCCGTCGTAGCGGTTGCCGCGTGGCTCGTAATCTTGCGAGAGCAGTACCCGCGTCGCATCCTCGATATGCTCGAGGCCGGGAACAACGATGTCGATATCGATCAGCGGCTTGGCGGTCATTCCCGGTATCGAGGTGCTGCCGATGTGATCGATAGAGAGCGCTTGGGGTACCCAGGTCAGCAGCTTGTCGTGAATGCGCAGGAAGGCCTGCGGCCACTGCGGGTCGTAGCTCACAAGTTCAACCGGCTTGTGCATGATCATCTCCATCCCATCGCTTCGCGACTTGCGCATGATTCTCGGTGAAGATCGATTCCGATTTCAGGGTCAGTCGCCAGTCGAATAACGATGATAGTCCTGGAGGCCTTTGACCAGCGCATCGAAGGTGGCGCGGCAGCGCGGCGACGTTTTCAAGCTCTCATGCATGGCCACCCATGTGCCGAGCGGGATCTCGAAAGCATCGGGCAGGACGTGCATGAGATCAGGATCCTCTCGTGCAAGTCCGGTCTGGCAGATGCCGATGCCGACGCCGGCGCGAATTGCGGAAAGCTGAGCAAGATTGCTGTCCGTCCTGTAGGAGAATTTGATGCCTTCAGGCGCCGGATGGCGTTTCATCATCATGCGGACATAGGCCGTCTGCCGGTCGAAGCCGATGAGCCGATGGCTGGCGAGGTCTGCCATGGTTTGCGGAATCCCGTGCCGTTCGAGATAGCGGCGGTGGGCGTGGAAACCGAGCGGGATATCGCCGATGCGGCGCACGATGAGCGCATCCTGCTGCGGCTCGGCCATGCGTACCGCGATATCGGCCTCCCGATTCACGAGGTCTTCGATCGTATCGGAAGCCGAGAGCTCGATTTCGAGTTCGGGATGGTTCTCCTGCAGAGGTCCGAGAATGTCCGGCAGCACTTCGACGGCGATGACTTCGCTGGCACTAACCCGGACGGTGCCCGCCACACGCTCGGGCTGGCTGGATGCGGTGCGCAAAAGGGCGGCGGTGGTGGCCGCCAGCGTTTCGGCATAGGGCTTCAGCGCCAGTGCGGCGTCGGTCGGCAGCAGGCCGTTCGGCGATCGGGTGAAGAGCTCCGCGCTGATCGCCTGCTCCAGCGCATCGACATGGCGGCCTATCGTCGGCTGGGTCAGCCCGAGTTCGCGGGCGGCGGCCGAAAGGGACCCCTGCTGGAGCACGGTCAGGAAACTGCGGTAAAAATCCCAACTTGGTTCGATATCCATATATTTATGTATAGCAGGTGCACTTATTTCGTCAATTTTGTTTATCTCAAGTCGAAGGCATAATGAGCTCATCCAATCCAAGGAGATGATTGTCATGAGTGAAGATATGAAGAGCACGGCGCTCATCCTCGGCGCCACCGGCGGTATCGGCGGCGCAATCGCGCGCAAGCTTTTGGCGCGCGGCTGGCGCATCCGGGCGCTCAACCGCGACGCCGCCAAGGCATCCAAGAACGAGCCGGCATTCGAATGGGTGCAGGGCGACGCGATGAATGCCGGCGACGTGCTGCGGGCCGCTGAAGGCGCCGGTCTGATCGTCCATGCCGTCAACCCGCCCGGCTACCGCGACTGGGAGAGGCTGGTGCTGCCGATGCTCGACAACACCATCGCCGCCGCCCGCGCCGTCGGCGCGCGTATCGTGCTGCCGGGTAACGTCTACAATTTCGGTTCTGACGCCCTGCCGGCGCCGACGGAGGAAAGCCCGCAGCATCCGGTGACGAAGAAGGGTGCGATCCGCGTCGAGATGGAGAAGCGGTTGGAGGGAGCATCGCGATCGGGCGTCGGTGCCATCATCGTTCGCGCCGGCGATTTCTTTGGTCCAGGCGCAACGGCCAACAGCTGGTTCTCATCCGGCTTTGTGACACCGGGCAAGCCGGTCGGCACGATCCGGAATCCGGGGCGGCGCGGCGTCGGCCATCAGTGGGCCTATCTGCCCGACATGGCGGAAACCGTCGTCCAGCTCGTCGATCGGGCCGATCGGCTGCCGCCCTTTGCCGTCTATCATATGAATGGCTTCTGGGACGCGGACGGCATGCAGATGGCGGAAGCGATCAAGCGCGTTTCCGGCGGCAAGGCGAAGATCGGGCGTTTTCCCTGGTGGATCATGCCGCTCGCCGCGCCCTTTATGCCCATCATGCAGGAGATCAAGGAGATGCGCTATCTCTGGAAGGTGCCGCTCAGGATGAGCAACGCCAAGCTTGTGGCTGAACTGGGCAGTGAGCCGCGGACGCCGATCGATGAGGCAGTGAGAGCTTCACTCGTGGCGCTCGGCTGCCTGCCGGAGCCGCATCATGGCGCGGCATCGGCCTTCGTCGAACATTCGCTGCAGGATGCCGGTTAGATGTCAAGCTCGGACAGCGCGATCCGCGCGACCGTCAAGGCCGTTTCGGCCTGCTCAAAGTTGGGGTCGCTGAGGAACCAGGCGGCGGAAAGGCCGGAATAGGCTGCGATCCATTGCAGCAGGCGTTTCGGCTCCAGCCGGGCTTCCGCTGAGACGATGGCGAGCTGGCGGCGAAAACGGGCGGGATCGGTGATGGTCGGCAGTTCTTCGTTGGCGAAGATATTGGCGAAATCGAAGCCGCGCTCGCCGTGGAGCCGTTTCGGATCGATCGCCAGCCAGCCGCGTGCCTCGAAATCGAGGACATTCTCGTGGTGGATATCGCCGTGGAGGACGGCGAGCTCGCGCGGATCGGCAAGGAGGGCGTTGGCAATTGCGGAGCAATCGGCAAGCGTTCCGCGATATTTGTCGGCGGCCGGCTCGAGATCGCGGAACCAGCGGCTGAGAGGCACGGGATCGGGCAGCGGTTTTTCGCGCGGCGCATGCAGCCGGGCTGCCGTGCGACAGAGAATGCGGCTCGCCTCATCGTCTTCGCCGTCCATCGCCATGGCAAGCAACGAGCGTTTCCCGGTTGCCCTTTCCAGCAGTACAGCGTCGCCCTCGTGGGCGTAAACATGGGCCGCGCCGTCGCCGTCCCACCACTGCATCAGCAGTGCGCCGTATCGTTCATCGATATCGGTCGCGACTTTCAGCATGGCGGGCCTGTCCTGCCAGAGGACCGGCAGCAGGCGGCTCGAATGGGTGATGATGGGCTCGCCGTCCGATATGAGCGACCAGCGATTGAGATAGGAAGCAAACATGCGTCCTATATAGGGATACTGAATGCAGAAATCCCACTTCTCGATTGCAAAACTCGGGTCGCTTGCACAGGGGTTTTGCGAAAGGAATTCCTGTCATTTTTTGAGGCCGAGAGATCAGTCGTCGAACTTAGGATTTCCGCGGCAACAGAAAGCTGCCTCGAAATAGCTTGCGAATCGCATAAGTCAGTGCTTATGTGTTCGCATGATCGAGAATGACTTCTTCCGAGCTTTGGCAGACCCGACCCGCCGTGCGATCTTTGAGAAGCTGGCGGCAGGGAGCATGAACGCGAGTGCCTTGCGCGAAGGCATGGAGATTAGCCAGCCGGCGATGTCGCAACACCTCGCAGTTCTGCGCAGTGCAAAACTCGTGAGGGAAGAACGGCAGGGGCGTTTCGTGAATTACGAAGTCGATCCCGATGGCTTGGTTCTCATCGCCCAGTGGCTCGCAAAATACCGCGCCTATTGGCCGGAGCGTATCGCAGCACTCAAAGTCTTGCTGAAGGACATGGATCAATGAACGAAGGGAAGACCAAGGAGCAGGATAGCGGCGTCGAGTTGGAGTTTGACTTGGGCGATCCGCCGCAAAAGGTCTGGCGTGCTGTCACCATTCCCGAACTTCGGGAAAGATGGCTGCCGAAAGAAGCATTGGCTGATCCCGATGCGATCACCGTCACCCCCGGCCAGAAAGTTCGCTACAAGCTGCGGGACGATAATCCGCCTTTCCTTGAAAGTACCGTGACGTTCACGATCACCCCGAATGCCACTGGCGGCACTTGCCTTCGGATCGTCCACGAACTGACGGACGCAAGATTCGATGGAATGGCAAGAGCGGCGAACAGCAACAGCCCGCCCCTCATGCTCGCCGCCTGATACGGCGAGCATCCCCCTTAAATTCTGAAAGTCTGGCAATTCTGAAAGTCTGGAGGTCGCCGATGCGCGAAGCGATGCAACTCGTCCCTATGGTCGTAGAACAGTCCAGCCGGGGGGAGCGATCTTTTGATATCTATTCCCGGCTTCTGCGCGAGCGGATCATCTTCCTCAATGGCGAGGTGAACGATACCGTTTCGGCGCTCGTCTGCGCGCAACTGCTGTTCCTGGAAGCGGAAAATCCCAAAAAGCCCATCAACCTCTATATCAATTCGCCGGGCGGCGCCGTGACCAGCGGCTTTGCCATGTACGACACCATGCGCTTCATCCGTGCTCCGGTTCATACACTTTGCATGGGGACGGCCCGTTCAATGGGATCGTTCCTGCTGATGGCAGGCGAACCCGGCGAAAGAGCCGCATTGCCCAATACCAGTATCCTCATTCACCAGCCCTCCGGCGGCTTTCAAGGGCAGGCTTCCGACATGCTGATTCATGCCGAGGAAATTTTAAAGACCAAGCAACGCATGACGCGGCTCTACGCGGAGCATTGCGGACGTTCCTACGAAGACTTTGAGCGCGGGATGGATCGCGACCGCTTCATGACGGCGGAGGAAGCACTTGAATGGGGTCTTATCGACCGTATTCTGAAGGTGCGGGAAGACACGAGCAGCCTATAAGCCGAGAAAATCGCTGGCGTTGGCAATGCCCCCGACAACCGGCGTTGTAGGAGGCATTGCTATGGATCATCCAGACGATTCCTCACCTAGGTAAGTGGCTGGACCTCTCGGTGGAATTTCCTAATGCGGATAGAAAGGCTCAGGCGACCTTTTCGAGGGTGGGATAGTCGATATAACCCTTGTCGGTGCCGCCGTAGAAGGTCGACTGGTCCGGCGTGTTGAGCGGCAGGTTGTGTTCAAGGCGCTCGACGAGGTCGGGATTGGCGATGAAGGGCTTTCCGAAAGCGACGAGATCGGCGCGGCCGCTTTCGACGGCACCGACCGCCAGTTCGCGATTGTAACCGTTGTTGACCATCCAGGCGGCTTTGCCGCCCGCCTTTTCATAAGCCTGGCGCAGCGCCGTGTAATCGAAGGCGGGATTGTCTCCCTGCTTATAATCACGGTCGCCGCCGGTCTGGCCTTCGATGACGTGGATATAGGCGAGGTCGTATCTGGCGAGGCCCTCGACGACATGGGTGAAGGTTGCCTGCGGATTGGAATCGTAGCTTTCGCCCGACGGCGTCACCGGCGAGATGCGGATTGCGGTGCGGCCGGCGCCGATTTCCTTCACCACGGCATCGACGACTTCGAAGGTCAGGCGAGCACGGTTTTCGATCGAGCCGCCATATTGATCGGCACGGTCGTTGACGCCGTCGCGGATGAACTGGTCGAGAAGGTAGCCGTTGGCGCCATGGATTTCGACGCCGTCGAAACCGGCATCGATCGCGGCGCGGGCGGCCTTGCGGTAATCCTCGACGATGCCGGGGATTTCAGCGGTTTCGAGCGCACGCGGCTCGGAGGTGTCGGCAAAGCTGCCGCTGCCGTCGGCACTGACCAGATAGGTCTTGGCCTTGGCGGCGCGGTTGGTCGAGGAGACCGGCTTGGCGTCGTTCGGCTGCAGCGTCGTGTGCGAGATACGGCCGACATGCCACATCTGGACGACGATCTTGCCGCCGCCAGCGTGGACTGCCTCGGTCACGCGCTTCCAGCCGTCGAGAGCCTCTTTGGTATAAAGGCCGGGCACATTGGCATAACCCTGACCCTGATGGGTGATCGCGGTCGCTTCGGTGATGATCAGGCCCGACGTGGCGCGCTGGCGGTAATATTCGACGTTGAGGTCGTTCGGAATTGCGCCCGGCGAGCGGTTGCGGGTGAGCGGCGCCATGACGATGCGGTTCTTGACCGTGATGTCGCCAACCTTGGCGGGTTCGAAAAGCTTGGCCATGATAGTCCTTTCTTTTGCGGGAGGATCACTCGGCAGGAGCAAGGGCGGCCCGGCCCCTGGCGGAGAGATAGGTAAGCGCCGTGGCACCCAGGCCGATCAGGGCCATCAGGGCTGCGGCGAGCGGAACGCGGGTGAGGTCGAAGCCGGCATCGATGACCAGGCCGCCTGCCCAGGCGCCGAGCGCATTGCCGGTGTTGAAGGCGCCGATATTGATCGTCGAGACGAGGTTCGGTGCATCCTTGCCGAAACCGACGACGCCGACTTGAAGCGCCGGCACCGCGGCAAAGCTTGCCGTCGCCCAGAGGAAGAGGGTGATTTCAGCCGGAATGAAGAAGCGGCTCGTATAGCTGAAGGCGAGCGAGGTGACGGCGATGGCGGCGAAGACGCTGGCAAGCGTCGTGCCGAGGCGCCAATCGGCGAGCTTGCCGCCGATGAGATTGCCGACGGTCAGGCCGAGGCCGATCAGGAACAGGGTCCAGGTGACGCCTTCCGGCGAGACGCCGGTGACATCGCGCAGCAGCGGCGCGATATAGGTGAAGAGGGCGAACATCGAGGCGGCGAAGAAGACGGTGGTGGAGAGCGCCAGCCACAGGCCGCCATTTCTGAGTGCTGCGATTTCGCGCAGGATGCTGCCGTTTTCCTGTTTCTTGTCCTTCGGCAGAATGGCGATCAGGCCAAGAATGGTGAATATGCCGATGACGGTGACGACGCCAAAGGTGGCGCGCCAGCCATAGGCCTGGCCGATCGCGGTGCCGAGCGGCACGCCGAGGACATTGGCGAGCGTCAGTCCGGTGAACATCAGCGCCACGGCGCGGGCCTTGCGGTCTTCCGAGACGAGACCTGCGGCGACGACCGAACCGATGCCGAAGAAGGCGCCGTGGCAGAGCGCGGTCACGATGCGGGCGATCATCAGCACCCAATAGTCGCTCGCCAGGGCACAAAGCAGATTGCCGGCGATGAAGAAGGCCATCAAGGCAATCAGTGCTGTGCGGCGCTCCAGCTTCGCCGTGGAAATGGCCATGACGGGCGCGCCGATCGCGACCGCCAGCGCATAACCTGTCACCAGCCATCCGGCCTCGGGGATGGTGACGGAGAGGTCGGCAGCGACTTCCGGCAGCAGACCCATGATGACGAATTCCGTTGTGCCTATCGCAAAAGAGCTCAAGGCAAGGACGAGAAGGGCGAGGGGCATTCTAGAGATCCTGGGCTAGCTGCTTGAGGAAAGCGGCGATCATTTCTTCATTGCGTTTGTAGAAGATCCACTGACCGACGCGCCTGGTGGTGACGAGGCCGGCGCGATGCAGCGTTCCGAGATGGGCCGAGACCGTGGATTGCGAGAGGCCGCAGCGTTCGAATTGGCTGGCGCAGACACCCATTTCAAAGGGATGCTCCTGCGTCGGAAAATGTTCCCCTGGATTTTTCAGCCAGTTCAGAATGTCCATCCGGGTGGGATGGGCGATTGCCTTGATGATCTCGTCTTTGTCCATCGTCGTCTACCGAACTATAAATCGTCTTTGATCGATATATCGATCGGCAAGCGCCGATATGCAAATCACGGTGACGTGAGGTGATGGTCTTTAGGGAGTGCGCAAATTTTGGGCAAAAAAGAGGGCCACCGGAAAACCAGGGCCCTTTGAATTGTGAAGGTCAAAAACCTCCAGAGGGGAACAGCTAATGCGGTGGTACTGGGAGAGAAACCACGAAATGCATCAGCTGAATTGGATATGGTGCTTCCTTAGGCAGGTTTCAATGCTTTTTTGTGCATGCCTGCTATGCGCCGCACAATTTTTTTGCGGTGCGGCATTTATCGAGGAGGCAAGGCAAAAAAAGAGGGCCGCTGGAAAACCAGGGCCCTTATAAGTGTGAAGGTCAAAAACCTCCAGAGGGGAACAGCTAATGCGGTGGAACTGGGAGGAAAAGCCACCATGTGCATCAGCTATGTGCGATATGGTGGTTTAATGGGCAAACGGCAACCCTTATTTGTGCATGCCAGTCATGCGTCTTCTGCATAGTATGCAAAAAGTCGACAAGTCAGGGCTCAAAAATTCCAGTTTCTGGCCTTGCTGACGATGAAATCGCGGAAGGCTTTCAGTTTGGCGGCGTTCTTGATTTCGTCGGGATAGCAGAAATAGGTGTCGAAGGAGGGGACATCGGCATTGATCGCCAGCTGGATCAGGCCGGGGTCGCGGCCGACGATGTAATCCGGCAGGCAGGCGACGCCGATTCCGAGCAGGCAGGCGCGCTTGATCGAGGTCTGGCTGTTGATCTGCAGATGCGGGATGCGCTTGTTGTCGGAGGAGCGGCCGGCGACCTCAAGCCAGTTGACGTCGAGCAGGTAGCTCGGCGCCGGTTCGCCGAAGGTGATGATACGGTGATTGTCGAGATCTTCGATCTTCTGCGGCTCGCCGTGGCGGTTGATGTAGGAGGGGGCCGCATAGACGTGCATATGCACGGTGAAGAGCTTGCGCTGGATGAGGTCGGATTGCTGCGGTTGGCGCAGGCGGATCGCGCAGTCGGCATGGCGCATGTTCACATCCACTTCCTCGTTGTCGAGGATGAGCTGGATCTGCACATCGGGATAGAGCTGGAGGAATTCCTGGATCTTGTCGGTCAGCCAGCCCTGGCCGAGGCCGACTGTCGTGGTGACGCGCAGCTTACCGGACGGCGTCTCCGTCGTTTCCGTCAGCTGCATCTTCACGGTTTCGAGCTTCAAGAGCACGTCATGGGCGGTGCGGTAAAGCAGTTCACCCTGTTCCGTCAGAATCAAGCCGCGCGCGTGACGGTGGAACAGCTTGGTGCCGACATCCTGCTCCAGCGCGCTGACCTGGCGGCTGATGGCGGATTGGGACAGATGCAGTTTGTCCGCCGCATGCGTGAACGAACCCGCCTCGGCAGCTGCGTGGAAAATACGCAGCTTGTCCCAATCCAATGGCATTCCCCCGCCCCTCATGCCGATCTTACTCCGCGGCCACGGCGACGGGCATGTGGCCCGTCAGGTATCGCTCTGCTTCAAGTGCGGCCATGCACCCCATGCCGGCGGCGGTGATCGCCTGGCGGAACGTATCGTCCGTCACGTCGCCGGCGGCATAGACCCCTTCCAGGCTGGTCGCTGTCGAATCCGGCGCGGTCCAGAGATAGCCATTGTCCTTCAGCTTCAGCTTGCCCTTGAAAAGCTCGGTCGCCGGGGCATGGCCGATCGCGACGAAAACGCCGTCGATCGCCATTTCGGTGATCGCGCCGGTTCTGAGGTCACGCAGGCGCGCGCCGGAGACGGATTGCGGCATCGGGGGCTTGGCCGGTGTGCCGGTGATTTCGGCCACCTCTGTGTTCCACAGCACCTTGACGTTTTCCTTGGCGAAGAGGCGCTCCTGCAGGATCTTCTCGGCGCGGAAAGAATCGCGGCGGTGCACTACCGTCACCGACTTGGCGATATTGGAGAGATAGAGGGCTTCCTCAACGGCGCTGTTGCCGCCGCCGACCACGATCACGTCCTTGTTGCGGTAGAAGAAGCCGTCGCAGGTGGCGCAGGCCGAAACGCCGAAGCCCTGGAAATGCTGCTCGCTCTCGATGCCGAGCCACTTGGCCTTGGCGCCTGTGGCGATGATCAGCGTATCGGCGGTCCAGACCTGGCCGCTGTCGGTGCGGGCGACGAAGGGGCGCTGGTTCGTGTCGACTTCGGTCACAAGGTCGTTGACGATCTCGGCGCCGACATGTTTTGCCTGCTGCAGCATCTGCTCCATCAGCCAGGGACCCTGGATCGGATCGGCAAAGCCCGGATAATTCTCGACGTCGGTGGTAATCATCAGCTGGCCGCCCTGTTCGAGACCGGCAATCAGGACCGGCTTCAGCATGGCGCGCGCGGCATAGACCGCGGCAGTATAGCCGGCGGGTCCGGAACCGATGATGAGCACCTTCGTGTGGCGGGCAGGCATGTCATTTCCTTTCGACTGGCAGGAGAGCGGCGGCTAGGTGGCGATTGCGGCCGTTTCGCGGTCCATGCGCCATTTATGAACGTCCAATGCTATTATTCAAGGGCAGCCTTGCATTACCAACAAGGCAAATCGCCCTGTTGTGCAAGAATCCGTCATCACAGTGAAACTTTCTTGCGTATTCCGCGGCTTTATATAGAAGCTCCCCGCGGAGAATTAAAGAAAGGCAATGATGTGGGGCGGACCGAACTCGACGTCATCGATATAAAGATCCTCCGGGAGTTGCAGGCCGATGGCCGCATGACCAATGTGGAGCTCGCCGACCGCGTCGGCATCTCGGCACCGCCCTGTCTGCGCCGGGTGCGCAAGCTCGAGGAAGCGGGGGTCATCGAGGGCTATCACGCGATGCTGAACAGCCCGAAACTCGGCTTCGACCTCGTCGCCTTCTGCATGGTCGGCCTCAAGCACCAGTCGGAAGGCAATCTCAAGTCCTTTGCCGCCGCCACCACCGAGTGGCCGCTGGTGCGCCAGGCCTGGATGGTCTCGGGCGACAGCGATTTTCTGCTGCATTGCGTGGCGGAAAACCTCACCAGCTTCCAGGATTTCGTCATCGAAGTGCTGACGGCGAACGAGCACGTGGATACCGTGCGCACCATGCTGACGATCCGGCAGGTGAAGAAGCTGGGACTGGTGGAAGTCTAAACAGCCTATTTGCGGGAAGCATAGCCGCCGCGGCTGATACCGTGGCGCTGGAGTTTGTCGTAGAAGGTCTTTCTGGGAATGCCGAGCGCTTCGATGGTGCGGCGCACGTCGCCGTCATTGGCCGAGAGCGCGTCACGGATGATCTCCGCCTCATAGCGTTCCAGCCGTTCGGGAAGCGTGCCGCCCGTCGGCGGTTGGGGAACTGCCGCCGTTCCTCCGCCTTCAACGCCGAGCACCACCCGTTCGGCATAGTGGGACAGCTCGCGGACATTGCCCGGCCATGCATGGGTGACGAGATGGCGGCGAACATTCTCCGAAAGCTGCGGGACATCGCGGCGGAAGCGCTCGGCGGCGCGAGCGGCGAAATGGGAAAACAGCAGCGGAATATCGTCGCGGCGTTCTCTGAGCGGCGGAATCGAGATCGTCACGACATTCAGCCGGTAATAGAGATCCTCGCGAAAATCGCCACGCACACCGGGATCTCCGAGGTCGATCTTGGCAGCCGCGACGACGCGCAGATCGACGGGACGTACCTCATTGGTGCCGAGTGGCGTGATTTCGCGCATCTCCAGCACGCGCAGCATCTTGACCTGCGTGGCAACGGGCATGCTCTCGATCTCGTCGAGGAAGAGGGTGCCACCGCTTGCATGTTCTATGCGGCCCATGCGCCGCTTCTGGGCGCCGGTAAAGGCGCCGGCCTCGTGGCCAAACAGCTCGCTTTCGATGACGGTTTCGGGCAGCGCTCCGCAGTTCAGCGCCACGAAATTGCCCTTCCGGCGGCGGCTCCATTGATGCAGGATCTGCGCGACGACCTCCTTGCCGCTGCCGGTTTCGCCGGCAACAAGCACGTCCACATCGGTATCGGCGATGTGGCGAAGAATGTTTCGGAGGTTTTCCATGACCGGCGTCTGGCCGATCAGGGGCAAGGTTTCCTGCGCATTTTCGGCAGCCCTGCGCAGCATGCGATTTTCCAGCACGAGCCGCCGTTTTTCGCTGGCGCGGCGCACGCTCTGGACGAGCCGGTCGGCCGGAAAGGGTTTGGCAATGAAATCGTAGGCGCCATCCTGGATCGCCTGGACGGCCATCGGAATATCGCCATGGCCGGTCATCAATATCACCGGCAGGTCGGCATCCATGTCCTTAAGCGTGGCGAAGAACTGCAGTCCGTCGATTTCTGGCATGCGGATATCGGTGACGACGGGGCCGGCAAAATCCGCCGGCAGATCCGCCAGCGCCGCTTTCGCGCCGTCATAGGCCGAAACGGAAAAGCCGGCGAGTTCGAGTGTCTGGGCGGTGGCGCGGCGCAGGTCCTTGTCGTCGTCGATCAGCGCGACCGGGCTCGGTGTGTCCATGGTCTCAAGCCCTCCTCAGGTGAACGATGAACCGGCTTCCCTCGTCGTTGCTCTCGACTTCCATGCGGCCGCCGTAATCGCCGACGATGTCCTTGGAGATGACAAGCCCGAGGCCTAAGCCTTTTTCCTTCGACGTGTTGAAGGGCGTGAACAGCCCCTTGCGGATCTCGGGCGAAATGCCGGGGCCGTTGTCGGAGACGGTCAGCGTCACAGTCTCCGCATCGACCGAAGTCCTGACCTCGACGCGGCCGAGATCGGCCTTCGGGGCAACAGCCTCCAGCGCGTTCTGAAGCAGGTTGATGAGCACCTGCTCGAGGCGGATCCTGTTTCCCATGACCTGCAGGTCGGCCGGCGGCAGGTCGATGTCGAGCGTATCCATGCGCCCGGCAAAGCGGCTGCGCAGCAGCATGACCGCGCCTTCGATGACGTCCTTCAAGCCAGTCGGCTCCGCACCCGCGCGGCCCTTGCGGGCAAAGGTCTTCAATTCCTCGGTGATCGCGCCGATGCGCTCCGTCAGCGCCGCGATGTTTTCGAGATTTTCACCGGCGGGCGCGGTCTGGCCGCGGTCGAGAAAGGTGCGGGCGTTGTCGGCATAGGCGCGAATGGTCGCAACGGGCTGGTTGATCTCATGGGCGACGCCGGCGGCAACCTGGCCGAGGATCGCCA